>CAMWXB010000012.1 GCA_947178125.1 uncultured Lachnospiraceae bacterium | reverse complement strand
AGGAACTACACGTTGTCAGGCCTGGGGCTGAACTGCCACATGAAAATCGGAAAGGTATACCATGAACCGTAAAAAGAAAATTATAGAAAGCTACTGCCTTCTATTCGTCGATTTACTGAGCATTACGATATCTTATATGATCGCCATCCTTTTGCGTTATCATAAGTTCAGCCGGGTAATGGAGCCGGAACTTCACTTTCTGGGATGTATCTGTTTCCTGCTGTTCTGCACCATTTACAGTTTCCTGCTGGACTGGAACCGGGATTTCCTGACGCGCGGCATTTTTGTGGAGTTCATCGCCGTGCTGAAATTCAATCTGTTTATGGCGGTCGCGTTTTCCAGCGTATTGTTCGTCATCCAGAGAGGTATTGATTTTTCAAGACTTGTCTGGGGATATTTTACGGTGCTGGATATTTTCCTTGTCTGGCTGATGCGCCTTTTGATGAAAAGGGTACTGCGGGCTTATTTTATGTCTCAGTCCAATCAGGTCAAAATCATGATCATTACCAAAGACACTGTTTTGGATAAGACTGTCAGCCAGTTGAAGGGAGCCTTGGACATCAATTATGAAATCGTGGCGCTTGCCTGTGTGGACGCGGACAGAAAAGGCGTTATCGTCGATGGCGTTAAAGTGACGGCGGACGGTTCCAATGTCATCGAGATGGCGAGGCAGATGCCGCTCGATGAAGTATTTATCAACCTGCCGGAGGAAAACAAAGAATATGTGAAACATATCATATACGAACTGGAATCCATGGGCATTGCCTGTCATTTTAATATCGACATTATTGACAGGCCGCAGAAAGAAGTCCACGTCGGGAGATTTGCCGGTTATACGGTCGTGACCTATTCGATCAATCATTTCGATTATCGGAGGATGTTCTTAAAACGTCTGCTCGATATCGTCGGCGGACTGGTTGGATTGCTCATTACGGCGGTCATGATGCCTTTTGTCGCGCTGGCGATCAAATTGGATTCTCCGGGTCCGGTCTTTTTTGCACAGACGCGGATTGGCAAGAACGGACGGCGCTTTAAAATCTACAAGTTCCGTTCCATGTATATCGATGCGGAAGCGCGGAAGAAAGAACTGGAAGCGCAGAATGAAATGCAGGGTCTGATGTTCAAGATGGAGAATGACCCGCGTATCACGAAGGTTGGGAAATTCATCCGTAAGACGAGCATTGATGAACTGCCGCAGTTCTATAATATCGTGAAAGGTGATATGAGCCTGGTCGGAACGAGACCGCCGACGGAAGACGAATTTGAAAAGTATAACTCTCATTACAGAAGGCGTATCAGTATGACGCCGGGGCTGACCGGTCTGTGGCAGATCAGCGGACGGAGTGAGATCATTGATTTTGATGAGGTAGTGAAACTGGATTTGGAATATATCGATAATTGGACAATGGGGTTGGATATCAAAATTCTGTTCCAGACCGTATGGGTCGTTTTGACTGGGAAGGGTTCCAAATGAAAGTGTGTATGGTCGTGCCAAATGCTGCGGTAAAGGGCGGTATTGCCTCTGTTGTGAACGGGTACAGGGGCTCTGTTCTGGAGCAGAAATATAAGATTTGTTATGTTGAGTCCTACTGTGACGGGAGCAAGTGGCAGAAATTAGGCAAGGCGTTGTGCGGTTATTGTGCCTTTTTGGGGCAGCTTTTTTGTGACAGGCCGGATATCGTGCATATTCATTCTTCCTTCGGTCCCAGCTTTTACCGGAAAATGCCGTTTATTTATATGAGCTGCCTGTTTGGGATTCCGGTCATCAATCATATCCACGGGGCGGAGTTCGACCGGTTCTATGAAAATGCTTCCGAAAGAAAAAAGAAACGAATTGCCCGCGTGTATGGAAAGTGCGCGAGGCTTATCGTGCTGTCAGAGGAATGGAAAGAGCGGATTGCCGCTTTTGTACTGGAAGAGCGCATCGAGGTGCTTGAAAATTACTGTAAGATACCGGAAGAGCCCTATGATACCGGTCGTAAAACGGAACAGGTGCTTTTTATGGGGGAACTGGGCAGACGGAAAGGATGCTACGATATTCCTGCTATCTGGCAGCAGGTGGTCAAAGAAATGCCTTCCGCACGGCTGGTCATGGCGGGAGACGGCGAGATGGAGGCTGTCAAAGAGGCTTTTGTGAAGCAGGGGATTGGCTCCGGCGTTGCTTTTCCCGGATGGGTGAGGCATGCGGAAAAGGAAAAGCTGCTTCGGGAGAGCGGTGTTTTTCTGTTTCCGACTTATAATGAGGGAATGCCGATGGCTGTTTTAGAAGCGATGAGTTATGGACTCGGTATCGTAACGACAAACGTCGGAGGTATTCCTAAGCTGATTCAAAACGGTACAAACGGCTGTCTCGAAAAGCCCGGGGATATTCAGTCGATGGCGCAGGATGTGATACGGCTGTTACGGGAGCCGGAGCTGCGCAGAGCATATGGCGGGAGCGCGAGAGCGCTTGCCATGCGGGATTACGGATTGGAAAGACATTTGGAGCGGCTCAGTATGATTTATGAGTCCACAGCAAAAAACTTTTCGGCCGATAGAACGCGGAAATGAACGGAGGCATGGTCAGAAGATGGGGCAGTTAGGGCGCGCGCTCGGAAGCGCGATAAGAATCTTAGGCTGGAAATGCCGATATGGCAGCAGATTGCAGACATCATGGGTACAGGGCTTTGAGCATCCGCATCTGGAAATCGCCCAGGGGGCTTTCATCCGGCTGGGGGAGCGTATACAGAATCGCGGCAATCTGTATCTGATCTGTGGACAGAAGGGAAAATTACATGTCGGTGCACATGTTTTTATGAATACAGGGTGCAGCGTAAGCTGTATGGAGGAAATTGTGATCGGCGATTATTGTAAAATAGGGAATAATGTTGTGATCGTAGACCATGACCATAACTATAAAAACAGCGAAAGCGAATATCTGACGGGAAAAATCGTTATCGGCAATAGGGTCTGGATTGGCGCGAATGTGACCATTCTTCGTGGGGCGCATATCGGAGACGATTGCGTGATTGCGGCAGGAAGCATCGTAAAAGGCGATGTGCCGGCGGGGATGCTTTATTACCAGAAGCGGCAGACGGAGTTTGTGGGCATCAGAAATAGCAGTATCTGACGGCGGATGGGAGTATTTATGAAAAAGAGAAATGATAAGATCAGCGTCATCGTGGCAGTCTATAATGCCCATGACTATCTGGAGCAGTGCATTGACAGCATTTTGCTGCAGACTTATAAAAATCTGGAATTATTGCTCATCGATGATGAATCGACGGACGGGAGCGGTGCGATCTGTGACAGATATGCGGACCAGGATGAGCGCGTTCGGGTCATCCACCAGACGAACGGCGGCTGTACGGCGGCATCTTTAACGGGTCTGCGGGAAGCTTCCGGGGATTATTATATGTTCGTTGACAGTGACGATTATGTGGAAACGGAGATGCTGCGGGAGATGGCAAAGCATCTGGCCGGGAAAAAAGGCGAAATCGTGTGCTGTAACCATATTCTGGAGAAAAAACATCAGACCCTTCTGGCAGTCTGTCCTGCCGCACCCGGCGTATACGAAGGGGAAAAGCTGAAACGGGAGATCAAGAATAAACTGATCGGGAACGAGCAGCGCACGGTTCCCATATCCCGTTGTATGAAATTATATGAAAAGTCTGTTTTTGAAGGAAATGAGAAATACTGCGATACGGCAATCCATATGGGGGAGGATTTCAACCTCGTGTATCCGGCGATGCTCGACAGCTCCCGTGTCGTGATCATGGAGAATGCGCTGTACTACCATTACCGCTATGTAGAAGATTCCATGGTGCATTGTTATGTGCCGAATATGCTGGAAGGACTCGAACGGCTTCGCAGTTTTCTGTGTACCGTATCGGAAGAAAAAGGAATCCGGGATAATAAAGAGGCGATTGAAAGAGAATACTGCTATATGCTGCTGCTCGTCATGAAGAACGAACTGCGCAATCCCGATAAGGGCTATATTCGAAATATCCGGGAAATCTTTCTGAATGAAAAGGTGCGGGGACGCGTGCTGAATACACCGCTTTCCGTCAGGGAGCGTTCCAATCAGCTTCTGTATCTTGGAATGCAGTATCCGGAGAAGCTGCTTCTGCGGATTCTGCGGGGAATCATCCGGATTTACGACAGAAAGAAATAGACGGATGAAAGAAAGGAAACGAGTTTGGAAAATAAATTAGTGATGTATCTGCATGGGGGAAGCGGGAATCATGGCTGTGAAGCAATCGTGAACAGCACCTGCCATATGCTTCATGAACTCCCCAAACTGCTTGTGACGAACAGTGAAAAAGAAGATAAATTCTACTCGTTAAACGGGCTGTGTGATATTTTGCAGGAGCGGAAGATTGACGAGCATTTCATCGCGCATGTATGGTATTATCTCTGGCGGGCCCTGTTCCATGACCCGGAGTCTTTTATGCGGTATCGTTTCCGGGACATCCTCGGGAAAAAACAGGCGCCGTTATATGTATCGGTGGGCGGCGATATGTATTGCTATGAAATTTCTAAAAAAGAAGCGATTCTGGCGAACCGTACTTTTTGCAAAGCGGGGGCAAAGACCGTTCTGTGGGGCTGTTCCATAGAACCGGAGTTGTTGAAGGAACCGGAAGTTATTGAGGACATGAAACGGTATGCGCTCATTACGCCGCGGGAATCCATTACGATGCGGGCGCTTTTCGAAGCGGGCATCACGGAGAATGTGAAGTTCTTTCCCGACCCTGCTTTTTCTTTAAAGCCGGAAAAAGCATCGATGCCGGAAAACTTCCTGGCAGGCGGGACGATCGGCATCAACATCAGCCCGATGATCGTCCGTCATGAGAAAGAGCCGGGCATTACCGTGCAGAATTATCGGAAACTGATCGAACATATCCTGGAGACCTCAACGAACCGTGTGGCGCTCATTCCCCATGTTATCTGGAAAAACAATGATGACAGGGAGACGCTTGCCGAACTTTATCAGGGCTATGAAGAAAATGAACGGGTCATGCTGCTGCCCGATATGTCCTGCGGACAGTTGAAATATATCATTGCAAGATGCCGGGCATTTATCGGCGCAAGGACACACGCGACGATAGCGGCATACTCCAGTTTCGTGCCGACATTAGTCGTGGGTTATTCGGTCAAGGCGCTGGGCATCGCCAGGGACCTGTTCGGGAGCGAAGAAAATTATGTACTGCCTGTTTGGACGCTTCAGGAGCCGGATGCGCTCATCCGTGCCTATGAATGGCTGATGGGGGAAGAAGAGGCAATTCGTATGAAACTGCGTGAGATCATGCCGGAATACTGTGCGAAAGCGGTACAGGCAGGAGATGAGATTCGGAAATTATGGAAGCAGGTAACAAAGTGATACAGGGACTGATCAGTATTATCGTTCCAATCTATAACGGAGAAGTTTATCTCGGAAGATGTGTGCAGAGCGTTCAGGCGCAGACTTATACGATGTGGGAGCTTTTATTAGTTGATGGAGGCTCTGCGGACAGGACGCTCGCTTTTTGTGAAGCATGGCAGGAGAGGGATGACAGGATCCGTGTTTTTCATTCCAAAGAGAACCGGGGCGTTTCTTATGGCAGAAATACCGGTATTCGGGAAGCGCGGGGAGAATATTTTTTTTTCGTGGATGCGGATGACTGGCTGCAGCCGGACTGCCTGTCCCGGTTATATGAGGAGATACAGCAGGAAGGCGTTCAAATCGCGGGCTGCGGTTTTGAACGCTGCTCCGACAGCGATTGGGAAAAGGCAAGAAAACCGCAGGAGAAGGCCTATGAAAAAAGGCTGATCGCCGGAAAAGATTTTCTGGCGGAGGGTATTTTGAAGCAGGACACCCGCTGTTGGAGCAAGCTTTACCGGCGGGAACTGCTGGAAGGACATTTTTTCAAAGAGGATTATACCATCGGGGAAGATATGCTGTTTCTTTGGGAGACGGCGCGGGAGGCGGAAGCAATCAGCTGCAGCGAATACCCCGGATATTGTTATTATTATAATGCAAATGGTGCAATGCTGCGGCCTTTCCGGGCTTCGGATATGGACCAGATACGGTGCTGGCAGTACGTTCTCGATGAAGTGCGTTCGGAAAATGCGGCAGCAGATGCAAAGGGGGAGGAAGCGCCTTATGGACCAGAGATTTTGCAGAAAGCAGCTTCGATCCTGTTGATTTCCTGTATGCTGACGATGGGAAAGCTTGCCTGTCTGCCTGCCGGAAAGCGGAAAGAATATGCACAACTGCAGAAGCAGTGCAGCCGGACCGTAAAGAAAACGCTGGAAATCGAGGGAGCCTATGCAGGGCTGGATGGGGGATACCGGCTGAAAGTCAAGTTGTTTGAAAGGTTTCCGGCTCTGTATATCAGTCTGTATGGTCTGATGAAAAAAAGAAAGCGGTAAAGGAACAAAATGGGCAGAGTACAGAAGGCGGCGAAGAATATTTTCTTCGGTTATATCAGCAATTTCATGATTCTGATTCTGGGATTTTGGCAGAGGGATGTGTTTATCCGGGTGCTCGGAGAAACGTTGCTCGGCGTAAATACCCTGTATGCGGATATCCTGAGCGTGTTGTCACTGGCGGAACTCGGTGTCGGAACGGCCTTAAATTACAGTTTATATAAGCCGGTCGCCAATCGCGACAGGGAGAAGATAAAATCCTATATGCGGCTATATAAAAAGGCATATCTGACGATCGCGTGCGTGATTGCCGTTATCGGAATCGCGATTACGCCTTTCCTGCCGCTGCTGATCAAAGCCGAGAGCAGGAACGGTCTCGCGGTCAGGGAACTGGTGATTTATTACCTGATATTTCTCTTCAATACGGTCAGCACTTATTTCGTGGCTTATAAATATAGTCTTGTCAACGCGGAGCAAAAGGATTATATTCAGACTAATATCACAACAATTACGAAGATTGTTACGGTCGGCGTACAGATTGTCGTTCTTTATGTGACGAAAAGCTTTCTCTTATATTTATTGGCTCATGCGGCTATTGAACTGCTTCAGAAGATTGCCGTCAGCATTTATTTGAATCATCTGTATCCGTATCTGCGTGACAGGAAAGTGGAAAAGCTGACGAAAGAGGAAACGGATATTGTCGTCACGAAGAGTAAGGCGTTGATGTTCCATAAAATAGGGGATGTTGCCAGGTTACAGACAGACAGTATTATCATTACCTATTTTATCGATGTAGCTTCGGTCGGATTTGTCGGAAATTATAACTATGTGATCACTTACGGCGCCAATTTTATCAATCTGATCTTTAATTCCGTTATCTCAGGGCTTGGAAATCTTGTCGCCACGGAGTCGAAAGAGAAACAGTACAGTGTTTTTAAAGTATATCGTTTCTTTGCCTGCTGGCTTTACGGCTTTGCCGCAGTCGGATTCTGGCTGCTGCTGACGCCGCTCGTTACCGGGCTTTGGCTGGATGAGAGCTGGAAACTGGGACAGGCGATTCTGACGCTGATCTTAATTGATTTTTATTTTAAGGGCGGAAGGGTCGTTCTGCTGAATTATAAGATTGCGGCGGGGGTTTTTGAACAGGACAAGTACCTGTCTTTTGTTCAGGGAGGCGTTAATCTGGTGATCTCCATTATCGGCGCGAAATATATCGGGCTTGCCGGCGTTTATATCGGAACGGTGATTTCAGGCGTCATGGCCAATCTCATCCGGCCTGTGATTATTTATCGGGACTGCTTTTCAAGAAGCGTCTGGGATTATTTTAAGGATTCATTCAAATATATTTGTACGATTTTGGGGATTCTTTTAATATTGATACCTGTTAAAAAATTCCTGCTCTCTCAGGTAAATGTGCTGACTTTTCTTTTGATGGCGGGAATCATTACGGTAGTCTATAACCTGGTTTTTGTATGTTTGTTCCGGAAAACGGAGGAATTTGCGTATCTGTGGTCGGTAGTGAGAAAGAACAAGTAGAGGAAAAATCAATGGACACAGCAAAGATGGAACTGATTGGGACAGCCTGTGAGGAACTTTTGTCATATGGTTTGTGGAATACGAAGACAAGAATGAAGATGTTCCTGAAGAAATATATGCTCGGACGGCAGATTCCGGCGGACGATCTGATCTTCTGGCCGACGGGACTTCTTGCGGCGGGCTTATGGCACTGCAGGCAGAAGCTTACAGGAGAAGAAAGTGAAGAAGCAAAAGCGGCAGTTGAGCGGATTGAAACAGCGCTTTCGGCTTATTTTGCCAGATGGGAAAAAAGGAAATGTCCGGTCTATTATCTGGATGACCTGCTTGCCGGAGAGGTATTTCTCGCCGTTTTGGAGGAATACCAGAACAGTCAGAAGGCCAATGGCATGATCAGCGAAAAGAACGTTGAAAAATATCGGAAGGCTGTCGATAAACTGGCGGAGTATGCTTTTTCTTATCCGACGGATGAGACGGGGAGTTTTCCTTACCGCGCGGAGCAGAAAAATAACCATGTCTATGTCGATACGGTCGGTTTGTCCTGTCCTTTTCTATATGAGTACGGCAGAGTCTATGGAGAGGATGAGGGCATGGAGCTGGCGGTCTCTCAGATCGCGAATTTTCTCGCTTACGGCATCGATACGACGACGGAGCTTCCCTATCATGGCTATGAGGTGGAAACGGGCATGAAATATGGCATTATTGGCTGGGGAAGGGCGGTAGGCTGGCTTCTGCGCGGTATGACGAGGTGCATGACGGCAGTCTATGGTCTGGATAGATTACAGGAATCTTATTGCCGCCTGATCGATGTGGTCATCGCATGGCAGCGCAAAGACGGTTATTTTTCCTGGCAGCTTCAGGCGATGGAAGGTCCGGCGGACACGTCTGCCACCGCGATGATCTGTCTCGCCTTACAGGAAGGCATCAGAACGAGAATGCTTCAGGGAGAGGCTTATCAGATCGTTCTCGATAAGGGGCTTCATGCACTCCGAAAATCCATTAAAAACGGCAGGGTATATGACTGTCTGGGCGAATGTGAGGGCTTTTCCCAGTATCCGCAGCGGTATGATGCTTATCCGTGGGCGCTGGGGGTCGTGCTGATGTTGGAGATATAAATGTGAGAAGAAGTTCGCCTCGCAGAATGCCCTGGCGGCCATTCTGCATGAATTGTTTGTGCCGCCTGTGGCGGCATGACTGGAAGGGACATGGTATAGAGGATGATCATCATCAGAGTCATGGGCGGTCTGGGGAACCAGATGCAGCAATATGCGCTATATAAAAAACTGGAAAACATGGGAAAAGAAGTTCGGCTGGATATTTCGTGGTTTCGGAATGCGGACGTACAGGAATCCGTTCTTGCAGAACGGGAACTGGAACTGGATTATCTGGACGGCGTTTCTTATCGGACAGCTTCGCCGGAAGAAATCAGAAGCGTGCTCGGCAGATTGTGGGAAGAGAAAGAAAAGGCGGCGTCAAAACTCAAAAGGAAGTTTTTTTCCGCTTCTAATCCCTGTTTTATGGAGAACGATATGTATCATGAGCAGGTACTTACGTTCACAGATAAATATCTGGTGGGATACTGGGCCTGTGAGAAATATTATGCGGATATTCTGGGAAAACTGCGTCAGGAGATTCGGTTTCCCAAAGCATCCGTTACGGAAGGCGGCGATTCTGAGATATCCAAACGGAACAGGGAAATGATCCGTAAGATGCAGGAAACGGAGTCCGTCAGCGTACACATCCGCCGGGGAGATTATCTCGATGCAGCGAACCGTCCTGTTTTCGGTGGCATCAGCACGAACGATTATTACCGGGCGGCGATTGCCTTTTTGAGGGAAAAATATCCACAGGCGGCGTTTTTCTTTTTTTCCGATGATATTCCTTATGTGCGGGAGCATTACCGGGAAGAGGCCAGTGAGATCATAGACTGGAACAGTGGGAAGAACAGCATTTATGATATGATGCTGATGAGTTCCTGCAAACATAATATCTGTGCCAACAGTACATTCAGTTTCTGGGGGGCCAGACTCAATCCCTATGAGTCGAAGGTCATGATAAGACCTTCTATCCATAAAAATACACAGATCTGTATTCCGGAGCAGATGAAAGAACTCTGGGCGGGATGGACGTTGATCACGCCGCAGGGGAAAACGCTTTAGGCAAGGAGAGTGCTGTGGGCCATATGGCCGCGGGGAGGAAGCGTGAACGAGAAAATAACGAAAAAAATATCACTGGAAGAAATTTTATATTTTGGATTCTTTCTTATTTTAGCCGTGACAAAGGGATTTGGCTTTTACGATGGACAGAAGCTGTTTTTACTGCTGATCATACCGGCTTTTCTCTGTGCGCTTTTGAAAATCCTGATCACGCCTTATACGAAACGGCAATGGGTGTTTGTGGCGGCTCTGCTGCTGCTGACGGCGCTTGTTTATGTCCAGTCCCGTGAAAAAGGCATTCTATTTATCATGTTCATGATCCTGGGGATGAAGAACATCTCCGTGAAAAAGGTGATGTATGCCGGATTATGGGTATGGACGATATGCACGGTTCTGCTCAGCATCGTTTCTTTTTTCCGGCTGGAACATACGATATACCGCGTTCACCAGAAAATGGGATTGGGACATATTTTCCGCTGGAGCCTCGGCTCCACGCATCCGAATGTTCTGCATATTACCTATTTCATGCTCTGCGCTTTTATCGTCTATCAATTGGCGGAAAAATATAATTTTAAGCATTTTGTGCTGCTGATGTTCGGAAATGCGTTTGTTTTTTTCTATTCAGTCAGCTTTACCGGGCTTGGTATCGTGGCAATTTTTCTCGCTGGAGAGCTTTATGTACGGTTCCGGCCGAAATTCTGTCTGTGGGAAAAAATTGCGGTGAATCTGGTACTCCCGGTCTGCGTGCTGTTTTCGTTCCTGCTGCCTTTTATCTATGCAAGACAGGCTGCGGCGCAGCAGTTAGCGCCGTGGATACTGAAACTGGATTCCCTTCTTAACACGCGTATTTTTCTGGCAAGCCAGTTCATGGCGCCGGAATTTATGAGCCCTTTCGGCGCGCAAATCGCATTGTTAAAGCTGCCATTCGGCTCTATTGACTGTTCTTATGTGTGGTGTTATATCAATTACGGCCTCATTCCGTTTTTACTGTTCATGGCCGCCTATCTGATTCTGATTGCGGATGACTGCCGGCAGCAGAAGACAAGGGACGCGGTGATGGTCATCAGCTTTCTGATGGCGGGATTTACGGAGCAGCTGTTGTTTAATACTTCTTTTAAGAACATTACATTCCTTTTTCTGGGAGAACTTTTATACAGGCAGAAAGAAGGGGAACAGGAGTACTGCCTTCTTCCGTCGCTGCGGCGGGAAATCGATGTGCCGGTTCCTTCTTTTTCAGTATCTTTCGGGCAGCTGCCGAAACGGCTGGCGGGGCTGTGGAAATCCTGCCGGAAACAGATTGCGGCGGGAATTTTTGCCGGTGCGGCGGCCGGTGTCATTTTATGCGGTATCCTGTATACGGCGCCCAAAGGTTATGTTGTTCAGCGGGTGTACACGGACGGTCTGTTTGAGACTTCCGAATATCTGGAGAGCGCCGATGACCCGGCATATGAGGGCTACCGCATTATGAATTATGTGGATGCCGATACGAAGATGCAGATCATAGAAGGGAATGCGGCCGCGCTGGAGACGGCAAGGTACTATGTGGGAAGCGTGCTGCTCGGCGGCCTTGCGGGGTATCTGCTGTGTGCGGGTATCTGCCTTCGCAGGAAAGAAACGGAACAGGCCTAAGAAAGCGTCTGACGGAGCGGACAGGGAGCGTGGTCATCAATATGAATAAGGATTTACAATATTGTACAATATTAAAAACAAATATCAATGTCACGACGATGGAGAAGACTATCCGGTATATTACGGAGCATTTGGAGGAACTCCGGGGCGATTATATCTGTGTGTCCAATGTTCATACGACCGTGATGGCATACAGAGATGAAGCTTACCGGAAGATACAGAACGGCGGAGCGATGGCGCTGCCTGACGGACAGCCGCTTTCTATCGTGAGCCGCAGAAGGGGATATCGGGATGCCAGGAGAGTGCCGGGACCGGATTTGATGCCGGCTGTTTTGAAATTGTCGGAAGAAAAAGGATATACCCATTATTTCTATGGAAGTTCGGAGCATACGCTGGCACAACTGCAGAAAGCGCTCGTAAGGGCTTATCCCCGTTTACGGATTGTCGGTATGTATGCGCCGCCTTTCCGCCCTTTGAGCGAGGAGGAAGACCGGGAGGCCGTAGAGCGAATCAATGCGGCGAAACCGGATTTTATCTGGGTTGCGCTCGGTGCGCCGAAACAGGAAATCTGGATGTATGAGCACAAGAACAGGGTGAACGGCCTGATGCTCGGCGTTGGCGCCGCTTTTGATTTCATGGCTGGAACGGTGAAACGCGCGCCGTCATGGATGCAGAAGCTATGTATGGAATGGGTCTTCCGAATCATGCAGGACCCCAAGCGGATGCTTCCGCGTTACCTGAATACGAACTTTTCCTTTCTGTATCATGTCTGCCGGGAGTCGATGATGCTTGCGCGGGAAAACGGAAAGAATACCCATAGACCGGAAACGCATAAGGTATGTGCAAAGATGCGCGGGAAAAGATGCGCCAAAGAAGGCGCAGAGAAGCTCAAGATTGCCATGATTGGACATAAGCGGATTCCCTCAAGAGAGGGCGGCGTGGAAATCGTCGTGGAAGCGCTTTCTGTCAGAATGGCGGCGATGGGCCATAAGGTGGAGGCCTATAACCGGTATGGACATCATGTTTCGGGGAAAAAATATGACGAAGAATATGGCCGGGGGGACAGGAAATATTATAAGGGGATTCGCGTCCTGATCATCCCGACATTTCGGAGCAGTAAGCTGAATGCCATCGTTTATTCTTTTCTGGCTACCCTGCGGGCGCTTTTTCAGCCCTATGATGTGATTCACTATCATGCGGAAGGGCCGTGCGCCATGCTCTGGCTGCCGAAGCTGTTCGGGAAAAGGGTCGTTGCGACGATTCATGGACTGGACTGGCAGCGGGCGAAATGGGGGCGGTTTGCCTCCTTTGTGATCAGATTCGGCGAAAAGATGGCGGCGAAATATGCGGATGAAGTCATTGTTTTGTCGGAAAATGTGCAGAAATATTTCAAGGATACTTACGGAAGGGACACCGTTTTCATTCCCAATGGCATCGAGCGTCCGGTGCGGGAGCCGGCGGAGCTGATTAGGGAGAAATTCGGTCTGCAGGAGAACGGCTATTTTCTGTTCCTGGCGAGAATCGTTCCGGAGAAAGGGCTTCATTATCTGATAGAAGCGTTTAGGGGACTCGATACGGATAAAAAACTGGTCATTGCCGGCGGAAACAGTCATGCGGTCGATTACATGGAGAAGATTCACCGTATGGCCGCTGGGGATGAACGGATTGTCATGACGGATTTTGTGCAGGGAAAAGTTCTGGCGGAACTCTTTTCGTCCGCGTACGTTTTTGTTCTGCCAAGCGATGTGGAAGGTATGGCGCTCAGCCTGCTGGAGGCCATGAGCTATGGTAACTGCTGTCTGGTGAGCGATATCTGTGAGAATACGGAAGTCGTGGAGGATAAAGCAGTTACGTTCCGAAAGGGAAATGTCAAAGATCTGCGGACAAAACTGACCTGGCTGCTGGACCATCCCGAAATTGTGGAAAACTATAAGCGGGAGAGCGGCGATTTTATCTGCGGAAAGTATAACTGGGATGATGTGGTGGAGCGAACGCTGCGGATATACAGCGCGGACGGTCATGGAAAGACGCATTGAATCAAAGTTCGCCCGGGCGGGCAAGAGGTATGGTCATGAAAATTTTACTGGTCAATAAATTTCTTCATCCAAACGGCGGTTCCGAGACCTATATTTTCGGTCTGGGAAAGACCTTGCAGAAAATGGGACATGAAGTACAGTATTTCGGGATGGAGCACGAAGGAAGAGTCGTGGGAAACCGTGTGGAAAGTTACACTTCCGATATGGATTTCCACGCAGGGGGACTGGCGAAGCTCCTGTATCCTTTTAAAATCATATATTCCGCCGAGGCGAGAGAAAAAATCAGGAAAGTATTGCAGGATTTTGGACCGGATGTCGTGCACCTGAACAATATCAATTTTCAGATCACGCCTTCCGTGATCGATGAAGTCCGGGCTTTTGAGAAAAAAAGCGGAAAGCCGCTCCGGATCGTTTGTACGGCGCATGACTATCAGTGGGTGTGTCCGAACCACATGATGATGATTCCTTCTACGGGGGCATTGTGTTTTGCCTGCCGGGGCGGCCGTTTCGGAAATTGTACGAAGAACCGGTGTATTCATAATTCCAGGGCAAGAAGCGTCCTCGGCACGCTGGAAGCGGATTTTTACCGGTGCCGCAGGACTTATGCAAAAGTGGATGCGATTATCTGCCCAAGCAGGTTCATGAAGGAAAAACTCGATACGAATCCGCTGTTTGCGGATAAAACGCTTGTGCTGTATAATTTTATACCGGAAGCCCTGACAGTGGCGGGGAATGTGCAAGAAAACGCAGAGGCTGCCGAGCGCACGGATGATGCGGCGTGGCACAGCATACAGGAGCAGCTGCCCGAGCGGTATGCGCTTTATTTTGGGCGGTTTTCGGAAGAAAAGGGCGTAAAGACTTTATTGAAGGTCTGCAAAGAACTAACGGATGTGTCATTTGTTTTTGCGGGAACGGGGCCGCTTCAGGAAGGTGTAACACTGGCAGAAAATATCAGGAACGTCGGCTTTGTAACAGGAGAGGCTCTTCGCAGGCTGATCGCGGGGGCGGCTTTCAGCCTGTATCCTTCGGAGTGGTATGAGAACTGCCCTTTTTCCGTGATGGAATCGCAGGCATACGGGACACCGATGATCGCTTCCAATTTAGGGGGCATCCCGGAACTGCTGCAGGACGGTGTGACCGGAGAACTGTTCCCGGCGGGGGATGGGAAGGCTCTGCATGAGAAAATAAAGAAACTGTGGGAGCAGCCGGAGTTGTGCGCAGCGTACCGGGAAAACTGCAAAAAGATAAAATTCGATACAAATGAGGAATATTGTGGTAAAATAATAGAGCAGGCCTATTTGCCTGCCTTGTGATCCGAGAGGAATCATGGAGGATTTATATGGCGAGAAGAACTTTATACGGCACTGTCATCGTAACTTATCGATGCAATGCCCATTGCAATATGTGCGACTGTTTCCGCGACCCGACGAGGCCGGAGGAAGAGATTACGCTGGAAGACATTAAAAAACTGCCCGAAATGGCATTTACGAACATTACCGGAGGAGAGCCTTTTATCAGGCAGGATATCCCGGAAATCGTCAGAGAACTCTATAAGAAATCTGACCGGATTGTCATTTCTACGAACGGTTATTTTACGGACAGGATCATTGCGCTCTGCAAAGAGTTTCCAAAGGTGGGAATCCGCATCAGCATTGAAGGCCTGCAGGAGACGAACGACGCGATCAGGGGCATTCCCGATGGCTATAACAGGGGCTATAAGACACTGAAAACGCTGGTGGAGATGGGACATCCGGATGTGGGCTTCGGCATGACCGTGCAGGATATGAACTGTGAGGACCTTGTGCCCCTTTATAACATTGCAAACGATATGGGAATGGAATTCGCAACGGCGACGCTGCACAATTCCTTTTATTTTAGGAAGACGGATAACAAAATTAACGACAAGTACAAGGTGGCGCAGAATTTCGAAAAGCTGATTAACGAGCTTTTAAAAAGCAGATCCCCGAAAAAATGGTTCCGCGCTTACTTTAACCACGGGCTGATCAATTACATTTACGGCAATAAGAGGCTTTTGCCCTGCGATATGTCGAAAAACGCCTTTTTCATCGACCCGTTCTGCGATGTCATTCCCTGTAACGGCATGGAAAAAAAGGCCGTCATGGGCAATCTGAGAGAGCAGAACTGGGAAGAACTGTGGAATTCCAAACAGGCGGAAGAGGTACGCCGCTGTACGAAGAACTGCACAAGAAACTGCTGGATGATCGGCAGCGCCTCTCCGGCAATGCACAAATATATCTGGGTTCCCGGCTGGTGGGTCATTAAGCATAAGTTCTTAAAGGGCGGAAAGTATCGTTTGAGGGAGAATAAGTTTATACAGTTTCCGTAAAAAGAGAAGTCTGATATAAATCCGGGATACCTTGCTAAAATAATAAGGATGTGTTTATGGGACGTTTGCAGAATAAAGTAAAACAATTGAAATTTGCAATGTACTGCTATAAAAAAGGACAGGATGCCCGTTTTGTCAACAGGGTGAAACAGTTCGCAGACGGAAATAATCTGGTCTATGTGGAATCCTATGGGGATGAAACGCCTGTGGATACGATTTTTTTTATTGATATGGAAGAGTCGCATTCCGGTTTTTTTGCGGAACATAACCGCCTGCTTGCCATGCTTTATTTTGCAGATAAATATGATATGAAGCCGGTTGTCAGATATCATGCCGGATATTGTTATGCGGAGAGGCATCCGGTGAACGGAACGAGCAATCCTTTTGAGTATTATTTTGAACAACCGGCAGGAATTGGCTTGAATGAACTTGCATCATACAAACGGGTATTCAGGAGCAGGAAAGAGAACAGTCATGAAGTGAATAAGCTTTGCGAAGACCCAAACGGCTATGCCAGAAGTGAAGAATATTTGAACGAGATGGCGAGAATTACAGCGAAGTACATTCGTTTGAATCCTGTTATAAAGCCCCGGATGGAGAAAGAGATCCACGGGCTTTTGGGGGATGGCAGTGTGTTGGCCGTACATGTCAGGGGAACGGATTTTAAACAAAATTATAATGGACATCCGATCGTGATAGGCATCGGCGAATATTTGGAGGCAACTGTCCGCACCTTTGAAGAAGGTGGTTATGAGAAAGTTTTTCTGGCGACGGATGACAGTGCTGCGCTGGATGAATACCGGAAGCGGTTTGGGGATAAAGTCGTTTTTTACCAGGATGTCGTAAGAAGTGACGGGATGGATACGGTCATGCACAGTGAGATGCAGAGAGAGAACCATCATTACCTGTTAGGCTGTGAAGTGCTCCGGGATATGTATACGCTGTCAGCGTGCGATGGATTAGTCGCCGGTCTGTCACAGGTAAGCTATGCTGCGAGAATTCAGAAGAAAAGTACTGGCAAAGACTATCGTTCTCTGGTCATTCTCGATAAGGGAATTAACTACCATAAGAAAAATAACTGCCCTTCCTAGAGAAAATTGACCGGGAAAGTCGGAAAGAGGAGAGAGCTCTGTCATGATAAAACAATTATCCTATATATTCAATCGGAAAGAAAAAACGAAATTGCTGATTCTTTTTATTGCGGCAATTATCGGGAGTCTGTTAGAGTGTGCGAGTGTTGGAATCTTTCAGCCTTTTGTGGCTTTATTTATGGACCCGCAGGCGATAGAGGCGAACCCGTATCTGGGCTTTATCTATAAATTCTTTGACTTTCAATCCTATGGTGGGTTCATGAGTGCGATGGCGGTCGCCATCATTGCCGTTTTTGTTATCAAAAATGTCTATCTGATCATTGAAAAATATGCCATTTATACATTTTCCTATAATATACAGATGAAGATTTCTACAGGGCTGCTCAAGGCGTATGTGAGTGAACCGTATACCTTCCATCTGAATAAAAATATTTCGGTGCTGCAAAGAAGCGTACAGGAAGACTCTGATCTTTTTACAAAGGCGATTATTCATTTTATGGAATTGCTGGTAGAGGTCATGGTATGCGTGGCGCTCGGTATCTATCTTTTTGACGTCAGCAAGTCTATTACGGTTATTGTTGTCGGTCTTCTGATTATCTGTGTGGGCGTTTTTACGGGAATATCCAGAAACTTTGCAAGAAAGCTCGGAAAGGATGCACAGGGCTATAAAGCAAAACTCTATCAGTGGATGAATCAGTCGCTTGGTGGTATTAAGGAAGTAAAAGTTTTAAATAGAGAGATGTTTTTTATTAATTCCTATTCCGGTTATTTTAAGAAGTATGTCAAAGGGCTGAAAATCAGCCGTCTGATCGGGGTGATACCCAAATATATCGTGGAAATGGTCAGTATGACGGGCCTGCTGCTTGCAATTATCGTGAAGATCCGTTTTGGCCAGGTATCTGATCTGGCGGCGTTCATTCCACAACTTTCCGCTTTTGCGGTAGCGGCTTTCAGACTGCTGCCTTCGATTGGGCGTATCAATGAGCATGTTGCAGGAATTATGTATGCTTCGCCTTCCATTGAACTTGTCTATCATGATTTAAAAGAGGTAGAGAATATTAAAAGTCTGGAATCTGCCGAACAGGGCGTTCTGAAGCTGGAAGATAAAATTGTGGTAAAAGATATCTGCTATCACTATCCGGATAGTGAAGAAAATGTTATTCATCATGCGAACTTTACGATTAAAAGAGGGCAGACAGTCGCGCTGATTGGAGAATCAGGAGCGGGAAAGACCACGATGGCGGATATTATTCTGGGCCTGCTTACGCCGCAGTACGGTAAAATAAAGGCGGATGACGTAGATATTTTTAAAAATATGGATTTGTGGCATCATGGGATTGGTTATATTCCGCAGACCATCTATCTGTCCGACGATACGGTCCGCAACAATGTTGCCTTTGGTGTGGAAGAAGAGCAGATTGACGATGCTGCTGTGGAAGAGGCGCTGAAAAAAGCACAGCTCTGGAATTTTGTAGAGGGTCTGAGTGAAGGACTGGAGACTTATGTGGGTGATAGGGGTGTCAGATTGTCCGGTGGACAGAGACAGCGTATTGGTATTGCCAGAGCGCTTTATCATGACCCGGAAATCCTGGTTCTGGATGAGGCGACTTCTGCGCTGGATAACGATACGGAAGCAGCAGTCATGGAAGCAATTGAGAATCTGCGCGGTGAGAAGACGATGATTATCATAGCCCACAGACTGACGACGATTCGGAATGCGGATGTGATTTATGAAGTTGTGGATGGAAAAGTGGAGCAGAGAGGCAAAGAGGAAGTTCTGAATTGAGGGGATAAGGGGAATGTACCATCCCCTTATGCCGTTTTCATTCCTGGATCTTATCGAGTTCTGTAAGGTTTACACCGGATGCCGTCAGGATAACCTTTAATTCAATGTAGCGTTTATACATTAGATCGTACGTTTCAATATCGTTATTTTTTCTGGCCGACAGCATCCAGTCCTGCAGCCTTGAAAAATCAACGATGGAGTCTCTTATAATATCTGACATACTGGGCATATATTCACCTCCTGGCTATCAATCTACCTGTGACACTTTCAGTATAGCATAGCGGGATGATAAAGTCTATTGGTTTTGAATGATATGGTTTTTCAATGAAAAAGGAGCGTTTGCTGTTGTGGACATAAAAAGATTCGTGAAAGATATTATTGCGCAGATAGATTATTCCCTCTACCGGGCCGGATTGAAAAAATGTCCGATAAAGGTTTACACGGTGGAAGAAACGATAGAAGAACTGATCCGCACCGATAAGAGCATGATCAGGTTCGGCGACGGAGAGATTACCATGATCCGCGGGAGGAGTCTTGTGCTGCAGCAGGTGGAGCCGGAAACGGTAGAAGGATTGAAAAGACTGCTTGCGTATGAACACGAAAAAATGATTGTTACCATTCCGGAAATTTTTGATGATTTATCGATTTATCGAAAGGAAAGCAGACAATTCTGGAAGGATCATCTGCTTTTTAGCCGGAAAACTTATGAAACATACTGTAATCCGGCCCAAAAATACTATAATACATCGGTTTCCAGATTTTACTATGCGCTGGAAGACAAGAGCCAATGCGGGAAATGGGCGGAAGACATCCGGCAGATCTGGAAGGATAAGGATGTCGTCGTCGTGGAGGGGGAAAGAACCCATAACGGCGTAGGAAATGACCTGCTCGATACGGCAAAGAGCGTCGAGCGGATTATCGGCCCGAGCGCACAGGCCTATGCAAAAGTGGATGAAATTCTGGACTGCTGCAAAGAATATCCAAAAGACAGATTATTTCTGGTCTCCCTTGGTGTTGCCGCTAAATTTCTGGTGGAGAAGCTTTTTCTGGAAGGATACAGGGCGCTTGACATCGGGAATCTGGATATGGAATATGAATGGTACCTGCACCGGGCAGAAGGCAAGGAAAAGCTGGCGAAGCACGATATTGTCGGAGAGGAAGCGAACAGAGAAGCCGGATATGATGCTTATCTGGCGCAGATTCGGAAACGGATATCTCTTTAACGGAAAGGGACATGGTCATAGATGAAAGTTTTATATATGTCGCACAGATATCACACGAATCAGACGGCAATTGTGAAGGGATGGATAGAAAACGGACACGAGGTAAGGTTCCTGAGTCAGTATGCCGGCAAAGTGGAAGATTATACTTATATACGGCCGGTCGTGGTCGGATATTCCGCGTTTTTTCGGGCATTTGATTATCTTTATGTGCATTGTTTGAAAAGAAAAGACCCTGCCGCCATTGATATGAAATTGAAGTGCGGTATTCCACCGCTATTAAAAATAGCAAAATACATCAAGAAATTCAAACCGGATGTAGCAATCTTGCGGGAACGTTCCATGTATACTATTTGTATATGTGCCATTTGTAAATATTACCATATTCCGACAATTCTTTATAATCAAAGTCCTGTTTGGGACAGGCCGGAGAAAATGGATCTGGCACATAAAATTGTCTGGAAATTTACGCCCGAATACCGCATTACCCCTGTGAAACTGACCGGAAGGGCTTTGCAAAGACTTATCGGGGAAGAGAATACCGAGGATGACATTGTCGGAGATGATATCGCCAGAGACCGTGTTGTCAGGGATGACATTGTCAAGGATGACAACGCATACTGGGCGCCTTTTGTGATGGAGCCGCAGGTACCGCCGGAAGAGAAAACTTATTTTGCAAAAAACCGGATCAATATTTTCTGTATCGGGAAATATCAGGAGCGAAAGAATCATCAGATGATGATAGAGGTGGTGGAAGAACTGCTTCCGCATTATGATCTTCATTTGACGATCGCAGGGGAAATATCCAATTCATTTCACGAAGAATATTACCGCAGGATATCAGGCTATGTGAAAGAACATGGGCTGGAGGAGAGAGTCACCTTTTTAGCGAATCTGAAAAAAGAAGATGTTGCAGAAGAATACCGGAAGGCAGATGTATATGTTCTTCCGAGTACGGGGGAGCCGGCGGCAGTTTCGCCTTTGGAAGCGATGGCCTATTCTGTGCCGGCCGTCTGCGGCACAGGTAACGGGACCGCAGACTATATTGATCACGGGAGAACGGGATATATTTTCAGGGATAATGATAAAAAGGATTTGAAAGATAAACTGGAGAAAATCATTTGTGACAGGGAAGAACTTGTCAGAATGGGAGCAGCAGCATATCAGCATGTGAAAGAAAATTTTCAGTTTTCCAATTACTATGAACAGATTGAAAAGATTTTACAAAGAATGCAGGGAATGCAAGGAGTCTGAGGAATTATGAAAGAGAAAAATATGATTGGGAGGGGGTAGAGCGTGCAGAATCTGTTGAAAAAAAATATTTTATTTATCATTCTGACTGTAGTTATCCTTCTATGTATCATAACGAAGGATAGTTCCCTTTCTATACCTATTGTATCCCGACCGGATTCCCAGATTACTTTTTCTACGCAGCAGGAGATGCTGGAACAGACCTGGCAGCCGCCAGTGAAGAATATTACAGGTATCAGAATACCGTATACCAGTACGGCAGATTTTAGCGGCAGTATGACGTTCTGTGTTTATTCCGACGATTATGCGGAAATTCTGGCGCAGGCAGATATGCCGTTTGCGTTCCGCGCAGGTGAAGAAGGGGTCATGGAACCGTCTTTTTCCAAGATCAAAGTGACGCCGGGACAGCGGTACAGGATACAACTGCGCTATGAGAACGTCCAGACGGAAGGTTCTATTATACTGGAAGCGGGAAGCAGGTACGGCGGTTGTACGATTGACGGGGCGGACTGCAATGCCGCTGCTGCCTTTGAGATCTTTTCTGCAAAGCCATCCGGCCCATTCCTGGCGCTTGCCATTTTTGGCCCTTTTGCGTCTTTTTCCCTGTTATTTATGCTGCTTTGGGGGCGTAAATGGGAAGAATGTATCGGGCTGTCCATGTTTGGCATTATAGCGATTTTATATGCAGCCGGCTTATTTGAAAAACTTCTGGCAGGAATGGTACTGGTGTATGTGCTTGCCGGTCTTGCTCTGCCTGCTTCCGTTTATCTGTATAATAAAAAGAAGATACAGGCCGGGAATCTGTATTCACCGGCGCTGATCGTTTATGGGATATTCTGTGTGCTGATCGTATTGAACTGCAAAGGCGCATGGTTTGCGAGGTGGGACGAATACAGCCACTGGGGGCTTGCGGTCAAGGATATGTTCTACTTTGACTCTTTTGCAAAGCATGTGAATACGACGGTCATGCTTCCGCGATATGTGCCGTTTGCAACATTGATAGAATATTTCTTTGTGTTTGCAAAGGGCATGTTTTCCGAGGAACTGGTTTATATCGCGTACCAGTGCGCGATGCTGAATGCTTTGATCATGATCTGTGGCGTTGGTAGGAAAAAACGTTCCTATCTGGTACCGGCAGTTGCTATTGTGCTGATTCTTCCGATTATTTTTTTCGATGATATCTACAACTGTATTTATGTAGATTCAATGCTGGCGGTATTTGCGGCTTATGTGCTGATCTGTTATTATACGGAAGAATTGAAAGGCTTTAATCTGCTACGCATTCTGGGAGGTCTTTTTGCATTGACGCTGACGAAAGATATGGGAATGGTCATTGCCGGATTGCTGGCGGCGATCATGGTAGCGGACAGTCTGTATCAATCGCTTCGGCAGAAGAAGAATGTCATCAGGAATCTGATCTGTCCCTGCGTCTGTGTACTGTTCGTCATTGGTGTTTATTTCAGCTGGCAGATTTATATGAGTATTCCGGCCAAAACACCGGGAATCACCACGGTTGCAGCCGCTGTGGAAGAAACAGAAGCAGAAAACGGGCCGATGCTGGCTGGAATTTATGAAGAGACGGTCAGCGCGGAAGAGGGATTTGTGGGAGAGCCGGAAGCTGTTTTGGAAGAAACTTCGCAGGATATTTCGTTTCAGAGTACGGCAGATGCGAGCGGCATTACGTTGGACGGTATTCTGGGATTGTTGAAACATGATGATGGCGGATATCGTTATCAGGCGATTAAGAATTATCTGATCGTGATGTTCGATGGGGAAACTTTCCGGTTCGGAAATATTGGTGTTTCTTATATCGATATGTATATTCTGATCTTATTATTGATTGGTTGGTTATGGAGGTTCCGCTTCTGGGGAGATTGGACGGATAAAATGATATCGTTTGGTATCTTTACATTCTTGGCGGGAATATGTTATAGTCTTGTATTGGAATTGCTGTATTTATTTGCATTTCCTATGGGTGAAGCGCTTCTGCTCGTATCCCATGCGAGATATCTCGGTTCCTTTCTGGGGGGAGTTGTCATTGCACTGACCTGTTTGTTACTGTTTAGAGCGGCAGAGCGTGGACCGGACAGGCGGCGTCTGAGCCTGGCTATCGTGACCGGCCTGCTGGCTGGACTCATTATCTGTGCGCCTATACAGAGTTTCCTGATGAAAAATATGGATACAGAGGTAAAGAAAGAGCATATTTATGGAAATCCGGAGATTGCAGAAGCTTTTCGAAGCGTATCAACAGGGGCTGAAAAAGTTTATTTTATCTGCAATGGGAGCGACGGACATTCCTACTATATCTTTAAAAATGTAGTAAGCCCGCTGTTGACGCCCTGTTTTGAGTATGATATATATGCTTCGGAAGAGGCTTATGAAAAGCAGAAAGAGATTTGGATACAGCGCGGAGAGGAAGAACTGGGAATGGGACAGATCATTTCCTGTGACACATGGGAAGATCAGTTGAAGGATATGCAGTATGTATTTCTTTTTCATCCGGGAGATTTATTTCGGGAGTCCTATGGAGAATTGTTTGAAGAGAGCGATACGATAGAAGACGGCGCTTTTTACCGGGTAGTGCAGAATGAAGATGGAATGAGCCTGCAATTGATAGGGAAGCTTGATGTGGGGGCGTGGAAATAAGCTGTCAATAGAATCCTATAGAAAATTTGTGGAGAATTTATATGGATAAAACGCGAAAAGTACTGATCATCATTCCGGCCTATAACGAGTCGGAAAATATTGAACAGGTAATAGGGCGGATAACTGCGCATCAGTCAGCTTCGCAGGCTGCAGATTGTGAATTTCGATACGATTACCTGATTGTCAATGATGGCTCGACGGACAACACCTTGAAAATATGTAAAGAACGGCGGTATCAATATCTGGATCTTCCGATCAATCTCGGCATTGGCGGGGCGGTACAGGCGGGATATGTTTATGCCTGTAAAAATGACTATGATATCGCGGTACAGATTGATGGTGACGGACAGCATGATATCGCTTATCTGGAAGAATTATTGAAGCCGCTCATATCCGGGGAGGCCGACGTGGTCATCGGTTCCAGATTCCTCAGAAAAGAAGGATACCAGTCTTCACTTGCGAGAAGAACCGGAGGCAAGATGCTCAGCAGGCTGATCCGCCTGACGACCGGGAAGAAAATCTATGATGTGACGAGCGGATACAGGGCAGTGAACCGTAAATTTATTGAGATTTATTCGAAGGATTATCCGACGGATTTTCCGGAGCCGGAGGCGATTGTTACCGCAGTTATGTACAGGGGCAGGGTCATGGAAGTGCCGGTACAGATGAAGGCCAGAGAAGGCGGGAAGAGTTCGATCACGTTTAGAAAGTCGATTTATTATATGATTAAGGTAACGCTGGCGATTCTGGTCTGCCGGCTGAGTTATGGAGTCAGAAGGGCGAAAGGCTGAAAGTCCTGCAGACGGATATCTTTTTGGGAAAGGGGCACTTTATGGAGATCATTCCCTCTACATTGCGGTTTACATTGATTGTAGGTGTAATATGCTATTTTATCATTATATTGTACTATTTGAAACAGCGGGTATTGAATCTGAAGTATACGCTGCTTTGGCTGTTGGCAGGGGTAGTGATGGGGCTTCTTGTGGTCTTTCCCAAGCTTCTTGTGTATGGCATTCATCTGTTTGGCATAGAGGACAACATGAATGGCCTTTTTATCATGTGTATTGCCTTTATCGTGATGATCCTGATGGCGCTGACATCCATTGTTTCCCGGTTGGACAGAAAGGTCAGAAAGCTGGTGCAGGAAATGGGGGTCATGGATAAGAGGATTCGGGAGTTGGAGGAGAAGATTGGGAGTCATGAATAATAAGAAGATACTGATTACCGGGTTTTCGGGATTTGTGGCAAGGCACTTTGTTGATTACTTGAACACTTTGGAAATAAATGTTGAAATATATGGCATTGATATAAGAGAACCGGAATATGACTTGGAGAAATATCTCCCCAGGATAAAAATCTGTTTTAGCATATTGGATATGACAGATATAGAGCAGTTAGCAGAACTATTTTGTAAATTTATGCCAGATTATATTTTACATTTGGCTGCTTATAGCAGTGTTGCATATAGTTGGAAAAATCCAACTGAAAGTTTTATGAATAATAGCAATATTTTCTTGAATCTTATTCAAACGGTTCAGCGGTATAATCCGGAATGTAGAATTTTGTCAGTTGGTTCTTCGGAAGAATACGGGAATGTTGAGCGGGATAATTTACCAATCAGAGAGAATCAGCAATTACAACCAGTTAGTCCCTATGCCGTTGCAAGGGTCTCACAGGAAATGCTGTCGAGGATATTTTCCGATGCTTTCCATTTGAAAATTGTTCTGACCAGATCATTTAATCATATTGGTCCCAGACAAGATTGTCGTTTTGCAGTTCCTGGTTTTATTAATAGAATTTTGGATATAAAAAGAAAGGGACTGAGAAGGGGTGAAATTGAGACGGGTGATATTACGATTGTTCGTGATTTCGTAGATGTGCGGGACGTCGTACGGGCGTATTATTTATTGCTTTTAGAGGGAAAGGCCGGTGAAGTCTACAATATCTGCTCAGGAAAAGGCATTTCATTAGAGGATATTATTGCTATAATTGCAAGACAGGTGGGAATAGAAGTTACAACTAAAATCAATTTGGAATTTATAAGGCCAAGAGATAATCAGATTATTGTCGGTTCACCGTTTAAAATTGAATCGGAGATGGGGTGGCATCCTGAAATCAGTATACAGGAAACGATACATGATATGATACAATATCAAGAGCGGATTTAGAGAGAGATGAGAGCAGAAAATGGAAAAAATTGTGATTGATTTATTGTGGGTGCGGCCAGGTAAAGTAGGTGGAACGGAATCCTATATTAGAAATCTGCTTGATGGATTCAGGGAATTAGAGGAAGAATATGACTTTACACTACTGGTTTCTCTGGATAATGCAGATACATTTCGAAAGTATGCGGAAGATAAAAGATTTAAACTTTTATTAGCCAATATAGAATCGGCGAATATCGCTAAGCGTATTATATGGCAAAATTTATTCCAAAATCGACTGCTTCGTAAACATGGATTTAAAAAATGCTTTGAACCAGTGTATTGTAAACCCTGGTTAAATGGTGGAATTCAGTATACTTGTGTGATTTTTGATCTGCAGGCGCTTCATTATCCTGAGTACCATCCATTTCATGAGGTTGTATTTTCCAGATTGTGTTGGAGAATGGATGTCATGAATGCGGCGAGGATTTTAACCACTTCTTATTGGGTTAAGAATGATATTGAGAAAAAATATAACCGAAAAGATATAGACGTTATTTATGTGCCTATTTTGATTAAGGAAAATGAGGTGGTAGATTTCAAAATACTGCAGGACAGGTATCATATTGCAGGTAATCAATTTTTTTATACAGTGAGCCAGATGATACCACATAAAAATCTTAGAACATTAATCAATATGATGGAAAAGATTGTGCATTCAGAATATGATTTGCCGAAAAAACTTGTAATTAGCGGTGTTAATGGTAATTCTGCTGAAGAATTGAAGAAGCAGATTAAAGATAGGAATTTGCAGGATGCTGTTATTTTAACAGGATTTGTCAGCAATGAAGAGAGAAACACCTTGTATCAGAATTGTCATACTTTTTTATTTCCGAGTGTTTTTGAAGGATTTGGGATGCCACCTATTGAAGCTATGCTTTTTGGAACACGCGTCATTACAACAAGATGTGCCTCTATTCCGGAAGTTACGCAGAGTAAAGCTATTTATGTCGACGACCCTTATGATGTCGATGAGTGGATTGATAAAATCAGGAAAGCGTCTGTGCAGGGCACATTGGATTTCAGCGTATACGACCCGGAAAAAATCTCGAGAAAATATCTGCAGTTTTTAAAGGAACCTGTATGGAAAAAAAAATAAGCATTATATTGGTAAATTATAATGGAAAAAAATATAACACGGCGTGTATAGATTCTATTTTGCAAAGTTTTGATTGCTATAATGAAAAAACGATTAGAAAGCAGATTATTATTGTGGATAATGCTTCAATGGATGACTCGGTGTCCATTTTGAAAAAAAAATACTGCATTGGAAAACAGTATATGGATTCCATGACTGAAAAACTGGAAGGAGCAGACTCAGAGCATCAGAAATCGACGCAGATGGAACTTATTCTGCTCGATCAAAATTGCGGATTTGCGGCAGCAAATAATAAAGGAATCAACAGGGCAGAGCAATGGGGGGCGGATTATATTCTTCTGCTTAATAATGACACAGAAATTGCGCCGGATATGATAAAATATTTGTTGGAATGTGCTGACAGGCATCCTCAAAGCATGATCGTGCCTAAGATTTATTATAGTGATGATAGGAGACGAATCTGGTCAGCGGGTGGAAGCATATCGCCTGTTGTAAAAAAAATAAGACATGATGGTTTGAATCAAATTGACAAGGGGCAGTTTGAAGTAGAAAGAAAGATTGCGTTTGCGACGGGATGCTGTCTGCTGATTCCAAGAACTGTTCTTTCTCGAGCCGGGATGTTGGATGAAAGATTTTTCCTTTATTATGAAGATGTAGAATACAGTTTTCGGCTGCAGAAAGAGGGTATTTCCATATATTATTGTCCGAAAGCCTATATGTATCATAAAGTCGGGGCCAGTTCAAAGGGGGCGATGAGCCCGTTATGTGCTTATTATATATCGCGGAATTGGTTGTTATGTAATCGGGAGCATTTGGGAATGCGGTATCCGGTCTTTTTGCTGTATTATGCCGTTAATAGAGCGATGTGCTGCCTAGTCTGGTTATTGCAAGGGAAGCCGGAACTTGTCCGGGCGGCATTGAGGGGAATGAAGGATTATTGGAATGGAAGATTTGGGGAAAGTGGGTATGATATGTATTAGCAATTTGACTTAGAGGTTAGATAATGGTATTGTAAATAAGTACAAAAATATATAAATCAACTATGTGGCGAATGAATAAGGAAGAGTATGAAGTTTATTAGCAAAGAGCAAGTGATGGATGATTATATTCATATGAAAAGAATGGCCCGGAAATATATGAAGCGGGGAGATTATGAAAAAGCTCTGCGTTCAATTTTCGTGGCATGTGGATTTATGTATACGTTTAGTCAGATTTATTATGATGATGAATTAGAGACAATTGTAAAGCAAATAGGTTTCTATGTAGTTAAGAAAAATGTAAAAAGTGATATGGTTGATAATTCTGTTATTTTTTATGACGGATTTGGAAACGATAGAAGAGGACTTGCTGTAATTTATTTAAAGGCATTGAAAAGTATAGGTTATAAAATAACCTATATAACCTATGAGCAATTTGATAGTTCGATAGAACAAATTAAGGAAATTTTGAAAAGTGAAGAAATTGTATATATTAAATCTGTGAATCTATTAAGTCAAATGAGGGAACTTAATCTGTGTTTAGAAAAAGTTAAGGCCTCAAAAGCGTTATTGTATATGTATCCCGATGATGTTGTAGCAGCAGGTGTTTTTTCTCAATATACGGTAAGTATGCAGCGATTTTTGATAAATTTAACAGATCATGCTTTCTGGCTTGGTAAAGAGGCAGTAGACTATATTATTGAGTTTAGAAGCTATGGCGCAAATATTTCATTTCAACAAAGAAAGATAGACAAGCATAAAATAGTGTACTTACCATTTTATCCTAATATCCCCAAAAGTAATTATAAAGGAATGCCTTTTGATGGTAAAAATAAAAAAATTATTTTTTCAGGAGGTGCATTGTATAAAACATATGGTATGAATAATTTATATTACAACATGGTAGAAAATATGCTAAAAATGGATTCAAAAGTGATTTTCTATTATGCGGGAGAGGGGAACACGACAGAATTAAACAGATTAATCGCAAAGTATCCCCAAAGAGTATTTTACAGTAAAGAAAGGGAAGATTTTTTTGAAATTATTAAGAGATGTTATTTTTATTTTTCAACATATCCATATTTTGGTGGTTTAATGACACAATATGCGATAGCGGCGGGAAAATTGCCAATAACGTTGGCATCTGATGATATATTGGGAGAACAAACAGTAGAAGTAGCAGAAGGAATATGGTATTTTCATGATGTAAATGTTCTATATAGAGAAATAAAGATGCTTTTGCAAAATGAGAAGTATCTGCACAAACAGGAAGAAAAAATAAAAAATATCTTAATTGGAAAGATTCAATTCCAGACAGAACTAAGAAATATATTAGAAAAACAAAAAAATGAGCGGCAGATTGTCTGGAAAAGAGTTGATGTAAAAGGGATGCAGGAAATTTCCTTGAAAAGAGTGGGGAAAGCAGAATATAGCGGACTTTTTTGCAGAGTGAAAGCCCCGTTTTTGGTAAAAGAATTTCCAGTAAAATTTGTAAAAGGATTTATTTTTAATATATTGAAACAAAAGCAAATAGCGAGAAAGGGGAAAATATGAACGTAGAAAAAATCATATTTGACATTAAAGGAGACGAAAGAGGTAGTCTGGTTGCGTTAGAGGCCTTGAAGAATATACCGTTTGAGATAAAAAGGGTATATTACATATCTGATACAAAAAAGGGTGTTACCAGAGGATTTCATGCACATAAAAAGCTTAAACAAATTCTTATATGTGTAAATGGATCCTGCAAAATTGGATTAGACAATGGTAAAGAGAAAGAAGAAGTGTTATTGGATAAACCCAACGTTGGACTTTATTTAGAATCTGGAATGTGGAGAACAATGTATGATTTTTCTGAAGGTGCTGTATTGCTTGTATTGGCTTCGGAACTATACGATGAATCAGATTATATCAGAGATTATGAAACTTTTTTAAAATATATGAATGAATAATTTATGGAGGACATAATGAATATACCTTATTTAAAATTAGAGACGGTTCATGCGGCAGTTAAAGATGAACTGAGAGAAAAATTTGAAAGTGTGCTGAATAATGAGTGGTTTATTCAGGGAAAAGAATGTGATGAATTTGAAAAAAAATTTGCCGAGTATTGTGGAGCAAAGTATTGTGTAGGTGTTGGAAATGGATTAGACGCAATTCGAGTAATATTACAAGCGTATGGCATAGGCGATGGCGATGAGGTCATTGTTCCGGCCAATACGTTTATAGCTACGGTCCTTGCGGTCAGTTATGTAGGAGCGGTTCCGGTACTGGTTGATGCTGATATCAACTCTTACAATATTGATATTGAAAAGATTGAGAATAAGATTACCAATAGAACAAAGGCGATTATTGCGGTACACCTCTATGGAAGAATAGCAGAAATGGATGCAATAAGGAATCTGGCTGAGAAATATGATATAAAAGTTATTGAGGATTCGGCACAGGCTCATGGAGCAGTTTATAAAAAAAAGAAAGCAGGAAATTTAGGCGATGCTGCTGCTTTTAGTTTTTATCCAGGTAAAAATTTGGGAGCGCTTGGTGATGGTGGTGCAGTCGTAACGAATGATAAGGAACTTGCAGACAAAGTGCGTGCTATTTGTACCTATGGTTCTTATAAAAAGTATGATCATCAATTAAAAGGATGTAATTCCCGGTTGGATGAGATGCAGGCAGCTTTTTTAAGTATTAAGTTAAAATATCTGGATAATTGGAACGCAGAAAGAAAGGAGATTGCGGCATTCTATAATGCTAATATTCATAATGATAAATTTATTTTGCCGATGGTAAAGGCTGATGAGATAGATGGTCATGTTTTCCATATATATCCTGTTTTGTGTGAAAATAGAGAAAATCTAATAGAATATTTAGCGGCAAAAGAGATAATGACGAATGTGCACTATCCTATACCTATTCCGATGCAGGGAGCTTATAAAGAAGAGGAATGGAATATGGAGGAGTTTCCGATTACAAAGCGGATATGTGCGCAAGAGGTGAGCATTCCGCTGTATCCGGGGATGAAGAAAGAAGAAATACAATACGTTATTGATAGTTTAAATAATTATTGATTGTGGTGAATGTATGCGCTTTTTAAATGATATAAGAAAGTATAGAAAATATATTGTGTATGCAGCAAAAGCCCAACTCAGATCAGAGGTAAGTAATTCCTATTTTGACTGGTTATGGTGGATTTTGGAGCCGTTTGGGCTTATGATTGTATATGCAATTGTTTTTGGAACAATATTTGGAGCAACGGAAAAGTATTTTACTATATTCATTTTTTCGGGCAATGCAATGTGGGGGTTTTTCAGCAAATCGATAGTCAGTAGCGTTCGAATGATAAAGAGTAACGAAACGACCATAAGCCAAGTATATCTTCCTAAAATTGTACTTGTTTTAGTTGAATTATTTGTAAATGCTTACAAAATGTCTATTTGTTTTGGGATTGTATTAGTTATGCTTTTCATTTACCGTGTTCCCATTACATGGAGAGTGATATTCTTGGTGCCGATTTTTGCTGTTTTTTTTATTCTTATATATGGTTGTTGCTTAATTGTTATGCACATAGGTGTATTTATAGATGATTTGGCCTATGTTATTAACATTTCTTTGAATATGCTTATGTATATCAGTGGTCTTTTTTATTCATTTGACAGATTTGAGGAACCATACAGAATGATATTACAGACAGCCAATCCGTTTGCTTTTTTGATGACATCTATGAGACAGGTATTGTTGTATTCTCAGAATCCCGATTATATTTGGCTATTGGTTTGGTTCGGGATTTCTTTGATTATTGCGGCATTTGGAACACAATTAATTTATAAAAATGAAAACAATTATGTTAAGGTGATTTAATGAGTGAAAATTCCATAGAGGTAAGAAATTTATGCATCAGTTATAAAACATTGGGAGATTATTCTATTCGCAATGTTCTTAAAGGGAAAAAAGTAAAAAATCAGTCTTTTCAAGCGGTTAAGAATATAAGCTTTGCTGTGAAAAAAGGTGAAATTCTTGGAGTGATTGGAAAGAATGGCAGCGGTAAATCGACTATGCTTCGGGCAATAGCAGGGATTTTTGCAGCTGATTCTGGAGAAGTGGATATTAAAGGAAATTCAATTTCGTTAACTGCAATAGGTGTAGGATTTAAACCGGATCTTAGTGGAAGGGAAAATGTCATTTTGTCGAGTATGCTTCTTGGATTTAGTTACGAAGAGATTATGAAAAAGATGGATGATGTTGTGGAGTTTTCCGAGTTGGGTGAGTTTATAGACAAGCCGGTTAGAACATATTCGAGCGGCATGTACTCTAAACTTGCATTTTCTATAACAGCCAATTTAAAAACGGATATTATGTTGATAGATGAAGTTCTAAGTGTTGGAGATGAAAGGTTCTCTAAAAAAAGTTTTAACCGAATGAAGGAATTGATCAGTGATAAAGATAGAACGGTCGTGATCGTTTCTCATAATCTTCCTATGTTGGAAGAATTGTGTGATAAAGTTTTATGGATGCACGAAGGAGAATTGATGAGATACGGTGCAACGGACGAGATACTACAAGAATATCAGCAATTTATGTAGAGCGGAGAGAAGAGTATGTTATTAAATCGTATTATTATTTTTGGAGCCTTTTGTATTGGCAGTATGGTGAAGCCAATATCGATTATGAGAATTGAATTGAATGAATTATATATAAAATTAAGAGAATTAAAACTAGAAAGGCAACGAAGAAGACAGTTAAAACGACAGTTAAAACAACAGCAAAAGCAAAAACAAAGAGATGAGCAATATGCAAAGATTAGTAAATATAAATATGTTGACTTATTTTTGATGAGTTCAAGAGTTTATAGCAGAAGGGCAAAGAGAATTCGGTTTTATAAAATAAATGGTGTCAAAGAATATTGCTGTCAGCATAATCAGAAATATGTACTAGTGGAGGAAGAAAAGGCGCGGACAGTATGTATTCCGTCTTATTGGAAGAAGACAGTGCAGAAATGTGAGAATTATACCTCACCAGAAACTTATGTTGCGGAAATAGAACAGGCTGTTATTATGGGAGCATCCCATACGGTTATAGCGGGTGAACAGTTTTTGAATGATATGCTTTTTGGTGATGAAGAAGGAAGAATAGATTTAAGAGATAATGTTCTGCGTAAAGTAATGGGAAGAGATGCCGTTGTTGAGGAACCAAAGCAGATAGAATATCTTGAACAGGCTATTAATTTGGTGGGCGTAGCTTCCTATAACTATTATCATATGCTGATTGAAATATTGCCGAAATTAATTATTGCGGATAGATATGAGGAATACAGGGAATTTCCTATTTTAGTGGATGCGATTATACTTAAAATACCGCAATATCAGGAAGCGCTTGCAGTAGTAAATCAATATAATCATAAAATTATAAAAGTAGAAATAGGGGAAAGATGGAAGATAGAAAAATTAGTGCATATTTCACCGAATACATGGATGCCAATTAATCTGTATGATAAGAATATGTCGCGTGTAGGTGATTTCCTGATTTCGGAGTTATACTTATATGATATGAGGAATAGGGTATTAAGCTGTGTTCTTGATAATAAAAATAGCGAATCGAATGAGAAAAAGCGTTACTTTATATCACGAAAAAAATTGAATACGGTGAGATTAAAAAATGAATCTGAAATCAAGGAGTTATTTCTTTCTTATGGGTTTGAAATATTATATCCAGAGAAATTGTCATTTGAAGAACAGGTAGAAAAATTTTCAGAAGCAGAATGTATTGCCGGATCTACCGGCGCTGCTTTTGCAAATATTATTTTTTGCCAGCCTGGTACAAAGATTATTTGTATAATTCCACAGGAGTTTGAATTTCACATGTATTCTACGATTGCACATATTTTTAAGTTGGACCAGGTTTTTCTTGATTGTACGGTTGTTGAAAGAACGCGATATACAGCTGCTGATGGATATGTGCTAGATGAAGAATATACGAAAGAATTTCTTGAAAGTATTGAAAAGCGAGGGATGAGGAATGGAACAGTTAATGGAACAATACAGGCAGCAGCTAATAAAACAGTGTGAAGAGGGAATGGAAGGGAATAAAAAGATAAAGGTTATAGAGATTAATATGTATATGACTAATAAATGTAATCTTTATTGTACCATGTGTCCGTTTATATCAAAAGATTATAGCAATAAAACATATTTTAACAAGGAACCGTATTTTGCAACATTAAAGGATGTAAAGAAGATACTATTTAATAAAAAAGTTTCTGGTAAAAGGCAGGAGTATGTGAAATTTAATTTTTTTATGGGAGAAACCCTGTTAAATCCAGAAATTTTTAAAATATGTAAATATATAAAGAAAAAATATGTAAATTCTGAAATTGTAATTTTATCAAATGGGACAATACCGCCAGCAAATGAAGAAATAGTAAAATATATTGATATATTGGGGTTTTCATTGGACGGAGGAACCAAAGAGGTTTTTGAAGCGATTCGTACACCTGCAAAGTTTGAACATGTTGTGGATACAATCCATAAATGGGTAAAAGCTAGAAATAAATACAATATAAATTTAAAATTTCGAACATCGACAACGTTGTCAACGTTAAATTTTATGGATTTACCTAATATTGTTAGAACAGTAGGAGAAGTTGTGCGAACAGAAGGAGGAGATTGGGATTCTATATACTGTCAGCCGGTTGTAATAGAAGATTATCAAAGACCGGAATTAAGAAAAATTACACTTGAGTACGTTGATCGCTTAATGGGAAAGAAAGTTCTTGAGGAGACAGAAAGACTAGCCGCAGAATACAGTATTCGCTTGGATATGCCGCAGGCTATATATGAGATGTTCTATCATGAAACTAAAATAGATAAAAGAGATGAACAGGGGGGGGTAGAACGGAGGTGTTTTTGTGAAAAGCTTTCAAATGGCTATTTATCATATGGAATGAATGGAAAGTTAGAATTTGCATGTTGTTTTATGGATAAAAAGTACTGGTATGAATTATTTGAGCGATATCAGATACCAGATAATAAAAACCCGGAAGAAATTTATAATAGTAGGGGATATTGGCAGTTAAGAAAAGATTTACTTGAGGGTAAATTGCAGAAAGAGTGCCGTAATTGTACCATTGGGGAATCCAATTATTATAATATTTTAGAAGAGCTAAGGAGAAAAAATGATGCAGGTAGTGAATAAGCAGTTTACGAACAGAAGACCTGGAGATTTTGAGAAGATATCTTTAGATAGAGAATTATTGAAAAAGATAGTTGAAGATATGCGGAATAATGCAAGTTTTTTGTCACCTTTAAATCATTGGCATTTAGTTGAAAAGGATGAAAACGTAGATGCTTTAGAAGTACCGGATAGTTCTGTTGCAGATTTATATGATCAATCCATGACAGAACAATATAACTCTGCCGAGAAGATGCTGGATGCATGGATTGGTTGTACGGGAATGCAGGAATTATCAAAGGAAGATATGGGGGCAAAGAATAATTTTATAGATAATGTTGATGTAATTGGTATTTTTGATTTTATCAAGGAGAATAGATTTGAAGAATTTGATTATAAAGCCAGAGATTTAGATACAATAGCGGATATTAATATGATTTATGCAGGACTTGAAAGAATATCAAGTACTGTTGGAGATAAACTCATATTAGAATTAGGGGGGGGGTATGGCAGGATTGCTGAAGCGATGATGAATATTACGGAGGGCGTTAAATATGTGATGATAGATGCTGTACCGGGATCGCTTCTATACGCGTATAAATATTTAGAAAAGATGCTTCCCAATAAAAAGGTGGGACTATATTATTTGGACGAGGAGTTTGACCTTGATAAATATGATGTTTATATAATTCCTTCATGGCATTTTGAAAAGAAAAATAATTATAAATATGATTGCTGTATCAACATTGCAAGCATGGAAGAAATGGGGCAGGAGCATGTAGATTATTATCTCGATTTATTTGACAGAGTATTAAGTACAGATGGTATGCTATATATTCAGAATGCACATGATTATGTTTTTAAAGGCGAATGGAAATTTAAAAAAAATTGGGAACGAGTATTAATGGCCAATTCTCCTGCATCTTGGACAGAATATTTTCCGACAGAGATGTTTAGAAAAAGAAACAAAGACTATACCAGATGGAATCAGTGTATTTTGGCGGGATATGAATATTCATTATATGAAAAACGGTGTCTGAAGGAAAAAATAAATGATATGCAAAATGAAATATGGCGTTTGCAATATGCGGAGTCGGAGCTGGAAAGGTGTAGAAAGGAAATTGAGGAGTTAAAGAAGAAAACAGAGGAAAGCAAGAATCCTGAAAAGAAGCAGGAGAAAAAGGGATACTTAAATTTTTGGAGAAAATAAGAGGGATAGGTAATAAATTGAAAAGAGTTTTTGATTTCAAACTGAAAAAAAATATTTGGAAAATTGTTTTGTGGTGCGTAATTTTAGTAGTAGCTATATTGGGCATGAAAAGTGTCATAAATGGTAAATCAATATATATTTCCATTAATTATGCACCATATGGAACGACTCAGAATCAGGCAAAATTAGAATATGGAAAGGGTGTTTTTAAATATGCAACTCAAGAAAAGGTGGAAGATTTTAAGGTTACATTTAAAGTCAATGCAAATCGTATCGAAGATGCGGTGATCAGGATAGGTGATCAGAGCGGCACTGTACAAATTGAATCGATAGAAATATTATCGGATGATCAATATATATTGTTGTCAGGTGAAGAAATCCTGGATTATTTTACATTTGATCAGGTCGATCAATGTGAGATCAAAGATGAGTGGGTGGAAATTTTTTCATATAATATTGAACAATCGGAACTTAGAGCGTCAGCGGCTCTAACAGACAGTATAGCGACGGTTGGAGGAAAGCATACAGGAGCGATAGTTTTATTTTTTGTAGTAATTTGTGTGATATTAGTTTTTGTACTGCAAAAGGGGGAAAGAAGTAAATATATCAATGAACTTAAACATACGTTGATTATTTATTTAAAAACGGAAGATAAAAAAATATTTATAATAACAGGCGTATTGGCTATTTTAGCCTGTATGATTTTTTCAGAGCATATATCTGATTTTGTATTTAATAATATGGTGAGGTATCATAATATTATTATAAGTAATTCTTATTTACGAGAAGAGGGTAGTGAGAATACTTTAAAAGTTTTTGACAATCTGTACGAGGAAATAAATAGCCCAATATGTGTTGGCAACATTGTTGATGAGAAGAGATATGGGTTTTATGACTTTGCTAAATTAAAAAATGCTGTTGTCGAATCCAGAAACATATCAGTAATTGAAGAGAGTGAAAGTGCTCATTATGGATATGGATATTTTGACTTTTTACAAGAAGACTCTTATCTTGTATTAAGTTTACCGGTATATCCCAATACCTGCTTGACTTTATCTGTGGATGATAATAAATATTCGACAAATATTAGAGATGTAATAAGCGGTTATACAAGAGTTGTAGCATATGAAAATGCAACAGAAGCTGGTATAATTAAAATATATCCATATGATTTGGCAGATTACATGTATGTTCTTGTTGATTATTTGGTAGTGTATGTTTTTCTGTTTATTATATTGTGCTGTATTATATTGGCAGGAGCTAAAATGTTAACTTATTTTTTATATAAAAATAAGTTTATGTCAGAATATAATCCGATGGCTGTTTTTGTAATTATATCAGTGTTATATGCAGTGTTTACGTCCGTAATTTACTATTTTAACTTACGCGATTGGCAGGCATCCCCTATTGCGGATATATATTACTATATGAATCCTCAAATTTTAGATGAGAATGGCCATTTTTCCTTACAGGTAACTGCAGAATATATAGTGGGTTTTAGAGGATATTTCTCAATAGTAATTGCAATAGCGGCTAAAGGCTTAGAAGTACTAACAGGAATTGAAATGATTTATTTTTATTTCTTGTATTATGGGATATTAGTAGCTTTTACAATAGGTATTGCAATGCCTAAATTGTATGAGTATTTTACAGATAAAAGAGCGAATAATGCAATGTGCTTGTTGATGTTTCTGATTTTCTCTCTTTTTTGGTATCCATTCTTTTTTTATGCGCTGGTAGATATTCCGGCTGCTATGTGTGCAATAAGCGCTATAGCATATATGTTAAGTGGCTTGAAAAGAGCGGATATAAAAGAAATGCTGGGTGGAGGAATTTTATTTGGAATAGCATTGAGCTACAGAATGGCTTACAAATATATTCTTGCAGTGGTGGTTGTATGGATTATTGTGGAATTAGTTATTAAGCTTTATAAAAAGGAAATCAACTGGAAAAAGGCGGCCTTAATAATAGGAGGTTTATTTTTGGGTCTTATTATAGTCGCTTTTCCACAATTTATTTTGAATTATGAAAAAGGACACATAGGTTTATTTCCTTATAGTGAAGGCAGAGGGTATGATGTAAATAGTAACTCAGAATTTAGTTTGACATGGGGCAGTTTTACGCGAGGTTTTCATATGTATAATTTGGGACAAGAAGCAAATGTTGACAAACAGTTAGCGCGTATTGACCAATTTTATTATATGAACAAGCTTTATTCGGCGGGAGACTTAATATATATAGTATTATCTAATCCGATAGAGTTTTGTGTGGGTTATTTTAAACATTTATTTTGGGCAATGAGCGCTGAAACTGAAACCGCATATAGTGAAGAACTAATTCCAATATGGCTGAGGACGATTGCATCATTATTAAATTATGCCTTAATTGGTGAATACTTATTGATTTTTATTAATCATGAGAAAAATAAATTATTGAAAATAAAAGATGAGATTTTAATTTTATTATTAACTATTTCTTCTATATGTATACAAAATCTCAGTCATATTGAAAGAAGATACTTTTTATTCTATTATTTATTTATTTATTTTGTTATGGCATTTATATTTCAAGATTATATCAGACAAAGAAGAAATGGAAGTAATAAGGTTAATTTGCAGCATTTTATTATTATGATTTGTTTTATTTTTGGATGTTGTATTTTTAAGGAGACTATTAGATATAATTTTATGGGATGATGTATAAACGGTAGTGTCTATTTGAAAATTTAAAAAAATTCTAATATTTCTTAGATTTTAACAGGCTGGAAAGTTTCATATTTTCAGCCTGTTATTCTTATAGTATCTTTTCCGGCGAACTGTCATTTGCGAATAAACTTTTACTTTTGTAACTTTCCAGTTTTGAAAGAATTGGATTATTTTTTTGTTTATTTTTGTGATGCTGGCAAAAAAATCTTTCTTTTCGGTAAAGAATGTTTCATTTCGCATGGGTAGTGTTAAAGTTTCTATTCGGTTATATTAAGAAATCAATAACGAATTTTAAAATGTATATTTCATTTTCATTATGTCTATGTTATACTAAAAAAGCCACACAATCTAATAATTTTAAAGTCATAGGGAAAATAACTTTGGTAAAAAGTGCTTTTCTCTCTTTACTTATGTATTCCCTATGACTGGAACAAGATTGTGTGGCAACAATGAGAGATTCACTTTTTCAGTGCGTCTCTTGTTGGAGACGCACTTTTTATTTGGCCAATTGTAGTAATGATCATTATATCTGATAAAAGTTCAATTATTATTCAATACTATAGAATCATAAGCCTGTTTCATAAAGGAGAGGAATGCGTATGAAAAAAATCAGTGTCTGTGTTCCATGCTATAACGAGGAAGCGAATGTACATCCTATGTATATGGCAATTACAAAACAGATGGCAAAGTATACGAATCAATATGATTATGAGATTGTATTTGAGGATAATGATTCTAGAGACAGAACAAAGGAAATTTTGAGAGATATAGCGCGAGAAGATAAGCGGGTAAAAGTTATTTTTAATACGCGTAATTTTGGGCCAAGCCGCTCGGGAATGAATTGTATTTTTAGAGCTACTGGGGATGTGGTAGTAGATTTACCCTGTGATTTTCAGGTACCGCCTGAATTAATAGAGGAATATATGGGGTATTGGGAGCAGGGAGATTTAATAGTATATGGGCAAAAGTTAGAATCTGAGGAAAATAAATTTAAATTCTTTTTGCGAAAAGTATATTATAAAATAATTAAAACGTTTTCTGATATCCCTCAATATAATCAGTTAAGTGGAATGGTACTGATAGATAAAAAGATATTGGATGTAATAAAAGAGGTATATGAACCGGAAGTATCTCTGAGACATTTAATTCCAGAACTAGGATATAAGATGAAAGTTGTTCCATATAAACAGCAAAAGCGGAGAGCTGGTAAATCTGGGTATAGTGTTTATCGGTATTTTGATTTTGCAATTACTTCATTAATTAATACATCATATTTACCACTTAGACTGTCAGTGATTATGGGCGGGACAATGGCGGTAATTTGTTTTATGGCGGGCGTTGTATATTTGATATATAAATTAATACATTGGAATACTTTTAATGCTGGAGTAGCGCCATTATTAATTGGGATTTTTTTTATAGGATCTGTACAGCTATTTTTTATAGGAATCTTGGGAGAATATATTGGAGCAATTCTGCGGAAAATTAGTAAGCGCCCATTGGTAGTAGAAGAAGAAACGATTAATTTTGATGATTAATAAGTAGACAATATATAAGTAAAGAAAAGTGAGGAGAAAACAGAATATGAGTACATTTATAGTAGCAGAGATAGGGATTAATCATAATGGAGATTTACAGTTGGCTAAAAAGCTGATTGATGTTGCATCGGTAGCTGGATGTGATGCTGTTAAATTTCAAAAAAGAACGGTGGATAAAGTATATACCAAGGAATATCTGGATAGCCCGAGAAAAAGTCCCTGGGGCGAGACACAGAGGGAACAGAAGGAAGGACTTGAATTTGGTAAAAAGGAGTATGATGAAATTGATAAATATTGTCTTGAAAAGCATATTGACTGGTATGCGTCAGCGTGGGATATTGATTCGCAGAAATTTCTTCAGCAGTATAATTGTAAATATAATAAGATTGCCTCTGCAATGCTGACGAATGATGAGTTGATAGAAGAAGTTGCTAAAGAAGGGAAATATACTTTTATTGCAACCGGTATGAGTACTTTTGAAGAAATTAATCATGCAGTAGAAAGATTTGAAAAATATAGTTGTCCTTACGAGCTTATGCATTGTAACAGCACTTATCCGATGCCTTTAGAGGATGCTAATTTGAAGCTGATTAAAGTCCTTGCGGATATTTATAAGTGTAAGGTTGGCTACAGTGGGCATGAAGAAGGAACCTTAGTCAGTACATGTGCAGTTGCAGCAGGGGCTACGTCTATTGAACGTCATATTACCCTTGATAAAACTATGTATGGTTCTGACCAGAAGGCTTCAATTGAGCCGTATGAATTATGTCAGTTGGTAAAGAATATCCGCAGCACAGAAACGATTATGGGAAGCGGGAAAAAAGTTTTGACAGCTGCAGAAGAGGAAGTTAAGAAAAAACTCAGGGGTTAATGTGATGATAGAATTGATTGTATTTGATATTGATGGTGTTATTACGGATGGCTCGGTTATTATTGATCATCGTGGAAATGAACAAAAGCAGGTAAATCTAAAGGATATCGATGCAATTTTTGAACTTTACCGAAGAGGATATAAGATTGCTGCCATTACAGGTGAAGATACAGATATCGTAGATTATTTTGAGAAGAGATTTCCATGGAAATATTTCTATCGTGGAAATAAAACGAAAAAAGAAACTATGCAGCAAATAGAGCAGAGTACAGGTATCGACAGAGCTAATATCTGCTATATTGGTGATGGCAAATATGATGTTGAGCCTCTTACTTATGCGGGTTTGGGAATTTGCCCTGCAAATGCAATTGATAGAGCGAAAAGTGCAGCAGATATTATACTGCAGAATGACGGCGGGAAAGGCTGTATCTGGGAATTAATTTCCATATTAGAAAAATATAATGATGAGAATTGTGCTCATAATTATTTTTTTAGACGTTTAGATGAGCATTTGAATATATTTAAGAAAATGGCATCTAATCAGCAGATGACGGATGCTATTATGTCGATAGGCGATAAAATTATAGAAATTTTTAAAAGTAATGGTGGAGTGTATTTATGTGGTAATGGTGGAAGTGCTGCGGATGCGCAGCATATTGCGACAGAGTTTATCAGTCGATTTTATAAAGAACGCCCAGGTCTGAATGCGGAAGCGCTGTCAGTTAATTCCTCTACGTTGACAGCAATTGGCAATGATTATAGTTTTGAAAGAGTATTTGTAAGACAGTTAGAAGCAAAGGCTCTTAGAGGAGATATGGTCATTGGGATTTCAACCAGTGGAACCAGTAAAAACATTCTGGAAGCATTGCGATATGCAAAAAAGAATGAGATTGTTTCAGTTCTGTTAATGGGTGGATTTGATGATCCGGAATTAGAGGGTATAGCAGACTATATAATTAAAGTGCCCTCATTAATAACACCGCGTATTCAGGAAACACATATATTCATCGGACATGTTATTGCGGAATATGTAGAACATAAGATGTTTGGTGGAAAATAGAAATGTCAAATGGATATGGAGAGAAAAAATGATTAAGTTGTCAGATTATATTTTTCAGTTTTTGCATAGTAAGGGAGTTAATCATGCTTTTATGCTTCCCGGTGGAGGCGCTATGCACTTGGATGATTCTATTGGAAGGTCCAATATAGAATATATTTGCTGTCTTCATGAGCAGGCAGCATCTATTGCAGCAGAGGCATATGGACAGCATACGAATACGCCGGGGATTGTTTTAGTAACATCGGGGCCGGGAGCAACAAATGCGATTACGGGTGTAACAGCGGGATGGATTGATTCTACGCCAATGATCATTATTTCCGGGCAGTCTAAGCGGGCTGACTTGGTAGGAGATAAAGGAGTACGGCAAATTGGTTCGCAAGAGGTTCAGATTATACCAATGGTCAGACCAATAACCAAATATGCCGTTCAGATTTTGGAACCAACAGAGATAAGGTACCATATGGAGAAAGCTTATTATGAGGCGACAACTGGAAGACCGGGACCGGTATGGTTGGATATTCCATTGGACGTACAGGCTGTTATGATTGATGAACAAAATCTGAAGGGATACGAGCCTGAAAGTGTGACAGAAGCTGACATATCTGATGTAGTTTCAAAAACAGTAAAATTATTAGCACAATCAGCAAAACCTCTGATATTAGCAGGAAATGGAATTAAGTTAGCTGGTGCAACAAAACTTTTATATCAGTTGATGGAAAAACTGAAAATTCCTGTGGAATCTACATGGAAAACAATTGATATGTTTGATGAAGATAATGAATTATATGTTGGACATCCAGGCATCATGGGAGATAGAGGGGCAAATCTTATTCTTCAGGAAGCGGATTTGATTTTATCTATTGGATGTAGATTGGATACTAGTATAACCGCATTTAACGATAAAAACTTCGGAAAATCTGCAAAAAAAATAATTATAGATGTTGATTCACATGAAATTGCCAGAATGAACATGGAAAAAGAGGCTGTTGGAGTATGCGATGCAGGAAGGTTCCTGAAAGCATTACTAGATGAACTAGAGAAAACAGATTTATTTATCGCTCAACAGGAGAGAAAAAAGTGGGTTACTTATTGTAAAGAGCTTAGAGCAAAATATCCTGTAATCGTGCAGGAACATAAGGATGTAAAGAATTATGTCAGTGCATATTACTTTATAGGAGAACTTTGCAAATTACTGAGAAACGATGATGTTATTGTACCAGAAAGTTCGGGCGGTGCGGGAGAAATAACATATCAAGCTTTTCGTTTAAAGATAGGACAAAAAATGAAAAATGCTGCTGGACTTGGTTCTATGGGCTTTGGACTTCCCTATGCGATCGGCTCTTGTATTGCAAATGATAGAAGAAGAACTATTCTTATTAATGGAGATGGGGCATTTCAACTTAATATTCAGGAACTGGAAACTTTGCATAGATTAGGTTTACCAATAAAGATTTTTATATGGAACAATGATGGCTATGCGAGTATACGTTCTATGCAAAGAAATAATTTTGAGGGGCATTATGTAGCAAGCGATAAGGAGAGCGGACTGACGATGCCGGATATTTGCAAGGTTGCAGAAGCGTATGGTTTTAGAACTTGTTGTATAAGTGATAACGAAGAACTGGACAAAATGCTGCCGGAAGTAATGAAAGATGATGCTCCAATGGTATGTGAATTGAAAGTATTGCCGGAAGAAACAGTTTCGCCAAGAGTAAAAGCGATTATAGGTGAAGATGGGAAAATAATGTCGGGGCCGTTGGAGAAAATGTGGCCGTATTTGGAGGAAGAAGATTGATGGCAAAAAGGAGTTTGTTTATTTATGCAACTGGATTAACGGCAAAGCATGCTTATGAGTTGGTCAAAGACGAGGAACAGTATGAATTTATAGCTTTTTTAAATAGAACATTAGATCAGTATAATACCGTTGCTGATTATGGAGAATGTTGGTTATATACAGATAGCCGTATCACGGATGATATGAAGAAAAACGCTATTGTTATAGTAGCAATCATGAATACACAGGGAAATATTAGGATGGTTATGCAGAGATTGAAAGAAGAGGGATTTATTAATATTATTCCGTACGCAAAACTGGCAGATATATTTCCGGACAGGTTTCATTTTTTATATTTGGAAAGTAAGGATAAATTCAAGGCTAGAATGGTGCAAATAGAAGAAGCTCGGAATATATTAATAGAATCTGGAGCTGATCAGAGAAGTATGGTCGTTTTTGATTCTATGGTTAAATTCAGAGAAACCAAAGATTACGATGTTTTGCCAGAACTTGATAAGAAGGAAGATCAATATTTTCCAAGAGATATACCATGCTATAGGACAGAAAAAATATGTTTTGTAGATTGTGGAGCATATATAGGGGATACATTTGATGCGTTATTAAAATATGCAGAGGATGTAAAGTCTGATATTGCTTATTATGCTGGCTTTGAGCCGGATAGAGAAAATTATAAGGAACTTGAAAGAACGGTAAGAAAGCAGAAAAATTTGGAATATAGATTATATCCATATGCGCTTTGTGATGAAAAAAGGAATTTGTTTTTTAATATGCTTGGTTCAACAGCAAGTAGCGTTGAGAATGGAGATTCCAATAATAGGTTGGCGGTTACGGGAATGCCGCTGGATGAAATAGAATTTTCTATTATACCATCGCATATAAAGATGGATATAGAAGGAGAAGAATACAATGCATTATTAGGAGCAGACAAGCTGATAAGGGAACATAAGCCAGCTTTGGCAATCTGTATTTATCATAGACCGGAAGACATATATGATATAATTAAGTTGATAGATAGTTGGAATCTTGGATATAAGTTTGAAATGCGCGTATATGAGGATGTAGGAGTCGATTTGGTGTTGTATGCAGTATAAACTGAGATGATGTGGAGAAAGAATTTATGAAATTTGCTAATTTAGCGCTTGATACAAATAAAAAAATGGAGAATATTGGTGATTGGGTTCAAATTTTTGCCATTGAGAATTTATATGATTATATGGGCATCAATAAAGATGAGATTGTATCTATAAAGATTTCTGAATTAAGCAGTTACGATGGAGAATATGTAATCTTGCCTATTAATTATCCATTTTATGGATATTATCAATTGTCATATAAAATTATTCCAGTTTATTTGGGAATAAGTGTTATGAGTGGAAGTGTTGCTGAGGGATTGCGTATGAAAAATTTTCAGCCCATTGGTTGTAGAGATTATCATACAATGCAAGAGATGAAAAAGGCTGGCTTAGAGGCATATTATGGCGGTTGTCTTACGATTACATTTCCTCAAAGAAATAAATGTTCTGCTGGAAAGACATTTATCGTTGATGTGTCAGATAATGTTTTAAATAAAATCCCTGATAATATAAAGGCGGATGCCGAATATGTAAAACATGTGTATTACAATGAGGAATGCGGGGGCGAGGAAAAAGCAAGAAAAGTATATGAGCGATATAAAGAGGAAGCGGGATTGATTATTACTTCCAGAATTCATTGTGCACAACCGTGTTTGGCAGCAGGAATTCCGGTTATTTTTATCTGTGAGATAAAATCTTTTAGATATGAAGTGATTAAACAATTCCTGCCCATTTACACATTAGAGGAAATGGATAAAATAGACTGGAATCCAAAACCAGTCGAATTGGAAGAGCATAAAAAAAGAATGTTGGAATGTGCATCTGACAGAGTATGGAGTGCATACAAGCAATATAGTAGAATTTCTGAGATTAGTAATTTCTATTTATCGGGAACGGAATTTACTTATGAGATTGATTCTGTATGGGCATTTCAAAGATATATTAAGGAAAACTGGAAAACAAATGATGCTTTTCAATATGCAATATGGGGAGTTACCCAATGTGCGGAAGTAATATATGGGTGGATTAGGGAGAATTATCCCCATGCTGTACTGGTTCAGGTAATAGACAATAAAATGAAAGAAGAGTTCCATGGGGTTTATCCGGAAACGCCGAATATGTTGGGGCACTATGATGTTCCTGTTTTTGTAACCGCTGGTTCCGCCAATCCAGTTGCTGAAGAGACTTTTAAAAAATATAAGGTTGAAAAATATGTGATATGCTATGGAAATTTATATATTGTAAATGGAATTCATAAAACATATTAATGAAAAGGAGATTTTTTGTGGAAAATAGAGAATTTAAACAGATGTTGCAATATAAAAGATTATTGCTATATGGTATTGGAAACCAATTTAAGGAATGTTATAGACTTTTTAAAGAAAAAGAAATTATGCTATTTGATAGTGATCCACAAAAATGGGGAGAAAAAATAAATAATCTTATCATTTATCCACCTGAGGAAATAAAACGGTATATTGACAGTGAAACAGGGATTGTAATAACCAGTATTAATAAGCAGTATGAAATTGCTAAAATGTTGGTCGAGAAATATGGCGTTTTATCAGATGATATTTTTATGTATACGTCAAACTGGTATGAAGCAAAAGTATATAAGAATAGTGTTATTCAGAAAAATTGGGACAGGATTATTTCCTGTTCTGAAAAATTTGCGGATGTTGCGTCCCGACAATATTATATGAATGCAATTATGGCAAGGAGACAAAGAAATCCGTTATTGTTGACTCCGAATCCTAAGTGTTTGGCATTAGGAGAATATGGAGATAATGTTTGCTTAAAGCAAGGAGATTTTATTGTTGACTGTGGTGCATATACTGGTGATACAGCAGAAATGTATATGAGAAGGTTGAATGGAAATTGTACGATTTATGCAATAGAGCCTTATGGAGAAAATTATAAATTGTTGGAGAAACGGATAAAAAAGGAATTTTGGCAGGATAAAGTAAGAGCATTTAATTGTGCCGTAGGGGGAGAGCGAACTAAAACAGTAATCACATATAATGAAGGCGATTTTGGAATGGCGATTAATCTGTCTAATAAAAGCGGCAGGGAAAATCAGGAAATTGCAGTCGAAACATTAGATTATCTTTTTGAAGGACAGGATATTTCCTATATTAAAATGGATATTGAAGGAGAAGAAAAGGGTGCATTGAAAGGCGCCAGAAAGATAATTTGCGAAAATCATCCGAGGCTTATGATTTCCGGATATCATAAAATAGAGGATTTTTGGGAAATTCCAGAGACAATTTGGTCGATTAATAGCAATTACAAGATTTATGTCGGCCATGCACCGGGAGTATCGACAGAGGTAGAGTTTTATTGTATAGATGAGCATATGTAGGGAGAAAAGAATGCGGATTATAGAATTTGATTGGAAAGTTCATGAAAGGTCAAGAGTTGTTATATATGGAACGACAGTTGGTGGAAAGATTATTTATCAGTGTCTTCAAGCTGTAGGAATAGCGGTAGAATTTTTTTGTGATAGAAGTGGAAAATATTCTGAATTTTGCGGGTGCCCTGTAAAAGAGCCTTCTATTTTATGTGAAAATAAAGAATTTGTGGTTCTGAATGTTTTAACGCGTTCATTTGATAGTGTATGTCAGTATATGGAACAGATACAGTATAAAGAAATATATAGTTGTTCAAATTTGATTAAGGATAAAAAAGTTGATGATTTTATTTATGATGAAAATGAGAGAGAGTTAGTAGCGGATTTTTTGGAAAAATATCCTATATATGCGACTAATGACAATACGGATATTTTTATGCCTAGTTTAGAGGTTTTTATTACTGAGAGATGTACATTGCGGTGTAGAGACTGCTCTCATTTAATACCGGAGTATAAAGCACCAAAAAATTATGAGATACAAGAGATTATTAATGTATTGGAAAACGTGTTAAAAGTAGTCGATAAAATATCGGACTTAATTATTTTAGGAGGAGAGCCAGTGCTTCATATGGAACTGTACAAATTGATAGAATGGGGGGGTATAAACGGCAACATATAGGAAGATTGACAATAGTTTCAAATGGAAGTGTTATGCCGAATGAAAAATTATTATCTGCAATGAGAGATGCAGGAGCGAGAATAAGGTTGAGTAATTATGGCAAATATTCTATCAAGTTAAAAGAAATACAAGCGGTGTGCAGGGAGAGAGGGATTTCCTGTTTTATTAACGATGAATTATGGACAGATATGGGACAGATATACAATCATAATTATACAAGGGAAGGCTTAAAAGAAATCTTTACAGACTGCCCTTTTTCCCGTGGTTTGTTGTTATTAAAGGGGAGAATATATCGCTGTGCACATGTGGCACATCTGAATAATTTGCAGATAATCAATAGTTGTTCGCATGATAGTATTGATGTGTCAGAAATCACATGTGAAAATATCAATCAAAAAAAACGAGAATTACGAGAATATATAAAAGTTGATTATCTTGAAGGCTGTAATTTCTGTAATGGAATAAAAAATAGCATTCAGGGAATTGAGCCGGCAATTCAGAAAGCATAGGAGTTTGCTATATTTTTACCTCATCGGATAATCAGCAAATATATTGCGTTGATATCGTGGATGATGGAGAGAAATATGGTAATAAAAGAATTTGACTGGATATCTAATAAGAATTCTCAGGTTGTGATATATGGAACAACAGTAGGCGGAAAAATTATTTATCAATGCTTGCAGAATGTCGGAATAAAAGTAGATTTTTTTTGTGACAGAAGTAATCGATATGTTGAGTTTTGCGGTCGCCCGGTGAAAGAACCTTCTGTTTTGCGCGATAATAAAAACTATAAAGTTTTAAATGCTTTAACGCGATCATTTGATAGTGTATGTCAGTATATGAAGCAGATACAGTATAAGGAAATATATAGCTGTTCCAATTTGATAAAAGATAAAAGAGTTGAAGACTTTATATATGATGAAAATGAGGGAGAATTAGTAGCAGATTTTTTGGAAAAATATCCTATATATGCCAGCAATTGTAGAACAGGTATTTGTTTACCTAGTCTGGAGGTTTTTATTACTGAAAGATGCACGTTGCGATGTAGAGATTGTTCTCATCTGATTCCGAGGTATCAGAATGCTAAGGATTATAATATTGAGGAAATTACTGAAAATTTGAACAAAATTTCAAAAATGGTAGAGAGAATTTCTGATTTAATCATCCTAGGAGGAGAGCCTTTGCTTCATAAAGGACTTTATCAATTATTAGAGTGGGGGTATCAACAGAAATGTATAGGAACTTTAACAATTATTTCAAATGGAAGTGTTATGCCAGATGAAAAACTATTATCTGTCATGAAAGAGACGAAGGCAAGAATACGGTTGAGTAATTATGGAAAGTATTCTATTAAATTAAACGAAATACAATTTGAGTGCAGGAAAAGAGGGATTTCTTGTTTTATTAATGATGAATTATGGACAGATATGGGAAGGATATACAATCATAATTATACAAAAAAAGAATTAACAGAAATTTTTACAGATTGTCCTTTTTCATATGATTTACTGCTATTAAAAGGAAGGATATATCGCTGTGCTCATGTGGCGCATTTGAATAATCTGCAAATAATTAATAGCTATTCACATGATAGCATTGATGTGGCGGATATTATTGATGAAAATATAAATGAAAAAAAGCAAGAACTGCGGGAGTACATGGAAGTCGATTATTTAGAGGGATGTAGCTATTGTAACGGAATTAAAAATAGTATTCAGGGAATTGAACCGGCAATTCAAGGAGCACGTTGATGAAAATTCAAGAACAAATTCATGAGATTATTGAAAAAAGTAAAGGGAAAAAATTATATATTTATGGTATTGGTATTTGGGGGAAAAGAATAAATTATTTATTGCAAAGTGAAGGGAAAAAGATTGATGGTTGGATAGATGCCAGGGGGGGGGCATGAGCAAGGGTATGAGGTTTACTTCAGTTCAGAGATAAAAAAGTGGAAAAAAGGTTCATACTTTATTGTTATTAGCAGCGGGCAAAGTGGAATAATAAGGGAAATAAAAGAAGGACTATTAAATTGTGGACTAAGTGAAGAAACAGATTTTACAGTTTTTAATAAGTTTGTTGAAAATAGAGAAGGCATCAATGATATAAAAGATTATCTTTTTGGATATTCGAGAAATTATGGACAAAAAGTAAATGGATTCAAAATATTTACACATAGCCGAAATGCTGGAACAGTAAAGCGCATTGTGGTATTAGGCGGAAGTACGAGCGATTGTGGATATAATACTACGATTAGAAATTGGACTGAATGGTTAGAGATGATACTATATGACAAGGGATATAACGTGGAGATTTGGGCCGGCGGAATACAGGGATATGCGTCATCTCAAGAACTTATGAAGTTGATTAGAGATGTGGTGGTTCTAAAGCCTGATTTGGTAATTTCTTTTTCTGGTATTAATGATGCTACTGGACTTGGGATAATGGATGGGCACCCTTTCATGATGCAGAGTGTAAAGTATTTGTTAAAGGATGAAAGCACAACCATTGAGTACGGTTTGCGTAATGATGAAGAACCATCGTCGATTTGGTTTATGAATATGAGGATGATGCAAAGTATTTGTAAAGTTTCTAATATCTCCTTTCTGGGAATATTGGAACCATTTCCATTTTATGATAGAAGAAAAAATCCGGATAAATTTGCGAGAGTTTTTTTTGAAGAAAATGTGCAGCAACGTATTTTCAAATTTTATGATAATGTTAAAGAACAAATAGTAAACGAAGAATACTTAATAGATTTGTCTAATCTTTTTATAGATAAACCGGAAATGATATATGATTATATTCATTGCGATACGAAGGGAAATCGTTTAATAGCAGAGAGCATAGAAAAACACATAATTATGTATTTATAAATAAGCATAAGGGCATATATAAATGAAAATTTTATTAACAGGCAGTACGGGATTTATTGGAAAAAACCTGAAAGAAAGTTTACAGAAAAGTTATGAAATCTATTGTCCTTCAAGAGAAGAACTCAATTTACTAAGCGCAGAAAGTGTTGAGGACTATATAAGGGCATCTTCATTTGATGTAGTAATTCATGCTGCTAATACGAATAATACCAGAAAGGCAACCACGACTGCATATGATTCCCTAGATGGCAATCTTCGTATGTTTTTTAACCTGGAGCGTTGTAAGGATTATTATGGCAAAATGTATTATTTTGGTTCGGGTGCAGAATATGATATGCAGCATTATATTCCCAATATGAAAGAAGATTATTTTGGTACTTATATTCCGAAAGATCCGTATGGATTTTCTAAGTATATTATGTCGAAAGAATGCTCCAAATCTGGAAATATTTATGATCTACGTTTATTTGGCGTATACGGAAGATATGAAGAGTGGGAACGTAGATTTATTTCTAATGCGATATGTCGTGCATTGACTGGAAGATCTATAACGATACAGAAAAATGTGTATTTTGACTATCTTTGGGTAGATGATCTGGTTAGGGTTATGGAATGGTTTATAGAAAGTACACCATCTCATAAACATTATAATGTATGTCGTGGAGATAGAATCGACTTATATTCCTTAGCTTGTATGGTGCGGGAGATATTAAATATTGATTGTGAGATTATTGTAAGCGAACCAGGATGGAAACCTGAATACAGTGGAAATAACGAGCGTTTATTAAATGAAATGGGAAAATTCCAGTTTACGGCATACGATGACGCCATTAGATTGTTGGGGGATTTTTACAGAGAGAATGTAAATTTGATAGATGAAACATTGTTAGTATAAGATATAAAAATATATTTTACGACCGAAACGAGAGGAAAAAATGAAAGTTGTAATATTAGCGGGTGGTATGCAAAGTACAATCAATAATGAACGTGAAGGGATTCCAAAGCCGATGGTAGATATAGGAGGGAAACCGTTACTATGGCATATTATGAAACACTTTGCCGAATATGGTCTCAATGAATTTATTGTATGCGGCGGTTATCGTGTAGATATGATAAAAGAATACTTTATGGATTATTATATTTATGCTTCAGATATTACAGTTGATCTTCAAACAAATACAATTGAAGTGCATAAAGAAAAAACAGAGGATTGGAAAGTAACAGTAGTGGATACCGGGGTATTTTCTTCTACAGGGCAGCGGGTTAGTATGATTCATAAATATATTGATGAAGAAAATTTTATCGTTACGTATGGAGATTGTCTTTCGGACATCGATATACCTGAGATGATAGAATCTCATGATATGGATGGCAAGATTGCAACGATTGCTATGGCTAAGCCGACTGGAAGAAATCAGTTGCTGCCAATTGATGATGGTGGAGTGCTGCATTATAAGCAATATGGAGAAACAATAAATGAGACTGCTTGGGTAAATGCGGATTGTTTTATATTCAATAAACGGGTATTCGATTATTTGGCAGGCAATTATGATTTGGAGAAGCAGCTTTTTATTAAGCTGTCTGAGAAACAACAGTTATCGACTTATCAGCATAGAGGATATTGGACTGCCATAGAAACGAAAAGGGAACTTGTAGCTGCGGAAAATCTTTGGAATGCAGGGATTGCTCCATGGATTAGAAGTAAGGATATATAGGAGTCTGGAATGAAAGTAGTTATTTTAGCCGGCGGAAAAGGAACGAGAATCAGTGAAGAATCCAGATTAAAACCAAAGCCAATGATAGAGATTGGTGGGATGCCGATTATCTGGCATATTATGAAACTTTATTCTTATTATCATTTTAATGAATTTATCATTTGCTGTGGTTATAAAGGCCAAATGATTAAAGAGTATTTTATTCATTATTATTCGTATCAGTCGGATAGTACATTTTCCCTGATGGATAGAAAGATTACAGTGCATGAAAATCGTATCGAGCCGTGGAAAGTAACATTGGTTAATACAGGACTTAATACATTAACGGCAGGACGAGTTTTAAAAATAAAAGATTATATAGATGAGGATGAATTCATGCTTACATACGGAGATGGAGTTTCTGATGTGAATATCTCCCGACTGTTAGATTTTCATCATCAAAATGGAAAAATTGCAACAATTACAACAACTCAACCGACAGGCAGATTTGGTGCGTTAAAGATAGATTTTGAGACGAATCAGGTGAAAGGCTTTAAAGAAAAAGCGAGAGCAGATTCAGCATGGGTTAATGCTGGATTCATGGTATTGAACCGAAAAATATTTGATTATCTGGGTAACGGAGAAGAAATGCTTGAGGCTGGACCATTGGAGCTGGTTGCTGGAAATAATGAGATGACAGCATATAAACATGATGGATTTTGGTCTCCGATGGATACTTTGCGGGATAAGGAATATTTGGAAGAATTATGGGAAAGTGGAAATGCACCATGGAAGATGTGGCGATAGATTATAGAGAACAAAGGAGTAAAAATATGTTTGAAAATATGTCAGAACAGGAAGCAAGAGAAGTTATATTGCAGCAGGTAGCAGTTTATTGTGATAAATATCATAATGTGAAAAGTGGTTATACTGAGGGAGATAGAATTCCTTACGCTTCAAGAGTATATGACCATAAAGAAATGGTAAATTTAGTAGACAGTGCCTTGGAGTTCTGGCTTACATCAGGACGATATACAGATGCGTTCGAGACAAGTCTGGCAAAGTATTTGAATATTAAATATTGTTCTTTGGTGAATTCAGGTTCATCAGCAAATCTGCTTGCCTTTATGGCGTTGACTTCTCCGCAGTTAAAAGAAAAGAAGATTAATAGAGGAGACGAGGTTATCACAGTAGCTGCGGGTTTTCCAACGACGGTAGCGCCTATTATTCAGTATGGTGCTGTACCTGTTTTCGTAGATGTTACTATTCCACAGTACAATATTGATACTGGCAAGCTGGAGGATGCCTTATCCGAAAAAACCAAAGCGGTAATGATAGCGCATACGCTTGGAAATCCATTTGATTTGAAGAAAGTAAAAGAATTTTGTGATAGACACAACTTATGGTTGATAGAAGATAATTGTGATGCACTCGGTTCCCGGTATGAAATGAACGGAGAATGGTATTTTACCGGAACAATAGGAGATATTGGAACCTCCAGTTTTTACCCACCTCATCATATGACGATGGGAGAAGGCGGTGCAGTATATACAAATAATCCTTTACTGCATAAAATTGTACGTTCTTTCAGAGATTGGGGAAGGGATTGTGTCTGCGCATCAGGAAGAGACAATTTTTGTGGACACAGGTTTGATAAACAGTATGGAGAATTACCATTAGGATATGATCATAAATATGTATATTCTCATTTTGGATATAATCTGAAAGCTACCGATATGCAGGCCGCTATTGGATGTGCACAACTCAAAAAATTTCCACAGTTTGTAGAACGTAGGAGATACAATTTTAAGCGTTTATACGATGGCTTGTCAGATTTATGTAATAAGTTTATTTTACCCCATGCTTGCGAAAACGCGGATCCAAGTTGGTTTGGGTTTGCCATAACCTGTAAAAATAATGTGAAAAGAAATGAAGTGGTTCCGTTTATTGAAAGCAGAGGCATACAGACCAGAATGCTATTTGCAGGGAATCTGACCAAGCACCCTTGTTTTGATGAAATGCGGATTGAAAAAAAGGGATATCGCATAGTAGGAGAGTTATCAAATACGGATATCATTATGAATAATACTTTTTGGATAGGCGTCTATCCTGGTATGACTGATGAAATGATAGATTATATGGTTGAAAGCATCAGGCAGAGTATAAAATGAAAAAATTTTTATTGGGAAATACGGATACGGTTCTAAAAGAAAGCTATATATGGAATACCATAGGTGGCATGTTGAATGCAGGACAGTCAGCTTTATTGTTGATTATTATAAGCAGGACAAATCCGGTAGAGGATGCGGGTATTTTTTCTATCGCATATGCGGTTGCCTGTCTGACAGTTACGGTTGGTAAATGGGGAATGAGGAATTTTCAGGCAACTGATATTCAAGGAAAATATGATTATGGAACATATGTCTCATCTCGATGCGTAACTTGCCTTATAATGATAATCATGACTTTCTATTATATTTTGAAAGGATTGTGGTTATCAGATTATACAATGGACAAATGTATAATGATTTTGATGTTGGGATTATTGAAGATGTTGGATGCGGTCGAGGATGTCGTACATGGTATGTTTCAGAAAAAGGGGCGTCTGGATATAGGGGCGAAAAGTATGGCAACGAGGTATATCCTGACGTTATCTATATGTGGTCTTTTTTTGCTCTTAACTCATAATCTTGTAATCTCTACAGGAATTTCTTTAGTAGTTTCATTTGTATACTTTCTTTTTGTTACGTTACTTGTTTATGGAGAGTTTAAAGAAAATGCTGTTATTTCAGTTGCTAATGAGTATGTCTGGAGGCTTTTAGCAGAATGCTTCAGCTTGTTTTTGGGTAGTTTTTTAATGATATATATAGCGAATGCGCCGAAGTACGCAATTGATGAATATATGAATGAGACGGTACAGGCTTGTTTTAATTATATTTTCATGCCAGTATATGTAATTTCTGTACTCAATACTTTTATTTATCAGCCGGTTTTAACAAAGCTGGCAATTTATTATGAAGAAAAAAGAAATAAGGAGTTTATACACTTATTTTTTAGACAGTTGCTTATAATTGCAGGACTAACATTAGGAATCCTGTTATGTGGTTTCATAGCCGGAATACCTGTATTGTCACTTCTATATAATATGGATTTGGCGGAATATAAAACGTCGTTCATGGTTTTGCTTATGGGGGGAAGCTTCTTGGCTGTTTCCGGGTATTTGAGTGTAGTAATAACGATTATGAGAAAACAAAAATGGTTATTGATAGGCTATATTTTGGCAGCATTGATTGCATTTGTCGCTGCAAAACCACTGATTCTTATTGGTGGAACTATTGGTGCCTCTTTTTTATATACAGGAATTGTGTTATTGCAGGTCATTGTGTTTGCCTCAATTTTCATAAAATTCTTTTTAAAACATGATTCTATAAAATAGAAAGGAAAAATTGCTATGGATTTATCATTTTATAAGAACAAAAGAGTATTAGTTACCGGGCACACAGGATTTAAAGGAAGCTGGATGTGTAAAGTCTTAATTAATGCCGGTGCAGAGGTAACGGGATATGCTTTGGAAGCACCAACAGATTTTAGCTTATTTAAAATATGTGAAATATCTGATAAAATGGAATCTGTCATAGGCGATATTCGTGATTTGGAATCTTTATGGCGTCTATTTGTACGGATTCAGCCGGAAATTGTTATTCATATGGCGGCACAGCCTATTGTCCGTGAGTCATATGCTAATCCGGTATACACATATGATGTAAATGTCATGGGAACGGTTAATGTACTGGAGTGTGTAAGAAAATGCACTTCTGTAAAATCCGTTATCAATGTTACCACTGATAAAGTATATCTGAATAGAGAATGGGCGTGGGGATATCGTGAAAATGAAGAATTAAATGGTTATGACCCATATTCAAATTCCAAATCCTGTTCGGAATTGGTAACGAGCAGTTATAAGAATTCTTTCTTTGGTGATAGAGATATAGCGATTACCACGGTCAGAGCAGGGAATGTGATAGGTGGTGGTGATTTTGCTGCTGATAGAATTATTCCGGATTGTGTGCGCGCAGCCAGTGCGGGAAAAGAAATTATTGTCAGGAATCCATATTCGATCAGACCTTATCAGCATGTCTTAGAGCCGGTGATGGCATATTTATTAATTGCACAGGCTCAATATGAAAATAAGAGATTAGCCGGTAGTTATAATATTGGACCGGATGAAATTGATTGCAAGACAACAGGGGATTTAGTGACGCTGTTTTGTGATAAATGGAATTGTGAAATGATGTCTAATATAAGTTGGAGGAATGTTTATGATGGAGGACCCCATGAAGCTGGTTTCCTGAAGTTAGATTGTTCCAAGGCAAAGTCAGTTTTTGATTGGAAACCACGTTGGAATATTGAAACCGCAATGGAAAAAATTGTAGGATGGTCGAAGATATATTTAGAAGGAAATGGTGTTTCCGAGTGTATGGATGATCAGATTACGCTGTTTTTGGATACAAAATAGTAAAAATGATAGTAGTTTGTAATGATTTTTGAAGCGCAAAGCATCTGTAAAGAAAGATGGGATTGCAATTTGTTGTTATATGTTGTAACATAAAAAGAAAAATAGTATGTTAGAAATATGTCTATAAAGGGAGGATAAAAGATGCAAATAGCAATACCAACGGTAAAGTATGCTCCAAAGTTTTTTGTTGCTGAATCAGGTGTGTCTATGAAAAATATAGGGGGGGGGTAAAAAAGGGTACCTAAAATTCTTTTCAAATTATATCCCTAATACTATTCTTGAAATTCTATTTATTTTCAAATTATTTCCAGTTGAATTTATAATTTATGTTTTAACAACAATTTTTCGTTCGTTTGTTGTTTTTTTGGCATACATTCCATTTCGTAGAAAGCTGATAGTGTGTGGAAAACCTGGCTGTTTTATGCGGAAAGGAGAAAAATGCTAATTCTATTTGTATTGTTTATATGTGGAATAGTTTTAGAAAAGTTTGTCATGTGCAAATATAAAACTGTTTCAAATAATATTAACAGAGCTTTTCAGCTTCTTTTCAGTTTCTTTTTTGCATTGATGGTATATATGATATTTACATGGAACCAAGATAGTATGATATCTATATCTGGTGATGCCAGTGATATTTGGAAGACCATAACCAGCTTTCATACAAAAGATATTTACGGCTCATATGTCTTATATAAGGGAATTAACTCCGTTTTTCCTTATGTGTGGTTATATGATTTGGCGCGGCTTCTCAACATAAATGAATGGTTTTTTATAAGAACCTTCTATGCAGTGGCGTTTGCTTACATTTCATCAATTGGCTTTCCGAACATGATTGAGTTGCTTGTTCAAAAAGAAACAAAACTATACCGAAGATGTTTTTGTGCCATCGTAATGTGGTATTTTTGGTATTATTCAATGGCATTTACACAACTAATGGTTGATTTACCTTGTTTAATGTATTATGTCCTATTAATAAATACTGGACTTAAATTATATAGAGGAAATAAAAGCATCCTAAGGTATACATTGGTGGGAATTCTAAGCGGCCTGTGCATGACCGCCAGTGGACAATATACCATGCCGGCGGTATGTATTGTTATCTTTGTGTTATTAATAACATTTAGTGAGAAGAGTAATTGGAGAAAACGAATATCGAATCCTATTTTTTGTCTTGCCATGCTATTGACCTGCTTATTTTTAGTGATGGGATTAAATAATTTATTTGAAGCATCTGTTGTAGATCCGTTGAGAGAAGCAGGAGAGTGGATTCCATCTGGCGATACATGGCTTCGTGTTGGATTAGTCAGATTTAGAGAACACTATCGATCGGGTGGAGGTAGTATGTCGATTCCTTCATATCGGAATGCAGCGATTTTGGAGGATTATTATGGGGAAAATCTTGTCAGTATAAATGTGATAACTGTTGAGGAGTATTTGAGAATATTTTTGAAATATCCATTAGATTTTATTTTGAATTATATAAATAGTTTCTTTTTGATACTCAGTCCAGACCACGGTAGTTTTAACTTATTTCCGTTACTCGGTTTCTATACATTATTATACTGTTCATTGTATATAGGTGTTATGAGATGCAAAACATGGAAAAAGTTTTTCTCGCCTTTATTTTTAGTTGGATTTTCATTTTTATGGGCGACAGTCCCTATGTTGGTTATGAACATAGAGGAAAGAACCTGTATGCAAATACAGGGGCTTATTATAGCACTTGCTCTGTGCGACAGTACAATATGGGAGAATATTGGTAATGGAATAAAAAAAATAAAAGAAAACGGATTTAGAGAGACGGTTAAGATAATGAACAGAATATCATATCCGATAGTCTTTTATTTATTGTTTATATGTATTTGTATGGCACATATTGCGACTTTGTATGAAGCAATAGGATTGGAACCGCAGAAAATACTGATCAATATTAAATAGCAAAAGCAGGAGGAAAGATATGATTAAGTTTAATATTCCACCATTTACAGGAAGGGAACTGGAAAATATCAAGAAAGCAGTTAATAGTGAAAAAATATGCGGAGACGGAGAATTTACAAAACAGTGTAATGAGTGGATTGAAAGGAAAACAGGAACATCTAAAGCACTTCTCACGACTTCGTGCACTCACGCATTAGAAATGGCAGCTTTATTGTGTGATATCAAGCCGGGGGATGAGGTAATTATGCCCTCTTATACCTTTGTATCTACAGCGGACGCTTTTGTTTTAAGAGGAGCCAGAATAGTTTTTGTGGATATTAGGCCTGATACTATGAATATTAATGAAGCGTTAATTGAAGATGCAATTACCGACTGTACAAAGGCTATTGTGCCGGTACACTATGCTGGGATATCCTGTGAGATGGATACCATTATGGATATTGCTAATAGACACAACCTCAAGGTCGTGGAAGATGCGGCCCAAGGTGTATATAGTTATTATAAAGGTAAGGCATTGGGCTCTATTGGAGATTTTGGCTGTTATAGCTTTCATGAAACAAAAAACTATTCTATGGGTGAAGGCGGAGCTTTGCTGATAAGCGATGCAGGATTAATTGAACAGGCAGAGATTATACGTGAAAAGGGAACTAACCGGAGCAAATTTTTCAGAGGTGAAATTGATAAGTATACATGGGTGAATAAAGGTTCCTCTTATCTGCCGAGTGAATTAAATGCAGCATATTTATATGCGCAACTTGAGGAAGCCGATAAGATTAATCAAAGCAGACTGGATACATGGGAGTTTTATTTCCGTGAATTAACGCCGTTATATGAAAAAGGCAGAATTAGTCTTCCGTTCGTTCCTAAAGAGTGCCAGCATAATGCGCATATGTTTTATATAAAATGTGCGGATCTTACAGAGCGGACACGATTAATAAATTATTTAAAAGAACACGATATTTTATCTGTTTTTCATTATGTTCCTTTGCACACGGCACCTGCAGGAAGACGTTTTGGCTGTTTCCATGGGGAGGATAGATATACTACAAAAGAGAGTGAAAGAATTATCAGACTTCCCTTATATTATGGCATTAAGGAAGAGGATAGAGAAAAGGTCGTGCAGGTAGTTAGAAAATTTTTCAGTAATTAATTCGGGAGAAAACGATAATGAAGCTTATAAGTTTTATTATACCATGTTACAGATCAGAAAAAACATTGCCGTCTGTAATACAGGAAATAGAAGAAAAAATGTGGGAATTGCTACAGGCAGGAAAGGATTATTGCTATGAGATTATACTGATTAATGACTGTTCTCCAGATGAAACGTACGGGATGATTAAGAAGATATGCAAAACGCATTCCCATGTTAAAGGAATTGATTTTAGTAAAAATTTTGGACAGCACGCTGCTTTGATGGCGGGATTGCGTATGGCTAAGGGTGATTATATTGTTTGTATGGATGATGATGGGCAGACGCCGGCAAACGAAGTGGATAAACTCCTTGATAAGCTTGATATGGGATATGACGCAGTGTATGCCCAATATGAGAATAAGCAGCATTCCGGTTTTCGCAATTGGGGCAGTAGGATTAATGAGAATATGTTGCGAATTATGTTAAATAAGCCAAAAGATTTATATGTCTCAAGTTATTTTGCAGTTCGTCGATTTGTAGTAGAGGATATGATTCGTTATCAAAATGCATACCCTTATGTAATTGGGCTGGTGTTGCGCACTACTAAAAAAGTTACTAATGTTGTAGTGCAGCATCGGATTCGGCAGGAAGGGAAGTCAGGGTATACGTTGAAGAAATTGTTGGGATTGTGGTTTAATGGGTTTACTGCATTTTCGGTCAAGCCCTTGCGAATAGCAACAATTTTAGGTATAGTATTTGCCATAATGGGATTTATATATGGTATTTATACGATAATAAAAAAAGTATTTAATCCTGCAGTTCCGGTAGGCTTTAGTTCATTAATGGCTGTGCTGGTTCTTTTTGGTGGGATTATAATGATCATGCTTGGAATGATTGGAGAATATATAGGGCGTATATATATTAGTATGAACAATTCACCGCAGTATGTTATTAGAGAAATACTTAATAACAACGATTTAAAATAACAAAAATATATCAATAATGATAAGTGATGCAAAAGGAAACAGAATTTTAAAATGCTGTTTCCTTTTGTGTATGATTATTTTGAAGAAAAAGAAAATTTTTTTATTAAAAAGAAAGACGTTATATGGTATAATTAGTCGTATCGATTTTATTTTGTTGATAATCATTTTATGGTATAGAGATGAACTGGGAAATCGATTGTATTCAAATATTTGTGGATAAATAAAAGTATAATGGAAAAAGAAAGTAAGCGCCAGATTTGGCGCTTACAATAATAGGTAAGCAGGATAAAGAAGAAGGGAAAACATGGTATAATGAAAGAAAGATTAACTGGTTTAGATATATTCAGAGTTTTATCGGCATTTGTGATTTTTATGTTTCATTCCAGAATGCATATTAAATGCAATTGGGGGGGTGGACCGGTTCGTTAGCATGGGTGCAATATTTATGACGGCTTTTTTTATGATATCGGGGTTTTCTTTATTTTATACATATGATCAGACTCAAATAATAACATTAAAAGAATTAAGAAAGTTTTATTTGAAGCGGATAGTTGGAATTTTACCTTTATATTATATTGTAGGAACTTTGGTCATTGTTTTATTCGGAAAGGAATCTTTATGCGATAATCTGTTATTGTTTCCAATAGAATTTTTGGGGATTCAATCGGTTTATACGTCTTTATTCAGTTTTTTGCATAATGGAGGAACATGGTTCGTCTCGTGTTTGCTGATATGTTATCTGATATATCCATTTTTACAGGAGATAATTAAGCAATTAAAGATGAGGAGCAAAATTTTGATTGCGGGATTATGTATATTCATCTTGTTGTATTCACCAGTAATTATATTAAGATTTTCATTGGCCAATATATATAGTAACCCTTCTTTTAGAGGGTTGGAATTTTTTCTTGGAGTGATTTTGGCTTCGTTAAATAAAAGTGATTTTCCAGAGATTAAATTTTTGCATATATTATATAACTGGAAGGCATTTTTGATAGAATTGTGTGTATTAGTTGTGTGTGTATCGTTAGGAGTGAATTATTCCTGGAGAGTGAATGACTATATGATGTATAGTGTTTTTGGCTTACCTATCTTTTGTTTGATGATGTTATCACTGGTTAATATGCCTTATCATAGGTTAAAAAATAATAAAGGGTTGATATATTTAAGTAAAATATCATATTCTTTTTTTCTGGCACAATTTTTCACATGGAGATTAACGAATCTTGCAATAGAGCACTTAAATCTGGACTTTAACTTTTTTAGGATAAGTATATCTTTTGCTATTTGTATTTCTTTAGCCATATTGTTTCATGAGTTGATAGAGAAACCGATAGGTATATGGTTAAAAAGAAAATTTCCGATATAGAAAAATACTTTGAGTATATGAGCACAGTTATGATGCAAAGTCGTGAAAATAATTGTATTACAGGAATGAATATGGTATATTTGTCGTAGTATAAGTTTTGATGAAAACAGAGGAGGTTTAAAATGAGTAAAGATCAGATTGTGTATTTACGCAAACTGGAAGAGAAAGATGCAAAAGGGATGTTGGAATGGATGCAAGACACAGAAATACAAAAAAGATTTCGATCTGCCATTGAAACTGTAAAAAGAGAGGATGTATTAAGATTTATTAAAGTAGCTGAAACGGAGCCCATCGAGGGAAAAAGTATACATTATGCTATTGCAGATGAGAATGATGAGTATCTTGGAACGATTAGTTTAAAAGATGTGGATTTGTTGGCGAGAAAGGCCGAGTATGCAATTAGCCTTCGGCGTAAGGCCCAAGGAATGGGGGTTGGTACTAAGGCGACAATGAAAATTTTAGAAGCGGCATTTGATAGATTTGGATTGGAAAGAGTTTATTTAAATGTACTTTCTGATAATGAAAGAGCTATTCATTTATATGAAAAATGTGGGTTTATTTATGAGGGAGAATTTAGAAATCATTTATTTTTGAGAGGAGAATATAAATCGTTGAAATGGTATAGTATGTTAAGGAAAGACTTTAAAGTCAACCGGGGGGGGGTAAAAAGTGATTTATATATTTTAAAACCACCGACTGGTTTATTGCAATTTAAAACTGAAATTTGCAATAAGGAGGTGGCTTAAAATGAATAGGGATCAGATTGGAATAAAAGCAGAATTTTCTAAAACAATATCGGAAAGTGACGTATATTTATTTGCAGGAATTACAGGAGATATGAATCCGGTTCATATCGATGGGTTAGAAGCTGAGAAGAGTTTTGCAGGAAAGAGGATTGTACATGGAGCATTAGTTAGTGGATTGATTTCAGGTGTAATTGGAATGAAATTGCCAGGGCCTGGAACAATTTATATGGAACAGGATTCCAAGTATGTTAAACCTGTGTTTATAGGAGATACGGTTAGAGCAGCGGTTGAAATCGTTGAAGTATTGAATGAAAAGAAACGAATTCTTAAGCTTGATACAAAGGTTTATAATCAAAATAACGAAGTTGTAGTGGATGGATTTGCGGTTGTTAAGGCAGCCGAAGGCAGTGTAGGAAAGAGTAAAAACAATAAAGTCAGTGCTGAAGCGTTCATATCGAAGTCAGCAGTCATTCACGAGGATGTTGAAATTGAAGCGGGAGTAATCATTCATGATTATGTTGTAATATATCCGCATACCGTTATTAAAAAAGGAACAGAAATATATGATCATTGCGTGTTAGGCAAACTACCAACTTCTCCAGGAAATACTTCAAGAGAATTGAAATCGATATATGAGCCACTTGTTATTGGAGAGAATTGTGTGCTTTGTCCAGGAGTAGTATTATATACAGGGACACAAATAGGTAATAATAACCTTTTGGGTGATTTTTGCTCTATTCGAGAAGAGTGCTGCATTGGAAATAATTGTATAATAAGCAGAAATGTAAGTGTCAATTATAATACCCGGATTGGAAATAATACTAAAATAATGGATAATTCCCATATTACCGGGAACATGGTTATTGGAAATGATGTATTCATTAGTGTGTTGGTTGCAACAACAAATGATAATACAATGGGAAGGGAAGAATATAATGAAGACCATGTGATGGGAGCGACGATTGGCGATCGGGTTACTATAGGAGCGGCGGCCAATATTCTTCCCGGTGTAAATATTGGCGAGAATGTCATTGTTGGGGCGAGTGCACTGGTTACTAAGAATATACCGGATAATAAAGTTGTTATGGGAGTCCCAGCGCGGATTGTCAGAGATGTGGATGAGCCTGAAAAGAATGTCCGGGGGGGGGTAAAAAGTAGCGTTTATATTTTAAGACCACCAATAAGTTTATTGCAATTTGAAATGGAAACTTGCAATAGGGAGGTGGCTTGAAATGAATAAGAATATAATAGCAAAGAGCGCATTGATTGACGAGAATGTTATAATAGGTAAAAATGTTAAGATTGGTGAAAATACTGTAATTCGAGCAGGAAGCATCATTGGTGATAATGTTGATATCAGTGATGGAACTTATATTGATTTTAATGTCATAATTCGTGATAATGTTACAATCGGCATAAATTCATTTATAGGTGCCAGGGCTATATTAGGAGAGTATTTGGCTGATTTTACAGTGAAAAGAGAGATTGCTCCTCATATGCTGAGCATAGGTGATAATTCTGTTATCAGAAGCGATACTATTATTTATGGCGATAGTATAATAGGAGATTATTTCCAAACCGGCCATAGAGTTACTATCAGAGAAAATAGCCAAATAGGAAGTCATGTTAGAATTGGCACATTATCTGATATACAAGGTCACTGTGAGATTGGAAATTATGTGAATATGCACAGTAATGTGCATATTGGTCATAAAAGCACGATAAAAGATTATGTCTGGATATTTCCATATGTTGTTTTAACGAATGATCCTAATCCGCCGTCTGAGAATTTGTTTGGTGTGACAGTTGAGGAATTTGCAGTTATTGCTACAGGTACGGTCATACTGCCGGGTATGGTAATTGGTAAAGAGTCATTGGTAGGCGCTGGTGCAGTAGTGACTAGGAATGTATTGCCAGAGAGGGTGGTCGTAGGAAATCCGGCTAAGGATATAGGCAGTACGGATAGAATTAGGGATAAGGAAACCGGAAAACAGGTATATCCGTGGAAGTATTCTTTTGATCGGGGAATGCCTTGGGAAGGTATAGGATATGAAACATGGAAAGAAATGGATGAAGAGGGTAAGCACTCAATTCTTGGGTAGATAGACAGTTGTCTATTTCAAGCTCATAATGATGATAGTAAATAGATTTTTACTCCACTCCATGGATAGGAGATAGAAATTTACTACATTTGGAGGTTTCATTATGAACAACAAACGTGCTCCAGGGCGCTCTCTGGATGAATGGATGGAACTGGTAACCGAGTGCAGACAGAGTGGATTGACGGATGCGGCGTGGTGTAATGAACACGGGATTTCTCCGGCAGAACTGATCCCGAATGGAAGAAACAGTTCTATGCGCCTTGACAATTCACATACGATCGAAATCGAAGCGAAAGGACTGCTGATACGCATGAGTAATACCATTCAGCCGGCTCTCCTGAAAGTTTTGATGGATGCACTGAAGGAGCCGTTATGTTAGCGGATATCTCAAATGTTGATGCCATCTATATCGTCTGCGGCAGGACAGATATGCGCAAATCTATTGATGGACTGTGTGCGATTCTTCAGGATCAGTTTTCCATGGAGATCGACCATGCACTCTATCTTTTTTGCGGGCGTAAATGTGATCGCATCAAAGCAATCTTAAAAGAGCCCGATGGTATCGTTATGATCTACAAAAGACTGACAGTACAGGGTTCTTACAGATGGCCCAGGAACAAGTCAGAAGTCCGGAACCTCACATGGCGTGAGTTTGACTGGCTGATGTCCGGCATTGATATTGAACAGCCAAAGGCTATCAAAACCTCATGATTTCAGCATAAAAAATCGTCGCTCGGTAGCGACGATTCTGAGAATGCTCCGCATTCTCACCTGAAATGATTCAGGCAACTGTCGATGCTGCCAATAAACGGGAAGAAGCCCTGACACAGGAACGGGACAACCTGAAAGACGAAGTGGCTCTTCTGCGTAAAAAACTCTTTGGCTCTTCCAGCGAGAAACGTACTCTTGATATCCCAGGCCAGCTGAACCTTTTCAATGAGGCAGAAATGGAACAGGACCCGGCTGCAGCCAAGGCAGAAGAATTGGAGGTGTCTCTTCCAGATAAAACAGGAAAGAAACGGAAAGCCCGAACTACAGATGCTGAACGTTTCAAAGGAATCCCTGTCCAGAAGAAATATCTGGATTTTGATGACGGGGAGAAAGTCTGTCCAGTTTGCAATACTGCATTGGAAGAGATCGGGGAAAAGTTTGTATGCCGCGAGCTGGTTTTTATCCCGGCAAAACTGAAGGTGTATGAGTACTTTCACTGGAAACTTCTGGAAAGAGGATTTGCGATGGCTACAGCGGATACAACAAAGTCCCTGACGCAAAACGGACAGCCTGCTGGGCACATATCAGGAGATACCTGACAGATGCCATTCCCAAAGGGAAGGAACTGGATTACGCCCAGCCTTCAGGGTATCATGTATATCGACCAGCTCTTCCATCTGGAAGATGTGATCAAGGCAAGGTACACTTCCTTCGATGCTATCAAAAAGGCCCGTCATGAGAAAGAAAAGCCGATAGTGGAAGGCTTTTTGTCGTGGCTTGATAATCAGTCACCTGTCCGAGGAGCCAGAATGGATAAGGCCGTGACGTACATCCGGAACCGTCATTCCTATCTTACAACCTATCTGGAAGACGGACGGTGCAGTTTTTCCAACAATCTCAGCGAAAACGCCATCCGACCATTTACAGTTGGCCGCAAAAACTGGCTGTTTTGTGACACTCCTAATGGAGCTCAGGCCAGCGCTATCGTATACACGATGGTAGAAATGGCAAAAGCAAATGGAGTAAACGTCTATCACTATCTGACTTATCTACTTGAAAAACTTCCAAATGATAGGATGAGCGATGAAGAGTTAGAACTCCTGGCACCATGGAATGAAAACATGAAAGCTGAAATCAAACGCCGTGCAAGCGACGGGAATTAATCATATGTGAATTGTCAAGGTGCTCCGGCTGCTGAAAAGTAGCCGGGTATTTTTCTATCAACGGCTGAAAATTAAGCGCTTACTATGCTGTGGCTTGCGAGTGGGGGAAGCACTAAATATTAAGGTGGGTGATATAGATTTTCAAAGAAATCTAATTGTTCTTCGTGTGACTAAAAAATATAAGCAACGTTTGGTTCCGTATGAAAAAAACTTGCTGATATTATATATCGATATTGTGCAGCCATGGGCATTCTAACTGACTCCGAAGCTTATCTGTTTCCAACCATAGATAAAGATATTTCTCTTACATCAAATACAGTCAGAAATTATTTTAAAGAAATACTTACGGCTGCAGGAATACAGAATGATAGGCTTAAAAATCATGAGCGGGGAGCTTGCCTGCATTGTCTTAGACACACATTTGCGGTCAAATCTTTCGATAAAAATGAGCGCAACGGCATTAAAGCATGTGATTCCGTACCATTTTTGTCAACGTATTTAGGACATGACAGCCTTTATGAGACGGAAAAATATCTAAAATACAGTGGCGATTATTTTGCAGATACACTCACAAGGTTTGAGGCATTTGCCGGAGATTTATTTCCGGAGGTGACTTTTGATGAGTAAACGAAAGATCATCTTTATGACACTGCTGGAAGATTACTTTGAAACATATCTGCCATACAGCAGAGGATTAAGTCCGAATACGATTAATTCATATGAACAAAGCTTTCTGTTACTGCTACGCTTTATGTTGGAAGAAAAGGGAAAGAAAGCGGATGACATTAGATTTTCTGATTTGAATTATGATACACTTTTAGATTTTTTCAATTGGTTAGAAACAGACAGATTATGTAAGCCAACTACCAGAAATTAGAGACTATCTGCTCTTTCTGCATTTTCTGAGTATGCGCAGAATAGAGATTTTGATGCTGCATCGGTTTTTCGAAGTGCCATTATTCGGGTTCCTGTGAAAAAGGGAACGAAGAAGACAAGAACTGTATTTACCAGACAAGAAATAAAAATTCTTTTAGAACTTCCAGATGAAAGCTATGAAACCGGTTTGCGAGACAAGGTACTTCTTTCATTTATGTATACAACCGGAGCCAGAGCACAGGAAATATGTGACCTAAAAGTAAGAGATTTAAGGATTGATGTAAATTCTGTATCTGTCATTCTAACAGGCAAAGGTTCCAAAACACGTCAGGTTGGAATTCCTGTAAAACTGGCAGGAACGCTTCAAAGCTATATAAAACACAAACATATTGAATCATTTCCCAATAGACATATTTTTTCAAGTCAGACGCATGAGCAGATGACGATATCATGTATGGAAGGGATTTATAAAAAGTATGTGTCTTTAGCTAAAAAGAATAATCCTGAGTTGTTCCTTGCAGATAGCTATCCACCTCATTCTATGAGACATGGTTTGGCGAAAATAGAAAAATAGAAATAAAAAAATCTGATAGTATTTCGGATTTTTTGAGAAAGAGGTAAAATATTATTCGAGAAGAACATTTAAGAGGCGCTGTAACTTACATTAGTTACGACATACTTCTCGAATAATAATACTTCTCGGATAATCAGTATACCCGGTTACAATATAGACAGCATCGACACCGGAGATATCCGCTAACATTGATTTGTACGCAGCATCCGGATGATCTGCTGGCAGAAGTAAGAACCAGTGCATATGTTCTTCTAATTAGAAGAAAGAGGAATGTCGCATGCACTCTTTCTAAGGCGTTTTACCGCGTTGTAGAAAGAGCTGACTAAAATGCCATGCTGTTCGCACCAGGTACGGTCGCTCAGACCGCTGTTCCGACATTCCTGGATCAATTGAAACCACTCATCCTGTGAGCGGCGGTTTGCTCTGGGCTGGGTCATAGAGTACCTCCATAATGTAGTAAATTTCTAACAGTAGGGTTATTGTTGAAAGAGCAAGTAGCAAAAATCTACTCTCTACTATTATGGGGCAACAAATGGGGCTATTCAAGCCGCCCAACATTTA
>CAMWXB010000011.1 GCA_947178125.1 uncultured Lachnospiraceae bacterium | reverse complement strand
AATGAGCATAAGAAATAAAATTTTTGTACCCAAATCGTACCCACCGCCACCTAAAAAATCCCCGCAAGCCTTAATTTTTCAAGACCTGCGAGGATTTTACTTCTCACTCGAACTCAATCGTCCCCGGCGGCTTACTAGTACAATCATACAGTACCCGATTAACCCCCTTGACCTCATTCACAATCCGATTCGCCACTTTCGCCAGCACTTCCCACGGAATCTCCGCACAATCCGCCGTCATAAAGTCACTCGTACATACTGCCCGTAACGCGATTGCGTAATCATATGTCCTCTCATCTCCCATGACTCCGACCGAACGCATATTGGTAAGCGCAGCAAAATACTGTCCGAGTTTTTTATCAATACCGGCCTTTGCAATTTCTTCCCGGTAAATGTAATCCGCATCCTGAACCATGTGCACCTTTTCTTCAGTTACCTCTCCGATAATACGGATGCCGAGCCCTGGTCCCGGGAAAGGCTGACGGAATACGAGATGCTCTGGTATCCCAAGTTCAAGTCCGGCTTTCCGCACTTCATCCTTGAACAGCATTCTGAGCGGTTCGATAATTTCTTTAAAATCTACATAATCGGGAAGACCGCCTACATTATGATGTGATTTGATGGTTGCACTTTTTCCGAGTCCGCTCTCGATCACATCGGGATAAATCGTCCCCTGCACAAGAAAATCTACTGCGCCGATTTTTTTCGCTTCTTCCTCAAAAACACGAATAAATTCTTCTCCGATAATCTTGCGCTTCTGCTCCGGTTCCGTAACGCCCGCAAGCTTTCCGTAAAATCTTTCCTGTGCATTGACTCGGATAAAATTCAATTCGTAAGGGCCTTCCGGTCCAAAGACCGCCTCCACCTCGTCGCCCTCATTTTTACGCAAAAGGCCATGGTCTACGAATACACATGTCAGCTGTTTTCCGACTGCTTTTGCAAGAAGAACTGCTGCCACGGAAGAATCCACACCACCGGAAAGAGCACAGAGTACTTTTCCGGTTCCAACTTTTTCCTGTATCGCATGAATGGTGGTCTCCACAAAGGAATCCATTTTCCAGTCGCCATTACACCCGCATATATCCATCACAAAATTCCGGAGCATGGTCATGCCTTCCACCGTGTGCATGACTTCCGGGTGAAACTGAACAGCATATAATCCTTTTTCCGGGCATTCCATGCCGGCAACCGGACAAACAGGTGTATGCGCCGTGACCTGAAACTCTTCCGGTGCTTTCTCGATATAATCCGTATGGCTCATCCAACAGACTGTCGTTTCCGATATGCCTTTGAACAGAGCAGAATTTGTATTGACTTCTACCTCTGTCCTGCCGTATTCACTGACAGGCGCCGTAGCGACTTTTCCACCGAGCAGATATGCCATAAGCTGTGAACCATAACAGATTCCCAAAATCGGGATTCCCAACTCAAATATTTCTTTTCCGCAAACAGCAGCGCCCTCACCATATACGCTGTTCGGCCCGCCGGTAAAAATAATGCCTTTCGGCTGTATCTGCCTGATTTTCTCCAGACTGATATTATAAGGATGGACTTCGCAGTATACGTTACATTCCCTGACTCTTCTGGCGATCAGCTGATTATACTGTCCGCCAAAGTCTAGTACAATGACCATTTCTTTTTCCATAGCATATCCCTCTTCTGTTATTCACTTTTTCTGCCTTCTGGTAAAGTATATTTTCACTCACAGCAAAGCTGTTCGCTAGCTTACGAAGTTTACCCTTGCAAGCAAGCAAACTTCTTGTAAGCTATATAATCACTCACAGCAAAGCTGTTCGCTAGCTTACGAAGTTTACCCTTGCAAGCAAGTAAACTTCTTGTAAGCTATATTATAAAGATAACTGAAACGCTTGTCAAAGCATATATGCTCATATATCATGTTCGCATATCCATATCTGCATATATTATCATTCTTTTCCATTATCTTGTTTGTCTATGTAAATATTTTTCTCTTGTTGCAAGTCCGCCGCGAATATGACGTTCAGACTTGTTGATATCGAGTACCTTCCTTGCCTCTGATGCTAAAGTGGGATTTATCTGCGACAGGCGGTCAGTTACGTCTTTATGTACCGTACTCTTACTAATCCCGAACTGCCTCGCCGTCTGTCTGACCGTGGCATTGTTCTCAATAATATAATTAGCAATATTAATTGCCCTTTCTTCAATATAATCTTTCAAAAAAATCCCCTCAGAAATACTTTTTTACATTGTATGAAGTATTCTGGGGGGTTATGACTTTTGTTAATTCAAAGATTATTTTTGGCCAAAGACTCATAATCAGAATTTGTAAGCTGAGAGGTCAATAAATCATCATTCATTAACTTTATAAAAGTTTCCTTTGATTTCTTTGTATCAAGGATAAATTTATCTTTTGATTCTGTTAACTTTAAAGGATTGTTTTTAAAATAATGATGCCGCATTGAAAACTCTATAATTGCCTGATTACTGACCTTTCCAAGCACTTTGGAATCTTTATATATTCTTGTCAATTTGCGTGCAAAAGAAATATTATCAAGTTCGTCACTTAATACTTCCACATTATCTAATATCTGTACTTCTTCTATTTTTTGAATACTTATTTTAGCCTCGTTTAAAATTATATCATGAAATGAGCATATTTTTTCCATTTTTTCTATATCAGAAATATATACTATGTCATTCCATAAAAAGAACTGGTAATTGAAATCAATCCGCAAAATATCCTGATCAACTCTTTTTAATCTATTCTCATGAAGAATTGGCGTTAGCATATATCGGTCCCTGTTCAAAAAACTAATTGGATATTGCTGTTTATACATGATCAGGTTATTATTTTCATTTCCAACAACCACAATAAGAGCTATAATTTGATTTAAACTGTCTTCTCTAAAATTAAATGTCTCTCTAACAGCTAATGCACTGGAAACACCTTTTAACCACTCCATCTCCAATGGAAGTTCATCCAGATCATAAGAATATAAAGCATTCTTTCTTTCATCTGCTGATGAAAGCTTTATAATCTCATCGTCTTCATTATATACTGCAAATTTATTTCTTATGATCTCTGCAAATCCCTTTAGCAAACTCGATGATGTATTATTGTTATCATCATTTTCATCCGCAATATTCAGAAATTTGATTGTTTTTCCTTCTTCGTTTTTCAAAACCGCATAAAGCATAATTCCATTGTTTTCGCTTAACATTTCTTCAATTTCATTCTTTATCTCTCGTATCTGCATTCTTTATCGTCCTCCCAAAATATACATTATCACTTAGTGACAGATATTTAATACTTTCTCCTTCCCTTAGCTTACCCTTAACAATTACAATTCCTTGTTGGAATATTTTCTGCGAATCGGTCTCTACTTTATAAACGTTAAAGCCAAAAAGAATCAATGATGGATTGGTATAATATAAATTTGTTTTAACAAAAATACAGCCAATAATTACAATTACAGAGAACATAACAAAAATTTCCCGATCTGTATCCATTGGAAAACACACCATTGGTATAATATATGTTGCCAAAAATGACAGATTTTCGTAATTAACACTCTCGCATTTTAATATTTTGACCGGCAGATTCTTTGCATTATCTAAAGAATCTATGAACCACCAATATCCAATTCCCCCCAAAATAATAAATACTGAGCATATGCAGGGAATCTGGTTGCAGGACACAAAACTGACTATATTATTTATGTTTATTTCGAATGGGATCAAAGAAATATCTATCTTCAATACTATTAACATAAAGAATAAAATCCACAATGAAATAAGATACAAACATAATTTCATCAAATCATAATTTTTTTCTTTATCGTCCTTCAAATTGCTCCCCCTTCTTCACAAGCAAATAGCAATTTTTTATAAAAAAGTGCAATATATATTTAATTATAACATGACATAATCTCACAATTTGGTCTATTTTTGCTGCTTTTTTAACTATTTTCGATAATCTCTTCCCGCATATGTCTTTCTTCTATCCAAAAGCACAAAAAAGAGGCGCCATTCAACGCCTCCAGTTTATAGTGTATCCATTTCACTCCTTATAGGCAATCCATCTTACATCTTATCCCGTATCTTAAAATAATTCACATCCAGCTGATACTGAATCTGCCATCTCATCAAATAATAAAACAACGCAAACAATGCGATGAACGCAACGGCCTGCGCAGCGGTCGTCGAGAACAGGCTGCCACAGAAACGATATAGCACAAAGTAGAACACAATAAAAGAAACCGGAATAGAAAATGTGACCCGTATGATAAAATCGCATATGTAATACAGAAGCGCCTCTGTTTTTTTCTTACTGATCAGCTTAAAGAATAAAATGAGCAGCATATTCGCGAACAAAAAAGCAGCCAGAAAAAGCGCATGCCCCGTTCCCATAAAATAATCCTGAAAAATAGAATCCATGATATCGGAAATGTAAATCTCATTCAAAACAGTGATGAATACAACGGATGCCGCCGCCGCATAAACGACCAGATTCAAGGCACGGAAAAAATAGCGGAACGGTTTATATTTATTATACATGTTCAAAATCCTCCATTCACATAAAACAGTTCTTCGTTGTCCATAATTACTATACTATTGTATTTTTGATAAGTCAATTATCAATTTAAAATAGTAAATAAATATTTGACTCTCGTGCGAGGAATCCGATATGACACTCAATGAAAACATCCGGCAATTGCGCCTTGCAAGAAATCTATCACAGGTCGATCTGGCAAAAGCGCTCGGCGTTACCAAACAGAGCATTTCTAACTGGGAAAATAATAACATCCAGCCCTCTATCGATATGCTCATCCGTTTATCGCAGTTTTTTTCTGTTTCTACCGATTACCTTTTAGGACTTGACCAGCGAACCTATATCGAAATCAGTGAATTAACGGATTGTCAGTTAGCGCATATAGCCGCAATCATTGATGATATTCGCGGCACGAACAATGAATCGGGATAAATACCCTGATGGCTTTACCCCGATTTCCAATCGAATGCCCGCTTCCCGAAATCATGCACTTTCTGCCTCCGCATTTTCCGTCCCGGCACGTTTCCCATTCACCGCAAACGCCAACAGCACCGCCGCCGCGCCGCCGCATATCTTCGCTCCGATCAAAGCGCCCAGAAGTTCCGGTTCCGTACTCAGCGTAAATCCCATATGCGCAGACAGCATACTTGCGGCACTGACCAGAAAAGCTGCATTAACTATCTTACCGCGTTCATCCATATCCCCATACATAGAAATAGCGGGAATGGCACTTACCGCTCCCACCAAAAGTCCTGTCATTCCGGCAGGATCCATCCCTACCCATTTTCCAAGCGTACAAAAAGGTTTCCGCAAGATCCGCTGAAGGAATTCCACGACGGGCAGGCTCCCCAGCATCACAATGCCGATTGCGGCTACAACCTCCATTGCTTCTGTAAGAGGTGTCATCCCTTTCACCAGCTGAATGCCGCACATATATTCTACGGCGCCTAAAACCAATCCGACCGTAATGACACAGTGGATTCCTTTTGCAAAGACACAAAAACCCCGGATCATCCGCATCGGCATCTTCCACAATCCCAGCATAAGAAGCAGCGCCAGAACAAGTATCGGCAGGTTCTGCCGGATACAGACCGATACAGAAAGACCCGCAAGCGCTCCGCCTGCCGCCAATCCTGCCGGAATCGTGACAAGACCAATCATAATGCCTTTCGCAAAACAGCCTCTGTCCTCTTCCCGGATCATCCCCATTCCCACCGGAATCGTAAAGACCACCGTGCATCCGAAAATCGAAGCGGCCACAATTCCCGCATAACGCCCTATCTGCGCATCGACTGCCAGCTCTTTTGCCAGCTGGTATCCGCCCATATCGATTGCAAGCAGGCTTCCGAACATCCCGGGGTCCACGCCGATCATTCTGTAAAGGGGCACGATTATTTTTCCCAGAACATCCGCAAGTACCGGGGCCAGACAGATCATCCCCGCCATCGATAAAGCCGTACTTCCAAGAAACTGAAAGCCTTCTTCAAATTTTGCGCCATACCCCCATTTATTTCCCATTATCCGGTCAATGCCGCCGACTACCGCTCCCGCCGCCATGATGACCATTAGTACTTGATTCATTGACTGCTGTTCCTTTTCTTCTGCAAATTTAATAAACATTTCCCGCGGTCTTCTGTTAATCTGTTTCAAATCTTGCGTTAATGATATTCACTTCTTCGCCCAGATCAAGCATGATCACCTCATCCGTACTCAAGAGTTCACCGCTTTCCGTATACCATCCAAGAAACGCGTTATCGCCATACACTTCTTCAACCGCTATTTCAACGGGATAATCCGGGAAATATAATCCCTGCCACCATGTTTCCGGCATATCGATCACAGATGTATTTACCCGTAAAGACGACCGCACCAGCCGATAAACTGTTTCCGCCTCCGATTGCCTCCACCACACTGCTCTTAATAACATCTTTTACTGACATAACGCTTTTTCCTTCCTGTACATATTCATTCGTATCTTTCCATGCACAACCGGTATTTCGAATAAGTGACCTGCTGCATATTTCCAAGTTCCAGTAACTGCAGAATAAATTCCGGCATGAACTCATCGTATTTCATTTCCAATATTTCATCCTGCTCCCGTAAGAAATCATACGAAAGCCCTACTCTGCCAAAAAAATCTGTCTGCCTGCTGCTTCTGATATTTCTGTCCAGCGTGATTCGAACATTGCCTGGCGCAAAGACAAAAGCTTTCCTTTCATATGTTACAATCACTTTCGGCCTGAGCAGATTCTCCTGTATCGCCAAATTAAAAAGGGCCACCGGGTCCTCCATCGACGGCAGGCTTTCTATACATTTACCACACATCAGTTTCCGCATTTCTTCTTCCGTAATATTCCTGGATTTCTTTCTGACTCTGTTATCGAGCTTCTCTTTCACTTCCAGTTTAATTGTGTCCAGAGAATGATTATAGATTCGAATACGGTATTTTCTACGGACACGGCTTCCTTCCACCGTCTCCGCAAGACAAGATTCTCTAAAATCATCAAAATACAGACTACTTATGCTATATCCGTCCTCATTATCTTCATTGGAATCCGACTGCATTACACTTTCCAGCCTTTTCTGCAGACAATACATCTCCGTCCTTCCACAACTGAATTTATCCTCAACCCGGTACATTTTTATATTCTTTCCCTTCCTATCCGCTTAAACGATCCTCCGGATCGTAATAATACTCCTGTAAGTAGCCGACTCCGTCTTGATTCCGGTCCGTTCGGTACTGGCGTGTACGATTCTCCCGTTTCCGATATAAATCGCAACATGCCCGCCGTAATAAATGATATCGCCCGGCTGTGCCTCCGAATAAGAAACACTCTTGCCCACGCTGGACTGCGCATACGAACTCCGCGGCAGAGAATAACCGAAATTTTTATAGACTGACATGACAAAACCGGAACAGTCCGCTCCATTCGTCAGGCTGGTTCCACCCGCCACATAGGGATTTCCCACAAACTGACAGGCATAATTTGCGATTTCCTGCCCTTTCCCACTTCCGCCGGATGATACGGCTGGTGAGGTCGATGATGGCGTAGATGTCTCCTGTGAAGAAGTCTGACTGCTTTCGGGACTGCTCTGGCTCTCTCCCGCCTGGCCCTGCTGTGCCAAAAGCTGCTCCTGCTCCGCTTTCAGCCGCTCCTCTTCCTCTTTCCGCTTCCGTTCCTCTTCTTCTTTCCGTCTCCGTTCTTCTTCCTCCAACTGCCTGATCTGGGCGGTCTCCTGTTTGATCTTTGTTGTATAAGCCGCAGCCTCCTGCTGCGCTTTCGCCAGCATGACGCTGTAATTCTCATATTCTTCTTTCTTCTGAGCAAGCACTTCTTCCAGATAGGTCTCTTCCTCTTCCAGCTCATACTGGGAAGTCTGAAGCTCAGATTTTTCCTCTTCCAGCTGATCCTGCAGCGTAGCGACTTCCTCTACCGTCGCCTGATATTCTTCCAGAAGTTTTCTGTCATATGCGTACAGCTTCTCCACGTATTCGGCCTTATCGACCATATCGCTGACGCTGAGAGATTCCATAAAGAGCTGTATATAAGACATCTCGCCCTGCTCATACATGAACTTAATGCGGACCTTCATGGACTCATACTGCTCATCCTTGACCGCCACTGCCGTATCATAATCCGCCTGCGTTACCGCAATTTCTTCTTCCTTAATTTTAATGGCCTCTTCGATCAGATTGATATCCGTCAAAAGGCTCACCATCTCCGCATCCAGTTCTTCAATCTCATTTCCGATATCGGCCTGCGCTCCCTTATAGCCGGAAATCTGCTGATTGACATTACTGAGATTCTTCTCGTTTTCTTCCTTCTGCTGCTGTATTTCGGAAATGGTCGTGGCATAGACCGGTTCCGCCGCCGCCACAACGAGCGTCAGAACCGTCACCGCACCTATAAATCTCATGAACCTTTTTTTTCTATGTGTAAAAATGCGTGTCATCTAGCGACCATGCCTTTCTCTCAACCCGTACTAAAGTTCGCAGTTATTGACCGTACGAGGGAATGGGATAACGTCTCTGATATTGCCCATGCCCGTCAGATACATAACGCATCTTTCAAATCCAAGGCCGAAGCCCGCATGTCTCACGGAACCATACTTCCGCAGATCCAGATAGAACTGATAATCCTCTTTGTTCAAACCCATTTCGTCCATCTTCTTTTCCAGCGTCGCCAAATCGTCCTCTCTCTGGCTTCCACCAATAATCTCACCGATACCAGGTACCAGACAATCCATCGCCGCTACGGTCTTTCCATCCTCATTCAGTTTCATATAAAACGCCTTGATTTCCTTTGGATAATCCGTTACAAAAACAGGCTTTTTAAATTCTTTTTCGGTCAGATAACGCTCATGCTCCGTCTGCAGGTCACAGCCCCAGGATACTTTATACTCAAACTCATCATTATGCTTCTCCAGAATTTCGATCGCTTCCGTATAAGTCACATGACCAAAATCGGAATTCAAAACATGCTGCAGTCTTTCAATCAATCCCTTATCCACGAACTGGTTAAAGAAGTTCATCTCCTCCGGTGCATTTTCCAGCACATAACGGATAATATGTTTGAGCATGGATTCCGCCAGCATCATATCGTCCGTCAGGTCCGCAAACGCGATTTCCGGCTCAATCATCCAGAATTCCGCCGCATGCCTTGTCGTATTGGAATTTTCCGCACGGAAAGTCGGCCCGAACGTATAAACATTCTTAAAGGCAAACGCATATGTCTCCACATTCAACTGCCCGCTCACCGTCAGGCTGGTCGGTTTTCCGAAAAAGTCCTGGCTGTAATCAATGCTTCCATCTTCTTTCCTCGGAATATTATCCAGATCGAGTGTCGTAACCTGGAACATTTCTCCCGCACCTTCACAGTCGCTGCTCGTAATGAGCGGTGTGTGCACATAGACAAAACCTCTTTCCTGGAAAAAGGTATGAATCGCATAAGCGATCAGGGAACGCACGCGGAAAGTCGCCTGAAAGGTATTCGTCCGCGGTCTTAAATGCGAGATCGTCCGCAGATATTCAAAGCTGTGTCTCTTTTTCTGCAGCGGATAATCCGCCGTGGAAGCGCCCTCGATGACGATTTCCTCCGCCTGCATCTCAAAAGGCTGTTTTGCCTGCGGTGTCGCAACGATTTTTCCTCTCGCAACGATGGCTGAGCCGACATTCAATTTGGAAATCGTCTCAAAATTCTCCAGCCCGTCCCCATAAACAATCTGCAGCGTCTCAAAAAAAGTACCGTCATTTACCACAATAAATCCGAAGGTCTTGGAATCCCGAATGCTCCTGACCCATCCGCCAATCGTCACTTCTTTGTCAATATAAGCTTCCCTGTTACGATATAAATCCTTGATATCCGTTAAATCCATCTCCATATCCTGCCTTTCTGAATATATCTATCATTTATTTAGTTTTTAATGACCGCATTATCCTTCAAAAATTCCATAGCCGTCTCCGATATCAGATATTCATAAAAAACTTCCTCGCCTACTTCTTCTTTGAAAGCGTCCACGGACTCATATCCAAACTCCAGCGCTTCTTCTTCCATCTTCTGTGCGATTTCATCCTTCGTCGGATTCAACCCTTCCGCATCCGCGATTGCCTGGAACATGATATACTGCTGCGCCATCGTGGTAGCGTCCTCCTGAAATACCGCCAAATATGATTCCGTATCCATGCCATAATAATTCAGCATAAAAGTATCCAGATTCACACCATAGGAGGAAGCCTGCGCCGTCATCGACTCGATCAGCACATCCTGATACCGCTTTACCATTTTTTCCGGCGGTTCATTAAAAATGCTGTTCGCCATGACCGCCTGCGTAATATCGCTCGCCACCGCATCTTCATACATGCCTACCGCTTCCGCATAGAACGCATCATATACATAAGCGCGTAGTTCTTCTACCGTACTGCATTCCGCTATACCAAAGTCCTGCACGAGTTCGTCTGTCAGTTCCGGTGTCTCCAAAACCGAAATGCTGTTGACCGTCACATCGAAAGTGACCGCAGCTCCGGCCAAATCGGGATTAGGATCATAATCAGCCGGGAAACTCAACTCCAGCGTCACTGTCTCTCCGACGCTTGTCCCGATCAGCCCGTCTTCAAAGCCGTCGATAAAGCGTCCGGAGCCAATCGTCAGATTGTCTCCCTGTGCCGCGCCCCCCTCAAAAGCAACACCGTCACGATAACCCGTATAATCGATATTGACCATATCGCCTTCCTGCACCGTCGTCCGGTCCGTCACCTCAACCGTAACAGTCCGCTGGGAACGGAGATATTCAATATAGCTGTCCACATATTCGTCCGACACTTCCGGCTCCGGCTGCGTTACTTCAATACCCTTATACTCCCCGAGCGTAACATATTTGGAAGCCTTTATTTCGCTCAGATAAGCAGCATCCTTTCCACAGGCGGACAGCATCCCCGCCGCCAGCGTGACTGCTGCCAATAACGTAATCTTTTTTTTCATCATAAAATACTGCCTTTCCTTTTCTCATCATATTCAATAACATCATACTAGAATATAACACAAATCCATATTTATTTCCACCCTTTCTCTTGCCTATTGTCCAAATCAATGATAAAATATTTGATGCAAAAGCAAGTAAAATAGGGAGGTATCTATATGAGTACATGGGCAATTGTATTATTGTGCATTTTAGCCGTTCTTATTATCGCTGTTGTCGTTTTATATTTTCTCGGCAGGAACATGCAGAAAAAGCAAGAGGCACAGCAGGCACAGATTGAAGCAATGAAACAGACCGTTTCCATGCTGATCATCGATAAGAAGCGGATGAAGATAAAAGAATCGGGGCTGCCGCAGGCCGTCATAGACCAGACGCCCAAAATGCTGCGCAATTCCAAGCTTCCGGTCGTTAAGGCCAAAGTCGGACCGCAGATCATGACTTTGATCTCCGAAGAAAAGATCTTCGATTCCATTCCTGTCAAAAAGGAAGTAAAGGCCGTTGTAAGCGGCATCTATATCACGGATGTAAAGGGTATTCACGGCAAGCTTCCGCCGGTAGAGCCCAAGAAAAAAAGCTTCTTCAAACGTGCTGTTGAAAAAGCTCAGGAAAAAGCCGGTGCAAAACCGCTTAAATAATTTTTTCGATACTGCCTTTCGATCTGATATCCAGAACGATCTGGCAGTCTGCGAGATATTCATAATTGACATCAAGTGCATAATCCACATCCACTACGATTCTGTCAGATTCCTGTGTGATGTGGATTTTTCGCGTGTCGATTCCAATCAGGATATTTCCGTACGGCGTATTATAACTCGTCATATTTTTCCGGTTCTCTTCAAAGATCATATGTACATTGACGGCCCCGCTCCGGGTAAGCTCTAAAACATGTTCACCGAATTTGATCCTGTTCCTGACCGGTTCAGAAAACCCTTCCATGATCTCATCATACAGCACATAATGGCTTCCGTTTTTTTCATAATAACTCCCCGGCATGATCGTCTCAATCTTTTCGACATCCGAATCGCTCTGGTCGAACTGCAGACCGCGCAGGGAGATCAATACATCTTTCGTCATCTCAATAATCCTCAATATTAATTACTTTAGCGGAAAGAATACCATAAGATAAAATGGAATTAGCAAACCGCTGGAACTTTTCTGCTGCATCACTCACAAAAAAACGATACAGTTCCGTACCAAGCTCCGGCCTTTTTTCACTCTCCAGTCCCTTCTCTTCCAATAACCTTTTCAACGCTCGTGCGGTCTCGTACGCCGGATTTACAAGACAGACTTTTTCTCCCATGATCCTTCCGACCGTGGAACGGATCAGCGGATAATGGGTACAGCCCAGAATCAGTGTATCGATACCGCTGTCAATCAGCTCCGACAAATACCGCCTCGCTATTTCATCCGTCACCGGGTCTTCCCACAGTCCTTCCTCCACAAGCGGTACAAACAGCGGACAGGCTTTGCTGATAACGCTGACACTCCTGTCACTTTCTTCTATGTATCTTTTATAAATGCCGCTGCTGATCGTTGCTTCCGTCGCAATAACACCGATTTTCCCGTTCCTGGTCGTGTCTAACGCCGTCTTGGCGCCGGGCCGCACCACATCGATGATCGGAAGCGCCGTTTCCTCTTCCAGAACTTCCAGTGCACAGGCGCTTGCGGAGTTACAGGCGATGACGATTGCCTTGACCTGCTGCGTCTGCAGAAAACGCACGATCTGCCTGGAATATCTCGTAAGGGTCTCCGGAGATTTACTGCCATAAGGCACCCTTGCCGTATCACCGAAATATACGATCCGCTCGTTGGGAAGCTGGCGCATGATCTCCCGCGCCACTGTCAGTCCGCCCACTCCCGAATCAAAAACGCCTATCGGCGCATTATGAAGTAATTCTTTCTCATTCATCTCAAATTCGGACTCCCGTTATTTCTATTCTATATGCTGCTCGAGCCACTCAAGCAATCTGCTTTTTACTATAACCTGTTCTTTGTCCGCCCGCAAGAGCCAGCAGCAATTTTCTTCTGCCAAAGCGGACTTTTCCTGCTCCGCGCCCTCTTTTTCCGCATCAGCTTTTTCTCTGCCCTCTTCTGCCGCTTCTGTCTCCTTCCCGCCGGCTTCATATACTGCCTCATAGGTATCCTGCGGGAAACACAGTTCCGGGTATAGCACACACCACCACACAAAGGCCAAAACGCCTGCCAGTAGACCGGCGGACCGCATCCGCGGGACAGACGCTTTCATACTGCACAGACATCTCTGTTCCAGTTTCTTCAGGTTATCTATTATCGTGTTCCTCATCGTTTCATACTCCTTTTCCCGCCGTTCCTTACTGTACGGCTTTTCAAGGAGTATTCCCGATTCTATGACGACTATTCCAGTGAAATCCCCCGCGGCAGTCGCCAACTGCCCATGTAAACATGGCCGCTTGGCTCGTTGCCCGCGGAAATAAACTGTTACATACTTTCCTTTCACCTAATGCTGTTCAGGAAATAGTTTCCGCCCGGATCTGCCTGATAATGGAGCTCTCCTGATTGTCGATATGCAGCTTCGCCGCCTTCGCTGCTCCTTCTTTATCGCAGCGGACAATGCTCTCATAAATCATTCTATGCTCTTCCACCAGATTATTATGCTGGTTTTCATCTTTAATATATTCGAACCGGTACCGGTACATCTGCTCCGAAAGATTATTGATCAGCTGAATCAGGCGCTGGTTCCGCGTCGCTTCTACAATGATATCGTGCAGCGCTACATCGGCCGCCGCAATCACCGTCGCATCTCCTGTTGCGGTTGCTTTCTCAAATTCGTCACACGCATCCTTAAACCTCTGCTTTTCTTCTTCCGTGATCCTGTCGCAGGCAAGCTCGGCGCAGAGCGCATCGAGCGCCCGTCTGACCTCCAATACATCCCGCAGCCCCTTCTCCGTGATCTGCGCCACTTCCGCGCCGCGCCGCGGCATCATAATGACAAGCCCTTCCAGTTCCAGTTTTCGGATAGCCTCTCTGATAGGCGTCCTGCTCACGCCAAGCTGATTGGCAAGCTGAATCTCCAAAAGCCGTTCTCCCGGTTTCAATTCTCCGGTCAGAATCGCCTTCCTGAGTGTATTAAAAACGACATCCCGCAAAGGAAGAAATTCATCCATATTTGTCTGAAACCGAACTCCCATAATCCACCTTTCCCTTTCCTGATCCTTTTCCTTTCACGAATCTTCTCCTGCCCGATCAAATGCCCCGACATTCCTTTTCATGAAATCCGGTCACAAAGACCTGTCCGGCCAGACCGCGGCGCCTAATCTGCTCAGCCGCCGCATCTGCAGGCTCCTTTTCCGTAAAAAGTCCGAAAACCGTCGGGCCGCTGCCGCTCATCAGCGCATTCAGGGCCCCCGCTTTTTTCATTTGTTCCTTTATCTCTTCGATGACCGGATATTTCCGCACCGTAACCGTCTCTAACACATTTCCTATCCGCTTTGCGATACCGCTCAGACTGCCGCTTCGAATCGCCGCTGCCATACCGTCAATATCCGGGTGATACGCCAGCGTATCGGCGTGCAGATTTTCATAGACAAATTTCGTCGAAACATCGATATCCGGCTTGGCAACGACCAGAACGCACGGCGGCGGCGCCGGCAGTTTCGTCAAAACTTCTCCAATGCCCTCCGACAGGGCCGTCCCACCCATCAGACAATAGGGAATATCCGCCCCAAGCGTCACGCCAAGGGCCTGTAACTGCTCCAGTGAATATCCGAACCCGAACAATTCGTTCAATCCCATAAGCGTCGCTGCCGCATCGGTACTTCCCCCCGCCATTCCTGCCGCAATGGGAATCCTTTTTTCCAGAAAAATCTCCACGCCCCCGGATATGCCCATCTTCGCGAACAGCTTTTCAGCCGCCCGGCAGACCAGATTGTCCCTTCCGGCGGAAAGATTCTCTTTATCAATTTTTAAAACAATGCCCGGTTCTTTCTTTTTGCAAAAAGTCAATGTATCATAAAGGTCAATCGTCTGCATGATCATCTTTACTTCATGATAACCATCTTCCCTGCGGCGCAATACATCCAGGCCGAGATTAATTTTGGCATACGCATTTCGTTTGAGCTGTTCCATCGTTTCTCCCCATTATTCAACCTGCGGTATTATAATCCGCAGAGCAAAAAATTCTGTATTTTCTGTGTACATTGTATTCAAAAACTGAGATTGTACTTAATTTTATACAATCTTGGATTGTTTGTCAATGCTTGAGAAGATATAATGGTGTGAGAAGAACTTCTAAAACTTGCACCAGCAGGTGCTTCGTCAAGAAGTTCTACGATTTGCCGGAGGCAAATCTTTCTCACACGACAGAATTGTAGCGGCAATTCTGTCCACAAATGACTTACACACAATCAGGACAGGAGAGGAATCACATGAAACTGAACAAAAATAAGCTGGCCCGCTTAGAAGGGGTACTGCAGGAAATGGTAAATACCGGATTTGTGGCGGGTGTAAACTGTATGGTCTTACAAGACGGTGAAGAACAATGTTATTATGAGGCCGGATTCCGGGACACCGCAAATCGGATTCCGATTACGCGCGACACGATCTTCAGGCTGTATTCCATGACGAAGCCAATTACTTCAGCGGCTGTCATGATGCTTCTGGAAGAAGGAAAAATCGATTTACTGGAACCGGTCTCCAAATATCTGCCCGGTTTTGCGGAACAATACGTTATCAAAAACGGCATGAGGATGCCGATTCCCCATCCGGTCACAATCCAGCATTTGCTGAACATGACTTCCGGTCTTGTCTATCCGGGAGAAAACTGCGCTGCAGAAGTTCAGACAGGCACTTTGATACAGGAAGTGACGGACAGGATGGCTTCTTCCGAACCGCTTGCGACCGTCGAAATCATGAATCGGCTGGGGCAGTTCCCGCTCGCCTTTGTGCCGGGTGAAAAATGGCAGTACGGCACGTCGGCGGACGTTCTCGGTGCCGTCGTGGAAGCCGCATCGGGCATGCGTTTCGGAGAATTTCTGGCAAAAAGAATCTTCGAACCGCTCGGTATGAAAGATACGGCTTTCTATGTGCCGCAGGATAAACAGTCGCGCCTTTCCAAAGTATATGAACCGACGCCGGACGGCCTGAGAGAATATCACGGCTCTCATCTCGCCATCCAGAACCGGATGGAGATTGAGCCCGCTTTCGAATCCGGCGGTGCAGGACTTGTATCTACAATTGACGACTATAAAGCATTTTCACAAATGCTTCTGCACGGCGGCTCTTTCCATGGCGTTACGCTGCTCTCTCCAAAAACCGTGGAATTTATGACCGGCGCGCATCTGACTCCCGCTCTGCAGGACTATGTGAACCAATGGGAAAACCTCCCGGGATACACTTATGCAAACCTTCTGCGCATTATGACAGATCCCGGTGCTGCTGTTTCCATGGGGAGCAAAGGCGAATACGGATGGGACGGATGGCTCGGCCCCTATATAACGAATGACCCTGCCAACCGGATGACGCTTCTGATCATGCAGCAGAAAACCGGTTCCGGCACGACAGAATACACCAGAAGAATCCGGAATGTATTATTTTCTTCTCTAAACTAGGTACATAAAAACTCCCGGCCGCAGAAAAAATTCTGCACGCCGGGAGTTCTTTTTTCATAATAGAAGCTTTAATTTCTGTTTCAGATTCTTTCGTTTTCAGATTAGTTGCTTTTTTCAACCGTAAGTCCGGCATCCTCAGCCATCTTATCGAAGCCGCTCATAACAGCGTCATATGTCTGCTGGGAAATCTCCGGCAGCTTGCCGCCCCAGGTCTTCTCAGCCTGCTCATAACCTTTCTTGAAAGCATCTCTCATCTCTTCAATCTTATCCGGATCGCCGCCTGTCAATGCGTTCGCAAAATCCAAAATTCTTTCGGATGTCTGCTTTACACCCCAGTAACCGTCTTCCGCAATATCCTTCTGCGCCTGTAACTTTGTAGCCTCATCCACTTCAAGGTTTCCACCTGCGAGAATGCTCCAGATACCATTTGCGCTGTTAAAAGTCTGACCCTGTTTTGACAGCATCTGTTCAACAATGCTCTGTAACTGTTTCTGATGTTCTTCCTGATCAGCTTTCATTTTCGCAACTAACGATGAATTCTGTGTATAGGTCTTCTTCACAGAATCCGTTGTGGTCTCCTTAGACGGTTCATAAACAGCGCCGGTATCTTCTTTCTTAGACGCTGCATCAGTTGTTGTTTTCTCTGCTGCCTGCTCCGCTGTTTTTACATCGGTCTGGCTTGTCTGATAAGTTTCATATACACTGGCAGCACCAGTAACTCCGTTTACGCTCATGTCTATCCCTCCTTGGAATTTTTATTTTCAATCACACGGAACTTTTTGGCTTCCGTTACTTCTGTATATTATATCGTATCATCGCCCTGTAAATATTAGAGCAGTAAGGAATTATTTTCTATTTTTTCCATCTGTTATATGCTATACTGAAATTGGAAATACAGTTCTTGACGATATCATACAATCAACTTAAAGAAAGGCACAGGTTTTCGTTATGATCGAAAATGACAAAGTACAGAAAATTTTATATGGCGGGGATTACAATCCCGAACAATGGCCGGAAGATATCTGGGAAGAGGATATGCGTCTGCTCAAACTGGCTCATATCGATATCGTGACGCTGAATGTTTTCAGCTGGGCTTCCCTCCAGCCGGATGAGGATACCTATTCCTTTGAAAAACTCGATAAAATTATGGACATGGTGAGAAAAAACGGCCTGAAAGTCTGTCTTGCAACTTCTACCGCCGTTCATCCGGCATGGATGGCGAGAAAATATCCCGATGTTCTCCGAACGGAGTTTTACGGTATGAAACGCAAATTCGGCGGCCGCCACAACTCCTGTCCGAACAGCCCGACTTACCGGAAATACGCCCGCATGCTTGCCTCCAAACTGGCGGAGCGCTATCAGGACTATGACAATATCGTTGCATGGCATATTTCCAATGAATTTGGCGGTGTCTGCTACTGTGAAAACTGCGAGCGCAGATTCCGCGAATGGCTGAAAGAAAAATATAAAACGATTGATGAAGTCAACCGCGTCTGGGATACGGCATTCTGGGGACATACCTTTTACGATTTCGACGATATTGTAACGCCGAACCTGCTCACCGAGCACTTTGCGCCGAACAAAACGACTTTCCAGGGTATTTCACTGGATTACAGACGATTCAATTCCGAGAGCATTCTGGACTGCTACCGTCTGGAATACGATGCTGTCCATGCCGTTACGCCGGACATTCCGATCACCACGAACCTGATGGGCACCTATTCCGACCTGGATTATCAGAAGTGGGCAAAATATATGGATTTTATCTCCTGGGACAACTATCCTTCCAACGATACGCCCATCGAGGAAGTCGCGCTCCGGCACGACCTGATGCGCGGTTTAAAACAGGGAAAACCTTTTGCCCTGATGGAACAGACACCGAGCGTCACCAACTGGCTCCCCTATAATGCCCTCAAGCGGCCGGGCGTCATGCGTCTCTGGAGCTATCAGGCCGTCGCTCATGGCGCGGATACCGTTATGTTCTTCCAAATGCGCCGCAGCGTCGGTGCCTGTGAAAAATATCACGGCGCCGTTATTGACCATGTCGGTCATGAAAATACGCGAGTTTTCCGGGAAATCGCAGAACTCGGCGCAGAGCTTGAAAAAATCGGCTCTCTGACGCTTGGTGCGCGGACCGATGCGAAAGCTGCCATTATCTTTGACTGGGACAATTGGTGGTCAACAAGCTATTCTGCCGGTCCGAGTGTTAATCTCCGTTACTGCGATGAAATCCTGAATTATTATAAGGCGTTCCACAACCTGAACATTTCCGTGGATATCATCAGTGTGGAAGATGACCTCTCCCAATACAGTCTCGTTGTCGCTCCGCTCCTTTATATGGTCAAATCCGGCCATGACGAAAAGCTGCGCAGCTTTGTCGCGGGCGGGGGACATTTCCTGACCACCTTTTTCAGCGGCTATGTAGACGAACACGATCTGGTCACAACAGGCGGCTATCCGGGCAGACTCCGCGATATCCTCGGCATCTGGGTAGAGGAAGAAGATGCTCTTCCGGAAAACGACGCGAACAGCTTTACCTACGAGGGAACAACTTATCCTGCCGTTCTGCTCTGCGACCTGCTGCATACCGAAGGCGCCGAAGCCCTCTGTTCCTATGAAAAAGATTTCTATGCCGGTATGCCCGCGCTGACCCGCAACCATTTCGGAAACGGCTATGCTTATTATGCAGCGACCCGTTCCAACGCAGACTTCTACCGCCATCTGGTCGGCAATATCTGTAAAGAGGCAGGCATCGAACCGCTGATGGAAACGCCGGAACTCGTAGAAGTCACACAGCGCCGCAACCAGAACGGGACTTTCCTGTTCTTCCTCAATCATGATACGGAAGCGCATGAGATTTCTCTGCCCTGCGCCGGAACGGATATTTTAACGGATACAACCTATCAGCCTGGCGGATGTCTGCAGCTTCCCGCGAAGGGCGTTGCGATCATTCAAATAAAATAATACATTCTGGAAAGGAAAACGTTCTATGAAAATCACAGATTCAAAAGCGTATTTATCTCAAATCCGGGAAGTCATCGCCAAAGGCCCCTATCACGACGACTGGGCTTCTCTGACGGACTTTACCATGCCCGCATGGTATGAAAAAGCCAAATTCGGTATTTTTATCCACTGGGGCGTGTACAGCGTTCCGGCTTTCGGCGATGAATGGTATTCCCGGAAAATGTATATAAAAGGTACGCCGGAATACGAGCACCATATCAAAACCTATGGCCCGCACAAAGATTTCGGTTATAAAGATTTCATCCCCCTGTTTACGGCAGATAAGTTCGACCCGGAATTCTGGGCCGACACATTCGCTAAGGCGGGTGCCAAATATGTTGTCCCGGTGGCGGAGCACCATGACGGATTCCAGATGTATGACAGCGACTTGTCGGTTTATAACGCTGCCAAAATGGGACCGAAGCGCAATGTCCTCGGAGAATTAAAAGAAGCTTTCGAAAGAAGGGGGCTCGTTTTCTGTGCATCTTCCCATCGGGCGGAACATCTCTGGTTCATGGGAAACGGTAAGGACTTCGACAGCGACATCAAAGAGCCTTTACAACGTGGTGACTTTTACTGGCCTTCCTTACAGGAACAGCCGGAACACCAGAATCTTTTCGCCAATCCCTATCCGACAGAAGAATTTCTGGAAGACTGGATTTGCCGTACCTGCGAGATCATCGACCGCTATCAGCCGAAAATTCTCTATTTTGACTGGTGGATTCAACACGAAGGCTACAAACCCGGCCTTCGCCAGATTGCCGCTTATTATTATAACCGCGGCCTGGAATGGGACTTCCCGACCGCCATCTGCTACAAACACGATGCAATGGCTTTCGGCAGCGCTATTGTGGATGTGGAACGCGGTAAATTTGCCGATACAAGACCGTATCACTGGCAGACGGATACCTCCATTACGCGTAATTCGTGGTGCTATACCACTTCGCTCAACTATAAGAGCAGCAATGAGTTAATTTGTTATCTTGTCGATGTGGTCAGCAAGAACGGCAATCTCCTCCTGAATATCGGCCCCAAAGCCGATGGTTCTTTTACGGAAGAGACGACTGCCATTTTACTGGATATCGGTTCCTGGCTTTCCGTGAATGGAGAAGCCATTTACAACAGCAAGCCCTGGCGTTATCCGGCCGAAGGCCCGACAAAGGAAATCGAAGGCCAGTTCAGCGACAAATCCGCCACGGCCTATACGAGCAAAGATTTCCGTTTCACAGCCGGAAACGGCTGCATTTATGCCGCTTGTATGCAGTATCCGGCTGACGGCCATGTGACGATTCAGTCGCTGGCCAAGAGCCATGATGCCAACAAGCCGAACTTCCACGGCATTATACGCAAGGTCAGCATTCTCGGCTTTGACGAACCGGTTGACTTCCGGGTGGATGAAGATGGACTGCATTTTGTGACCAAGACCGTGAAGAGTGCGTTTCCGGTCGTGGTCAAGGTTGCTGTAGAATAGCGACGGCAAAGTTTCACGTCAAAACTTCCAGTGCTTTTCCTATCAGTTTAGCCGTATTGTCAGCCATAAAGAGCGGAATATTCAGCATATCGCCGTCCAGTTTCAAATTATTCAGCGAGAAACGAATCCGAAGCTTTATTTCCTCCGGAAACAACTCCTTGAACTTCCTGAGACTTTTACCGGCGATATTGCTTTCTGCTTTTACTTCAATCGGAAAAATATCATTTTCACGTTGAATCAGGAAATCCACTTCATGAGGAGGATTATTTTGTGACCAATACCGAAGCTGTGCTTCAAATTGTGCCGATAAAGCCTGTAAGATATAGTTTTCCGTTAATGCACCTTTAAATTCCGTAAATAAGCGATTTCCTTCGCCAAATGCAGTAGGCGCAAGCAACGCTAATCTGCGTAAAAGTCCTACGTCTACAAGATATATTTTGAAAGCTGACAAATCATCATAAGCCGCAAGCGGCAGCCTCGGCGCACGGCTTCGATAAATCTTATAAACAAGCCTCGCATCTACCAGCCATTGCAGCGCATCTTCATATTCTCTTGCTCTTGCCCCCTCTTTTACTGCCCTATAAATAAATTTCTTATTTTCTCTGGACAATTGAGACGGAATAGAATTCCATATCATTGAAATCTTAGGAAATTCATTCCTGTCAGGATGCTTGGCAAAATCCCTCTCATAAGCATTGATAATATCCGACAACACTTCCTGCATCGCATTTACATCGCGCTCTTTTGTCCACATCAGGACCGCCTCTGGCATACCACCTGTCACATAATACATTTTCAGTTTCTCACACAATGGATGGAAGAACGCATCGGGAATCGGTTCCAAACATTCGATATCATTCAGATACCGCACCAGATTTTCATCCCCATTCGCAAGCAGAAATTCCGAAAAGTTCATCGGCTCAATCTGCATAAAATGAACTTTTCCCACCGGAAAAGACGAGGGCGCCGCCAATGCAATGCCAAGCAGAGAGCCTGCGCAGGCAACATGATACTGTGGCGTATTCTCACAAAAATATTTCAAAGAATTAATCACGGCCGGACAGTCCTGCACCTCATCGAAAATAATAAGCGTTTTCTCCGGCAGAATTTTCTGTCCGCTTGCCATCATCAGATTCTGCAAAATACGTTCGACATCTTTTGTCATTTCAAAGAACTGTCTGTATTCCTCATTTTCATCGAAATTGAAATAGGCCGCATTCTCATAATACCGGCTGCCAAATTCTTTTAACAGCCATGTCTTTCCAACCTGCCGCACGCCCTTTAAAATAAGCGGCTTCCGGTGCGGCGAATTTTTCCAGTCCTGTAATTTCTGTAAAGCAAATCGTTCCATAGGCGTATCTTCTTTCTCTATTTATGCTCAAATCACATTATTATTAATAAAAGCGTGATTATTATCACACTTTTATTATAACTATCTATTATTTAAAAATCAATTGTATTGCCGAAAAATAAACCTCCCAGCTTCCACCCGGAGAGTGCCCCGCTTAACACCCAATTTCATAATGCTATTATTTCAACACGACTTCCCGCAGCCACATATCCGCCAGTGCTACCCACGACGTGCACTCCTTTTCCGTGCCGCTTCCGTCGGCGCACATCGTCCGTTCGTCCGCAAGGGCCAGCCCGTGGCCGCCCTTCGCGTACATATGCAGTTCTACCGGAACATTATGCCTGCGCATAGCCAGCGCCAGCAGAAGAGAATTTTCCGCAGGCACGGAACCATCCTCATTCGTATGCCAGAGGAAAGTCGGCGGCGTATCCGCGCTGACCTGATTCTCCAAAGATACTTCCTCTTTTAATTCCTCATATTTTTCGCCGAGCAGCATGCGGAAAGAATCCCGATGCGCATATTCGCCGGATGTAATGACCGGATAGTGCAGAATCATACCCGCCGGACGCAGTTCCTCAGACGAAAGGCCGACCTTCTCCGCCAGAAAAGGCTTTTTCCAGAACATCCCATAACTTGCCGCAAGATGGCCGCCCGCAGAGGAGCCTTCCACCAGAATCTTATCGGCCTTTACATGCCATTCCGCGCTGTGCTCCCTGACCATTTTCATGACGGTAGCAAGTTCTATGAGCGCCGTCGGATAAGTTGCCGGTTCCACAGAATAGCGCAGCACCACTGCATGATAACCATACGCATTCCACTGCAGCGCGATCATCTCCCCTTCCCGGTCGGAGACATAACGATAACCGCCGCCCGGGCAAATAATGATCAACGGCCGCTCCTGTATCTGCATCGCTTCCGAATGCGAAATCAAATAGGTGGTCATCTTCGCCTGCTCCGTTGACCCCTCCACCCGAATCGGGTATTCTTTGTAAATCATAGTAATCCTCCATTCTACCGCCTCAAACGGCACAGACAATTCATGCAGAATGACCGCCAGGGCATTCTGCAAGGCGAACTTGTTCGCCTTGTGAGAAAGATTTGCCTTCGGCAAATCGTAGAACTTCTTGGCGTTTCACCTTCAGGTGAAACGTAAGCACGCCATTGGTGCCACACCGCCAGCTGTGTTGGCCTTTTAAGAGTTCTTCTCACACTTCTCACATTTTAAAATAACACAACTTCACGTCCCCTGTCATTCGGAGCATCAATTCCGACGGCTTCTGCCCATCCTGGATACCATGTGTCAATTCTACCTTTACGTCCGCATAAACAGGCTTCCAGCCCGCAATCCGCTCTTCGGTATCTTTGACCATCAGCGGCCCCATTACCGGACGCGGATGCTTCACATAGGTTCTCGTTTCTCCCTGCCAGCTTCCGGCAATCTTCCCATCGATGAGCACTTCTACTTTACAGCCGTTTTTGCTCAGAAGATGCAGCGTAATCTCTTTAGCTTCCGGCGCAATCGCACAGTCACGATAAACGAGGACGCCTTCTTTATCCGAACACAAGAGTTCTGCCGCACTGTACCCGAACTGCCCCTCCGTGAGCACGATATTCTCATAATCGTCATAGTGGTCTGCCGCGGTCTTTTTCGCCATATCCCGCAGCCCCGGTTTTCCGCCCGGAATCTCGACCTGCGCCGACAAGGTACATGCCGCGCTGGAAGGCCCCGCATATATGGTATAACAGCCGCCTTCCACCATCAACGAACGACTGATGACATCATAGAACCGAAACTCTTCCACCGGAACCAAAATTTCCACCGTTCTGCTTTCTCCCGGCGCCATATTTTTTAAACGTCGGAAACCTAACAACTGCCGGAGCGGTTTTTTCACACGGGAAGCGGGTGCCGTTCCATATACCTGCGCGACCTCATCGCTTATGCGGCCGCCGATATTTTTCACGGCAAAAGAGACCCGCAGGCTCCGCTTATCCACCAGTTCCACTGACAAATCCGAATACGCAAAATCCGAATAGGTCAGGCCGAAACCGAACGGATAGAGCACTTCTCCGTCAAAATAGCGATAGGTACGATTTCCTTTTATGATATCATAGTCGTCGATATCGGGCAGTTGGTCATCGCTTCGGTACCATGTCATGTTCAAACGGCCCGCAGGCGCATTTTCCCCGAAAATTGTTTCCGCCAGTGCGTCTCCCATATCCTGGCTTCCCGTCGCACTCCACAAGATGGCGGGCAGCTTTTCCTGTGCAGCATTCATCGCATACGGATAGTTGGAAATCAGTACGAGCACAACATTTGGATTCGCCTGATAGACCGCTTCCATCAGCTTTTCCTGCGCCGGCGGCAGCACGATCGTGCCGCGGTCTACCTCTTCTCTCGCATTCACCATCGGATTACAGCCCAGCGCAAGAAGTACTTTCTCTTTTCCCTGCGCCAGTCTGACCGCCGCTTCCACGCCGGACTCAACGACCTCCAGGGTAAAAGATATTTCGGACAGTGTGATATCCTTTTTTGCAGATGCCGCCGTATCCATCGCCAGCCCCACGCTCGGCCCGATCTGTTCGCCGCCCTTCATGGACCACAGACTGCCGTCTTCTCCTGCCAGTATGGGCGAGCCGAAACGATTTGTCAATACCGATGTACCATCCGGCTGCTCTTCCAGATGAAAAATTTCCATGACGAACCAGTCAAAAGGTTCCTCTATATCTGCTGCAATTCTTCCCATTTCTTCCGGTTTCACTTTTCCGGGATAGAATCTGGTATTCATATATCTTCCGGTACGGGCACAGCGGAAATACAGGCTGCCCTCGCCCCAGTCTTCCATCATAAAAATATCCGGTTCTTCGGACAGGCAGAGCGCACCATCCTCCATGACGGCAATTCCTTTATCCCCACAGCGGAAGATAATCCTGTCATAGCCGTCCGCAAAAGAAATCTCCGCCCCCTGCAGCCTCTCGATACCCTGCTTGAGCGTCGTTTTCCGAAGCGGCTCGCCGCAGTACCAGTCGCGGTACCAGGAATCTCCCGCAGGGCCGACCAATGCAAGGGACTCCGCGGCCGTTTCCTTACCCAGCGGAAGCATTTCTCCATCGTTCTTCAAAAGAACAATGGATTCTCTCGATACCTGTCGGCATATTTCCTGATTCTCTTCAGAATTGATATCCGCTTCCGTTACGGCATCATAGGGATTGCGCGGCTCCCTGTCATAAATGCCGAGACGCAGTTTGGTGCGGAACATATTTCGAAGCGCCTTGTCCACATCGGCTTCCGTGATCAGCCCAAGTTCATACGCTTCCCTTGCCGCCTGCTCCACTACCTGCGGATTATCCGACATGCCATCAACCCCGGCTTTCAAGGCCATCGCCAGCGTTTCGGCATGAAGTCCGCAATAATGATGAAAATCAGCAACGAGTTCCATCGCGCCGCCGTCACAGACCGCGTGTTTTAATCCGTACTGGTCTTTCAGAATACACCCGACCTCCGGATTGAGCATCCCCGGAATGCCATTGATCTTATTATAGGCCGTCATGATCGCTTCTGCGCCACCGTTTTCAATCGCTCTGCGGAAAGGCTCCAGATACAGCTCATATTTATTTCTCGGGTCAATGGATGAATTTTTCCAGCCCCGCCCCACTTCCGTATTGTTTCCATAAAAATGCTTGAGCGTAGATGCCACACGGAGATAATGCGGGTCATCTCCCTGCATTCCCTGAATATAGGCGGAAGACATTTCTCCGACAAGCAAAGGATCTTCTCCGTAGCCTTCTTCCGTTCTGCCCCATCTCGGATCCCGCTCCAGATCGATCGTCGGCGCCCAGCGGCTAAGCCCTCTGTCCGGATGGCGGTGATAAATAACGCGCGCCTCCGTTCCCGTCACTTCACCCGCTTTTTTGATCAGTTCCGTATCCCAGGTCGCGCTCATACCGATTGGCTGTGGAAATGAAGTGGTCGTTTCCGGCCCGCCTAATTCATTCTGATCGTTTCTTGCCTCAACGCCGTGTGCCGCTTCTCCGCCTACCGACATCGCAGGAATACCGAGTCTTTCCAGTTCCGGAACCCTTGTCGCGAGCATCCCCAGTTTTTCCTCCATCGTCATTTCCGATAACAGCCAGTCAAGCCGCTCCTCTATAGGCAGCGATATATTCCAGAAAGGCGTATTCTTTTTCACTTCCATACTTTTACCATGCTCCTTCCTTAATCTGTATATTTTCAGATAATTGCGAGTTTGGCAGTTCCAAACATTATCACAAACACTCTTATGTTACAGAAAGGGCCCAACACCCTGCGATATCAGACCCTTCCCATTACATCACTTTCTCTTTTTATTTCTTAATGTTTCTTTACAACACTTTATGGTTCATGCAGGAGAATCGCTCCGCGATTCTCCCGAGTGAGAAAGATTTGCTTCGCAAATCGTAGAACTTCTTGGCGAAACGCCCTCTGGCGTGAGCTTTAGAAGTTCTTCTCACCCTATTATTGGATTTTCTCAGCTAAGAATGCCGTCATTTCCGCATTTGCTTCTTCCATACCGTTCGCTTCGAGTTCTGCTACCATAGCATCCCAGTTCGCTTCGAAATTAGCCTGTCCGCCAGTCACACATTTCACCAGACCCGGCCATGCGATTTCGTTCAGAATATCTACTTTATTAGACAGATCCTGTGGAATCTGATATGCCCACAATGCTGAATAAGGAAGCAATTCAAATTCGTCCGGCTGCGGGAAGATATCGATCAGCATATCAACGCCCCATGCTTCACATGCTGCAAGCTGTTCTTCGTTGTATTCAGCAATTACAGACTGTCTTGTAATCGTTGTATAAGGATTTCCGTTCTCATCTTCAGAACCGTCGCCGTAAATCGGGAAACCTGTATAGTTGCCGACACCCGTCTTTTTACCATAATCGGGATCGGAATTGGAAGCATCGATTTCTTCCTGTGTACGATATCTCATACCGTTCTCGTCTAAGAAGTAGTTAACGCCTTCAACACCCCATTTGTGAAGAACCGCGCCTTCATCGGAGCAAAGGAAATCAAGGAATTTGATAGCGCGTACCGGATCTTCACAACTCTTTGTGATACCGATACCCCAGCCTACCTGAAGACCCTGATATAACAGTGCCGGAGCTTTCTGATCTTCGCGAAGTGTTACAGGAAGTCCGCAGTAAGTCTTGTCTACTTTGCCGTCTGCGATCAGAACCTGCTGCGCCTGATTGTAATCCCACTCAGCATCCGTAATCGCTACAACACGTCCGCTGGAAAGCTTCGCGATATAGTCATCATGTGTCTGTGTAGCAAAGTTCGGATCAAGGATTCCTTCGTCATACATACGGCACAGCCACTGGAAATATTCTTTCTCTTCCGGTGTTGTGTGCTTATAGTAGCAGTTGTAATTCTCATCAATTACCCACTGTCCGTTATCCGGAGCCGCATCAGCGATAAAGCCTGCCGGATTGCCCAGCGTGATCATCCAGTGCCAGTCGGAAGCGCTCATCGTGATACCGATTGTCTCCAGACCATCATCCGTTGTCGGATGTGCTTCCAGGTACTTCTTGATCAATGCTTCATACTCTTCCAATGTTGTCGGATATTCATAATTATTCTCTTTCAGAGCAGCAAACTGAATCTGGCAGCCGCCGCCGGTCTTTAAGGTCTGTGCTCCTACACCCGCATAAGAGAGCTGGTAGATACCTTCATCGCCATTACCCCATTTCAGTTTCTCAAGCTCGTCGCCGTACATCTTCTTGATATTCGGGCCATACTGCTCAATCAAATCTGTCATATCAATCAAAGCGCCTGCTTCGTACAGAGAAGTCGCTTCACCTTTTGCATAAATGAAATCCGGATATTCATCGTTCGCAATCATCAATGCAACATCCTGTTTTGCATCACCCTGTGAAGATACCGGATAAGAAATCTCCAGTGTAACGCCAGTTGCTTCCGTAATCGCATTGCCGACCGGGTTATCCCAGCTGTCGTTGTTCGCATCCGTCAGGAATACTTCAAATGTAATTGGAGACTTGTCATCAGCCGCCGCTGCATCCCCTGACGCATTGTCATTTCCGGAATCGGAAGCCGTATTTGTGCTGCTGCTTGTGTCGCTGCTCGAACTGTTCGATGAATCACCGGAACCGCCGCCGCATCCTGCCAACAGACCGGCACAGAGTGCAGAAACTGTCAACAGGGATAAAATCTTACGCATTTTCATAAATAAATCCTCCTTATTTTTCTCTCTATATATATCCTGAGCGTATTCAGGTTACATATCACCAATGAGGCGAATGCCGCTTTAAAAGCATCCCCCGGATGAAGAATGCCCATATTGCAGGCACTCCCCAGATGGAGAATGCCGCTTTTTAGGCATTCTCCTGCGTGAGAAAGGTTCGCAACGCGAACCGTAGAAGTTCTTGGCGTTTCGCCCACTGGCGAAACGTCTTTAGAACTTCTTCTCACGCTAGTCTTTTACAGAACCAACCGTCATACCTCCTACAAAATACTTCTGTAAGAACGGATATACGACAATGATCGGAACGGTAGCCACAACCGTAACGGCCATACGGATTGCCATCGGCGTAACGGCCTGTGTCACGTTACTCGTCGAATGAGTATCCAGCTGCATCTGCGCCTGTGACATGATCTCATACAGTTTGTACTGCAGCGTCGGAAGCTTCTTCGCATACAGATAGGTATCCATGAAAGAGTTCCACTGACCTACCGCATAGTACAGAGCAATCGTAGCGATAACCGGCGTACACAGAGGCATAACGACCTTGTACCATATCTGAAAATCATTTGCTCCGTCAAGCTTTGCTGCTTCCTGCAATGCCGTCGGCAGTCCATCGATGAAGGAACGTACCAGAATCATATTGTAGACCCAGATCAGACCGGGCAGGATATAGACCATAAAGTTATTGCCAAGACGCAGCGTACGCATGATCAGCAGATATTCCGGAATCAGACCGCCGCTCACATACATCGTAACAACGAACAGAATCGTAAACGGTTTATGGAAAATAAAATCCCGGCGGCTCAGCGTATACGCCAGCATCGCAGTACAGACAACGCCAGCCAGCGTTCCTACGACCGTTTTCACAACGGACAGAAAGAAGGGCTTTATGATATCCGCATCCTGAAATACATATTTGTAGTTGCTCAATGTGAACTTACGCGGAATAACAAAGTTAATATTACGCAGCGTATCCGTGGCATCGTTTAAAGAAATCGCGAGCACGTTCAGGAATGGATACAATGTAATGATAACGATCACGATAAAAAATAATACAAGAACTACATCAAACCACGTCTTTTTCTTTGCTATCATATCCACACCCCCTAAATCAGCTTATCTTCGCCGACCATACCGGCAATCTTATTGGCGATCAGCAGCAGGGCCAGGCCGACAACGGACTGGAATACACCGATAGCAGTACCAAGACCGTAATCACCCGTTCCAATACCTCTTTCATAAGAGAACCAGGACAGAACCATCGTATGATCCTGCACGAGCGCATTGCTGAGCAGCATCTGACGTTCCATTCCGACATTCAGCGCACCGCCGATATTCATGATCAGCAATACAATGATTGTCGAGCGGATGCCCGGAAGCGTAATGTGCCATATTCTCTGCCATCTGTTCGCACCGTCCATCTTCGCCGCCTCATACAGGCCCGGATCGATACCTGCCATGGAAGATAGATAAATAATGGCATTCCATCCCATTTCCTTCCAGCAGTTGATGATAACGATAACAAACCATATTAAGATAGAATTGGTACTCATCAAATGCAGATTAGAATTCGTCAGGGTATCAATGACTCCACCGTCATTGAAGATATTCTTGGCGATACTTGCGATGATGACCCATGATACGAAGTGAGGCAGGTAAGAAATTGTCTGTGTCAGCTTCTTGAATTTAATGAACTGCATTTCATTCAAAAGTACGGCAAACGCAATCGCAACAATCGTACCGATACCGATATCAATAATACTGATACCGATCGTATTGATCATTGTCTGTTTGAAAAGCCGGTCGCCGAAAGCCTTCGCAAAGTTCCCGAACCCCGTAAAAGCTCTTTCCCAGATCGGGATTGCAAATGTTGCGGGTTTCACCTCCTGAAAGGCCATCGTCCAGCCCCATAACGGTATGTACTTAAAAATAATGAGCCAGATAACGAACGGTAGTGACATCATTAACAGATATCGCTGCTTCCACAAAAGCTGCAGGCTCAGCTTCTGCTTTCCCTTTCCAGTATTTGCGTTCTTTTTTGCCATATACCCCCACCCTTTCTGTCAAGATGTCTAATTTTTCCATCTTTTTTTCATTTTTTATTGGCACCTTGCTTAATTATAACAGAATAAAACTCTATTGAGCATGGCAAAACTTAATCAAATATACTATCATTTTTTAACATCGTCGGTTGTTTTTTATGCAGTTTTATGTTATATTAATATAAATTAAGGGGATTCTTTCTGAAAGCGGTAAAAAAATGACGAATGGAAAAAACAATCAAATACTGTTAAATGAATTATTTGACACGGAAAGCACAAAGCGTTTCGTGCCTGTGATTACATGGGAATCTGTATTACAATATATACAGACTATCCATCATTACACCGAGGACTTCAAACATAATATCATCGTTCTGGAAAACCCGACAATTTCCCAGTCAGAGCATACACATAGTTTTTTTGAAATGGTCTATGTATTGTCAGGAAACGAAACTCATCTGATCAATCAGCACCCGAAACGTTTCTATACAGGCGACCTTTATATTCTGCCGCCGCCGGCTCATCATGCCCTGCCGGAGAACACCGGCAACTGCATCGCGATTCTGATCCACCCGGATGCCTTTGAAAATATCTTCTCGGGTATCCTGAATGGACAGGACTGTCTTGGAGAATTTCTGAAAAACAGCATTTACCGGAACGATTCCGAAACATATCTCTTATTCCATACCGGACAGAATGACGAGCTGCGGAGCATTATGATGCAGATGCTCGATCTGATGGCAAATGCCGATGACTATACGGACAGAGTCCTCACCGGTATGCTGGTTCTTTTATTCACCTCTTTGAGCCGCACCCATCAGGATGCTCTCAGAACCGCGCCCGGAAACGACCGCAATAACGAGATTCTTTCTCTGATCTATGAGCAATATGACACGATCACCCTTACGGCATTAGCCGAAAGACTTCACTATACCGTACCTTACTGCTCCAAATATCTGAAAAATCATCTCGGCTGCAATTTTTCCGAATTACTCGGCAGAATCCGTTTTCAAAAGGCGGAAAGTTTTCTGACAAACTCAGACATGACTGTCTCACAGATCAGCCAGGCCCTGGGCTATGAGAATCCGGAAAATTTCACGCGTGCATTTAAACACCGATATTGCATGACGCCATCGCAATACCGGATAACACAATTATCGCCGTGCGCAGAATTACCCCCCCCCGGTTGAAATTTGAGGGGGGTTTTTTCTTTTTCAAAAATAGTCTATCTTTTTCAATATTTTCCATTTATAATCAAATAATAATATCATTCAACTTATTTTTTAAGAAAAATGCTGCCCTTCATAATCAGTGAACGAGCCGCTTTTTTCAGAACGGAGGTTACAATGAAATTTAATCACGGCTACTGGCTGTTAAAGGAGGGAATGGGCTGTTTTTCTCCTGCACAGGTCTATTATGCCACCATCAAGGAAAAAGAAGTCACGCTGTGCACGCCGACTCATCCGGTCAACGACAGGGGCGCTACGCTGGGCGGAGCGAATCTGACAATACGCATCACCTCCCCGATGCCGGACGTTATCCGTGTACAGACCGACCATTATATGGGAACATGCCAAAAGAGCCCGGTTTTTGATTTAAATCTCGGAAATCCGCAGACCCTGCAGGTAGAAGATAACGAAGATACGCTGACCGTTACGAGCGGCTCTCTTTCCCTTGAAATCGGCAAAAAAAGATGGTATATGCGCTATATCAGGAATGGTAAAGTCATTACTCAGAGCGCTCCAAGAGACCTCGCCATGATGAAAGCGAACTGGACGGGAGACTGTTTTGACCTGGAAGGCGACCTTCAGGATACCTGGATGCGCCAGCAGTTGAGCATCGGTGTCGGCGAACTGTTATACGGCACGGGCGAACGCTTCACGCCGTTTGTCAAGAACGGACAGACCGTGGAAATCTATAACGAAGACGGCGGCACGAGTACCGAGCAGTCTTACAAGAACATTCCTTTTTACCTTTCCAACAAAGGTTACGGCGTTCTCGTGAACCATCCGGAAAAAGTTTCCTTCGAGTTCGCTACGGAAAATGTGACCAAAGCCGCTTTCAGCGTCAAAGGCGGCAGCCTCGATTATTTCTTCTTCAACGGACCGACTATGAAAGAAGTCTTAATGAGATATACCGACCTGACCGGAAAGCCATCCCTGCCGGCTCCCTGGACTTTCGGTCTGTGGCTCTCCACTTCTTTTACGACAAACTACGACGAAGAGACTGTCATGAGCTTTATCGACGGTATGCTGGAGCGCGATATCCCGCTCCGCACCTTCCACTTCGACTGCTTCTGGATGAAAGGCTTTCACTGGAGCAACTTCGTATGGGATGACGATGTATTCCCCGACCCGGCGGGAATGCTGCAAAGAATCAAAGCCAAGGGCCTGAATATCTGCGTCTGGATCAATCCCTATATCGGCCAGGAATCCATACTGTTCGCGGAAGGCATGGAAAAAGGTTATTTCCTCAAGCGGCCGAACGGCGACGTATGGCAATGGGATATGTGGCAGCCCGGCATGGCGCTCGTGGACTTCACCAATCCCGCCGCATGTAAGTGGTTCCAGGACAAACTGGAAGTTCTTCTGGATATGGGAGTGGACTGTTTCAAAACGGATTTCGGCGAAAGGATTCCGGTCAACTGCGTTTATTTTGACGGTTCCGACCCGGAAAAGATGCACAACTTTTACACTTACCTTTACAATCAGACCGTTTACGAATTATTGGAGAAAAAACGCGGCAAAGGCGAAGCGGTCCTGTTCGCGCGTTCCGCGACTGTCGGCGGACAGAAATTCCCGGTACACTGGGGCGGCGACTGCTGGTCCGATTATGAATCGATGGAAGAAAGCCTGCGCGGCGGCCTTTCCCTGTTAATGTCAGGCTTCGGTTACTGGGCGCATGATATCGGCGGTTTTGAACATACTTCCACAGCGGATGTCTACAAACGCTGGGTGGCTTTCGGTCTGCTTTCCTCCCACAGCCGCCTGCACGGCAGTCATTCTTACCGCGTTCCCTGGCTGTATGACGAAGAGGCGGTAGACGTTTTGAGAAGCTTCACCAAACTGAAAGCATCCCTGATGCCTTATTTATACAGAACAGCGATCGATACTTCCCGCACCGGTGTCCCGACGATGCGCAGCATGGTGTTGGAATTTACGGAAGACCGGAACTGCCACTATCTGGATAAACAGTATATGCTGGGCGATGCGCTCTTAGTCGCTCCTGTTTTCAACGATGAGAGCAAAGGCATTTTCTATCTGCCGAAAGGAAACTGGACAGACTTTTTTACCGGAGAAGTGATGGAAGGCGGTACATGGATAGAAAAAGAATACGACTATCTGCACCTTCCGCTCATGGTAAAGGAAAACAGCATCATTGCTCTTGGCCGGGACGACAGACCCGACTACGATTATGCGGATGATGCTGAAATCAGAATCTATGCTTTACAGGAAGGGCAGGAAGCCTCCACAATTATCTACAATATGCAGGGTGAAATCGACTTAAAGATTTCTGCCAAAAAACTGGACGGGACTATTCTCCTGCAGGCCGCCGCTTCCAAGCCTTACACCATCCGTCTCATCAATGTGACCGGCATCGTGGCAGCGGGCGCATCCACCAAAAAGAATGGAAACGACACGATCGTGATTCCCTCTGCTGACAGAATAGAAATCCGGCCGGAATAAGACTGAACCATTCCGCATATATAAACACAAAAACAGAGCCTGGCAAAAATGTCGGCTCTGTTTTATCTTCCGCTTCTTTTTATTATGTACTTTCCGCTTCTCTGTTCTTAGTATTTCTTCTTCACATCCGGCTTCACATCCAATTCTACGGAAGTACTGCTCTTGTCTTTGCTCTTATCCTTATCGAGCATGGATGCCATATTGTTATGTTCCGAACTGGTCGTCATCGTACATCTGCCGTCGAAGCACGCATCTTCGTCAACAACAAGAGAGCGCGCAGTAATATTGCCGACCAGCTTACCTGTCGAAAGCAGTTCCAGCTTGCCGTTTGCAATAATGTCTCCCTCCACCTTACCAGAAATGATCACATTCTGAGAAGTAATATCTCCATTAATTTTTCCTTCCACGCCGACAATGAGCAACTCTTTACAGTTACAGTTTCCGTTTATCGTTCCGTCCACCCTGACAGACTCAGGCGTCTCGAAATGTCCGTCAAAAACGGCACCCGGGCCAATTACCGTACCGATTTTGGCTTTTAACTCCATTGCGCTATTTTTGTTTTTGTTCCGATTCATCATTTTAATTCCTCCTCTTATCCTTTCGCTTCTATGACAGTCAGCGGATCGATCGGTTCCTCTTCAAAAAGAATCTGATAGTCCAGCTGTGTCTCATCTGTAATAATTGTAAATAAAGTATCTCCGGCCTCGACCTGCGCCCCTTCACTCGCCTTCACTTCTGCATCCTGATGGCACAAATAGCGTGTCTTATAGCCCTTTTCATGTTCCACCTCAACGATGACCGGGTAAGTGTCATCCGATGAAACGGCAATCACCGTACCCCTGCCTGTTGCTACAATGTTTCCTTCCTCGTGTGTACTGATTGACAGATACGGTTCCTCTTCTGAATAATTCGACAACAGACTGCTCGTGGACGATGACGGATAACGTGTTGGAATGCCGGCATCCGATGCAGTTTCTGTCTCTTCCTCTGCTTCAACCCCTTCTCCCGTCTCCCCACTTTCTGTTTCCGCACTTTGACGCAGCGCCTCGTTTTCCTGTACGAGCGCCTGCATTTCATTGTTCAGGCTTTCCTTTTCCGCCTCTAACTGCTGAACCAATTGTGTCTGAGATTCTAACTGCGCGCGCAGATTATCCTGTCCGCCTCCCGGCAATGCTCCATGATAAAGCATCCACCCCAGCCAGCCGGCACCACCGCAGATAACGAGTAATAAGAATATCAGCAAAAAGAGAATAAAGCGGGACGCAGTCTGTGAAATATTAATCTGCTTGTTCTTTTGCCCCGCATGGGAAATAAACAGTATGGAAAAGGTTTCCCGATGGTTGTGTCCCTTACGTTTCATATTCTTTCCCCCTATTAGCTCGAAAAAGCTGAGCATGATTCCTGTATTATCATATCATATGTTTTAACAAAAGTAAAAGGAAAAAGCGCAAGCCGACCATTCTAAGCCAGTCAGCCTGCACTCTGTGAACCTGTTTAACCGGATTCCGGTAACGTTTTTTCTCAGGATACCCCTTTCACGACCAGGATTTTATCTCCCGCTTTTATCTCTTCCGAAACCAGTTCATTGACTTCTTTTAACTGCGCAATCGATACATAATACTTCTTACCGATGTCCCAGAGCGTATCTCCCGTTCCCGCAATGTAGATAACGATGCCGGGAAGCTCGCTGATCTTATTCATATCCAGCTCCTCTACCTTGATATCCGTAACGAAACTGGCTTTTTTTGATGTAAAGACAAGGGCTTCAAAATTCAATGCTGCCTTGATGTCCAGCTCATCGCTGTCCAGCATCGTAACGAGAAGCTGCTCCAGATTCCAGTGAATATGATAAACACAGGATGATTCAATCCCCGGCACATCGATGAAATGCTTAAAGGGCAGGGAACTTTTCGTTGCATACAGCGTATTTTGTCCGTTAGTGCAAAGATAGACCGTCATAACATGCAGCGTGCCGCTTATGGAAATACCGTTCTCCTCAATGGATTGTTCTTCTATCTGAATCTCTCCCTCATTATGCAGCAGCTGGTAAATGTGCATTTCCGTGTTCTGTATTCTCGCATGGTCCGCCACCTTACATTTTCCGCTGCTATGCAGCAACAGGCCCTTCAACGAGACTTCCGTCGTCACCGCTTCAATTTCTTTGGACACCCCGTAAATATCCGACAATACTTCCAGATTTTCTTCTTCATAAAGACGAATCTCCAGATCGAGCACATTTTCCACACAGAAAACTCTTTCCTCTCCATCAAAATCCGGTTTTATCTCCACACTGCACTGAGAGGTGGTATAGCGGATATCCGGCATCATATTTTCCCGGCATCCATGGCATTCTATCATACCGCTGAAGGGTACCGTGTTTTCGTACCAGAGGGTCTTGTCGTTATCCCCCTCCCCTTCATACAGGAAAAAGGCTTTCATCTCGCCCTGCAATGCAATTTTTTCATCAAGCGCACGAAATTCTATGTTGTTCAGCGAAATGCTGTGCCAGATGATCTGAAAGGCATTCGGCAGATTGCTCGGCAGTTCCATCTCTTCCTTGATACGGAAGATGTCTTTTTTGTTGACAGCCATCTGTAGTAATGGATAAATCTGTTTGCGATATTCAACGGGCTCTTCATGATAAATATCCACCGCTGCCTCCTGCTCCAGTTTTTCTTCCAGTTCCAGTTCAAAGGAAATCATCGCCTGAACGCTCATTTTCCGGGAATTGATCAGGCCGACTGTCAAATCTTCAATAACCCAGGAAGACAGCACCGTATCACCATTATGAACTCCTTCCATGTTGATTTTTTCTTCCAGCGGCAGTTCCGCCTGCATACTGGCACACATACCCTCCTCTTCCGTCAGATACAGCATCTGCACCTGCAGCCTGCCTTTCAGATTGACGCGGTCGTCACCCACACGGATTTCGTCCATGATGACATCCCCTTTGACAGCAATCAGATGACTGGCATCCGGTCTGTTATCCGATATATTTACATCCTCTTCCAACACCATCTGGGTTCCGGCTTTGCTGGCAACACGGTCCATATGTATCTTCTTTTTCACTAATTCCACAAAAATCCCTCCATGCGTATACTTATTGTATTGTATGCCGCATGGAGGGAATGTATGACTATCATTTACACTACCTGGAAGAATCGCGCCAGCGATTCTTTTGGGAATGACATAGTTTTTCCTGGGCGGCGTCTTTTGACGCCCTGGAAAATCTTCATTCCCTTTCTACCGCCCCGATCAATTCTCTCACATCCTCCGTTCCGGTCTGCCTCATATAGGCCTCAATTCCTTCTATGACCTCTACCGTCGCGTAAGGATTGACGAAATTCATTGCGCCGACCGCTACCGCCGTCGCACCCGCCAGGAGAAACTCGATGGCATCCTCCGCCGTCGCGATGCCGCCCATGCCGATAATCGGGATTTTTACTGCCTGCGCAGCCTGATAGACCATCCGGACAGCCACCGGCTTGATGGCAGGACCGGAAAGTCCGCCGGTCTTATTGGCAAGAACAAATTTTCTGCGGTAGACATCAATTTTCATTCCCGTGATCGTATTGATCATGGAAAGCGCATCCGCACCCGCCGCTTCCGCCGCTTTCGCCATTTCCGCAATGTCCGTCACATTGGGGCTGAGCTTCATGATAACGGGCTGTTTCGCCTTTTTCTTTATTTGGGAAGTAATATCGTACAAAGCATCCGTTTGCTGACCGAATGCAATCGCGCCTTCTTTGACATTCGGACAGGATACGTTGATCTCCAGCATATCGACAGCCTCGTCTCCGAGACGCTCCACCACTTCCAGATAGTCTTCCACCGTCTTTCCGCAGATATTGACGACCACCTTTGTATCGTACTGTTTCAGAAAGGGAAGGTCTCTTTCGATCAGAACATCGACGCCCGGATTCTGTAACCCGATAGCATTCAGCATCCCGCCATAGACTTCCGCCACTCTGGGCGTCGGATTTCCAGGCCATGGCACATTGGCGACTCCTTTCGTCACGACTGCCCCCAGTCTGTTCAAATCCACAAATTCACCATATTCCATACCGGAGCCAAAAGTTCCCGAGGCCGTCATGACCGGATTGTTTAATGTAACGCCTGCGATCGTAACTTTCGTATTCATCAGATATCCACCTCTTTTGCTTCAAATACCGGACCATCCGTACAAATGCGCGCATTGTGCACATGCGAATGATGGTCCACCTCCTTTGTCTTGCAGACACAGCCAAGGCATGCACCGACACCGCAGGCCATCCGCTCCTCCAACGATAAATATGCTTCGATTCCGTTTTCTGCAGCATACTGTTTGATCGCCCGCAGCATCGGCATCGGCCCGCAGGCCATAATGACTTCCGCCTTCAGTCCGTTTTCACGGATGGCATCCATTACGTTGCCCCGGCATCCCACGCTGCCATCCTCCGTAGCGATATACACCGTTCCGTTCTGCCGCAGTTCTTCTGCCAGAAACAGGTCCTGATTCCGATAGCCCAAAATGATCTGTTTATCGGCCTGCAGTTCTTTCGCGAGCTGTAACATCGGCGGAATGCCGATTCCACCGCCCATCAGGAATACCTTTTTTCCCTGTGCTTTCTCTAACGGAAAGCCGTTTCCCAGAACGCCAAGAACGGATACTTCCTCATTCTCCCGCCAGGCGGAAAATTCTCTCGTTCCCTTTCCGGCGATGCGGTATACAAGGCGCAGCCTGTTCTGCTCTCTGTCTGCCTCACAAATACTGATTGGGCGCGGCAGCAATGTGTCCGCACTCTTCGGATAGACTGCAACGAACTGTCCCGGATGCGCATCCGATGCCAGTTCCGTTTCCAACCATAGATCAAAAATCTGCGGCGCCGCTTCTTTCTGCGATACGACCCTCGCCGTTATTTTCTTCTTCTGTGACATATCATATCCTGCCTTTCTTTCACCTTACGAACGCTGGGCCGGCGCTGACAGCGTCCCGGCGCCAGATTCGCGATAGACTATTTTTCCCCCGCATATGGTGCAGGTAACAACACCCGGCATTTTTTCTCCGATAAAAGGAGAATTAGCCGCTTTTGACGCAAATTTCTCTTTTTCCACCCGCCAGACGGCATCTTTATCGAAGACCACCAGATCCGCTGGGCCGCCTTCGGCCAGATAGCCCGCATCCAGACGATATAACCCGGCAGGCGAAAGACTCATCTTTTCAAGCAGCTTACACATGGTAAGATATCCCGGCTCGACCAGTTCCCGGATACCAAGGGACAACGCCGTTTCCAGACCGATGATACCGCTCGGTGCTTCGGTGATCGTTTTTTCTTTTTCTTCCGCACTATGCGGTGCGTGATCGGTGGCGATCATATCGATCGTACCGTCCTGTAAGCCTCTGATAACTGCCTGCCGGTCCGCTTCTTCCCGGAGCGGCGGATTCATTTTGGCAAGCGTACCGTGCGCGATTGCCGCTTCTTCCGTCAGCGTAAAATGATGCGGCGCGGCTTCCGCAAAAATATGCCCGTTCTTCCTTTTCGCCTGTCTGACCAGTTCTACCGCCTCTTTCGTGCTGATATGCTGAATCGAAAGATCCGCCCCTTCTTCCTGTGCAAGCCGGATATCCCGTTCCACCATGCTGATTTCCGCTTCTCTGGGAGAACCGCCGATTCCATAATAAGCGGAAGCTTTTCCGGTGTTAATGCCATTGTTCGTAATATAGGCCGGGTCTTCTTCATGAAGGCTGACCGGCATATGAAGCTTTGCCGCCCGGCGCAGCGCTTCCCGCAAAATTTCTTCATTCAAAATCGGAACCCCATCATCCGTAAAGCCGACGGCTCCAGTCCTGCTCAAAGCTTCCATATCCACCAGTTCCTGCCCCTTCATGCCCATTGTCACGTTGGCGCAGGTATACACATGAAGCCCCGTCTCTCTGCCTTTTTCCAGGATATAGGACAAGGTTTCCCGATTATCAACAGGCGGCTTCGTATTTGCCATCAGCACAACAGATGTAAAACCGCCTTTCACCGCCGCTGCCGCACCACTTATAATATCTTCCTTATAGGTAAAGCCGGGATCCCTGAAATGTACATGAACATCTACAAGCCCCGGCGCGATGATCTGTCCGGCCGCATCAAGCCGTTCAATCTGCCCCTTTGCTGCATCTGCATCATTCTGCGCCTTCGCTTCATCGCTCCGTTCTTCCGGCAGTCCGGCCCGCCGAAGCAGCTCAGCGAGCGGGATTCCCTGCTCTGCCATCGCCGCGATCTTATCTTCCTGAATCAAAATGTCCCGATAACCCTCGAATTGCGTTTTCGGGTCTATTACATATCCATTTGTAATATAAATCATCCGATATCCTTCTCTTTCTCACACAGCTTCCTGTAAAAAGTATGCCTGTTTCCGCTTTTTCTATTAGTTTATCACAAATTTCGGACATGCTCTACCATCTTTTCGGCCGATATCACTTTTAAAGCTGTTTCCGATGCCGCTTTTCAGTCAAAAACAACGGATTTATTCACATTTTCCGTTTTGACCACGACATATGGATAAGTCGGCGTCAATTTCCCTTTTTCCTCTGGTCCCGGCCCTATCAGATTTGTATCAATATAAACCGCATTTCCCGTTTCGTACAATTCATTGACTGCAATGCTGTATCCCGCAGTCTCCTGCTCCCCATAACCGACGCAGATATAAAGAAATCCCTGATCCTGAAAAGTTATTTTGAACGGAGACACCTTTTTTTCCTCAATCATAGAAAACAGTTCTTCCGGCAGTTTATCCTCCGTGATAACGGTAAAATCCAAATCCTTCACTTTCTCCATCGGGTCTTGTTTTGCGCCGCATGCAATCACGCTCGCACAAAGTACACATACAAGCAGAACGCTGAGCAGCCTCTTTTCCAATTCATTCATCGTAGTACTATTTCCTTTCCATGCCAGCCATTGGCGATGCATCTGTGTTATTAATAATTTATTAGTAAAACGGAAAGTGTATTCCTATTGATTAAAAAAGCACAATCCTATATAATAGGCTGAAAGAATAAATTCTTTCAGCCGCGAGTTTGAGTCCGTGACTCAAACACCGCCACAGAGTGAAGAAAGGTAAGTTTGTATGATTCGTCTGGTCTTGATCCTGCTTTTTGTTGTTTTGTTTTTAATCTGCAGCATTCCACTGCTGATCATTGAATATTTTATCGGTAAGTTCAATATGGACGTGAAGAACCGCAGTTCTCTGGCCATTGTCAATTGGGCTTTCCGCGTCTGTCTTCTGATCGGCGGCGTGAAAGTGACTGTGATCGGAGAAGAAAATGTGCCCAAAGATCAGGCTGTTCTTTATGTCGGCAACCATCGGAGTTATTTTGATATTCTCATAACTTATGTGCAAGTGCCGAGGCCGACCGGCTATATCTCCAAAAAAGAAATCCTGCGGATTCCGCTGCTCCGTGACTGGATGAAGAACCTGCACTGTCTGTTTCTGGACAGAAAAGATATCAAACAGGGTATGAAAACGATTCTGGAAGGAATCGAAAAGATTCATTCCGGAATTTCTATCTGTATCTTCCCGGAAGGCACGAGAAACAAAGTCAATGACACGTTCCTGCCGTTCCACGAAGGCAGCTTTAAGATTGCAGAGAAATCCGGATGTCCCATCGTTCCGATGAGCATCAACAATGCCGCTGCAATTTTTGAAGATCATATTCCAAAGGTCAAAAAGACGCATGTCATCCTCGAATACGGCAAGCCGATTTACATGAGCGAAATGACGCGGGAAGAAAAGAAAGGCATCGGAGCAAAAGTGCAGGAAATCATCAAAGAAACATACTTCAAAAATAAAGAGCTGGTGTAGAAATCCCAGCTCTTTCTTACTCTTATTTTATCTGCTCACCGTATTTTCCTCAACGGATGTATTAAAACAAACGGAATCCAGCACCTTCTTTTTGTCATTGCTGTATACGACAATATTCAGCCCCTCTCTCTGTAAAGACTGTTCCACTCCGTCTATGACAATAGAACCGCTGCCCGTAATGTCATAGGGCACCAGACCGCCTCGTACGGAACCGCTGCAGGTATTTTCTTCATACCCGATATATTCTTCCAGCCGGCCTTCCGAAAGGACTGCATAATAACAGTAAAAGTCATCCATGGAAGAATCTGTCTGAAGCTCGACCCGAAATCCTGTCTCCCTCATTATCTGAACGGTCGTATCTTTCAAACCGACAGCATAGCTTCCCTTAGCCGAAAGAAAAACACTGTACCTGTCATCCCGCAGCGCTTCCATATATTCATCGATATCCGTTATATGAATCAGTTCACAGTCTTTTTGGATATCCTCGTAAGAATCCCGTGTGCATTCCCACTGTTCATCGGTTTTTCCACCGAAATCATACTGGCTGTCCAAAATGCCGCCCAGATAGGCCGTCAGTTTCCGGGCCCCCCACAAATTATTATGTCCGCCGTCATAACTGTCCGTTGACATCACAAAGCCGGACGCTTCATATAAATTCTTTTCATTAAAATCAAAGAACTGCAGCCCATGCTCCTGTGCATAGCTTCGTATCGTATTGAATCTGCCCGCATCCGCGTCCGGGAACGGCACATTGGTCAAAATGAGTTCAATACCCTCCTGCCCGCACAAACTGCATATTTTATCCAGCCAAGTCTCTAAAAGCTGCGGCATAACCGTCTCATCCTCAGAAGCGCCCTCTTCAAAAGGAACGTAATTCTCGATTCCACACTGTCTGCCCAAAGCCGCATATCCTTTTAATCCATATCCTTCGACCATATCCGCCAGCACAAAATCGTTTTCTGTTAATTCTTCCCATCTCGCATGATAACGGATATTCGGAAGAAAATAGCCCGCCAGAGACTGGCTCTCGTCCAGTTCGCAGACCGTCCTGACCGCTTCCAGTTTTACGGGAGACCACTTCATATAATCCAGTGCCCTTCTAATGCTGATTTCTGGCGAATTGAGAACGGAATCGCTATTCTGAAAAAGATAATAACAGTCCAAAATAAGTACTTTCGGCGATTGATAACGAAGCGCTTCTTTCAGCCAGTAATACGATATGACCGGACTCTGTTTTTCACTCGCCAGATTATAGCTCGTAATACCATACCGGTCATATAATTCCTGCGGTATATAGGAAGTTGCCGCCAGACTGCTCCCCATGAAAAGTACATCTATCGTATCTTCTTCCATCTCATAGAAATTCAGATAGGACAATGTCGTCGGCAGCATTTCATCATAACACAGTTTTGGTATCAAAATCTGAAATGTAAATTCAACGCATATACACAAAATGCAAAGAAAAAGCGCACATTTCCCCGCAAATCTCAGATGCCTTTTCATTTAAAATCCTCCATAGATAAAGTCCTGCCCCTGATAACCAAAACCGTATGTCCCGAAAATCATAATACAGAGAACCGCCAGTATATAAAGCGCCCATCGAACATATACGGCCTTGTGCAGAATGATTCCCCTGACATCCATTCCTTTTTCCTGCAGAATGCTCACACCTGACAGCAGAAACATGGACAGGAGCAGGATACACCATTCTTTCCAGCCAAGTCCCAGACGCAGCAGGCTGTCGTCAAAAAAGACCCACGGATTCCAAACGAGGAACATCTTTTTTATCATTTGCAGTCCAGTCCGCAGACTATCCGCCCTGAAAATGATCCAGGCGAGCATTACCCAGAAAAAAACGCCTATACGCTGTATCATTTTCCGCATTCCCGATTGCTCCGATAATCCCAGGAGCCCATAGAATCTGTTCTTGAATGGAATGGTCAGATTCCCGATTATCTGGTAGGCCGCGTGCATCATGCCCCAGAATAAAAATTTAAAACCGGAACCGTGCCAGATGGCGCTGAAAGCAAATGTAACGATTAAATTCCCATATTTTCGCAATACGCCTTTTCTTCCACCGCCAAGCGGTATATAAATGTAATCCCGCAGCCACGAACTGAGTGAAATATGCCACCTTCTCCAAAATTCCTGAATAGAAGTTGAAAAATACGGACGTTTGAAATTATCCGCCAGCGCAATGCCGAATAATCCAGCAGTTCCCTGTGAAATAGAGACACATGCCATAAAATCCGCATATAACTCAATACTGTACAGCACCGCCGCAACGAGAATATAGCATCCCGCATATTTCTCCGGTGAATCGAATACCGTACTGACGACAATATCCGCCTTATCCGCAATCATAAATTCCAGAAAAAATCCCCATAAAATGAGATGAAGGCCCCTCACGAACTTCTCCTCATGAAAGCGGTGCCCTTCATAAAGCTGTTTTGACAGCTGCTCATACCGCGGTATCGGTCCCTGTACGATCTGCGGGAAAAATAACACAAATAGAAGATATTTGGCCGGGTTTTTCTGTGCCGCCGTCCTGCCTCTGTAAACATCTACCAGATAAGAGACCGTCTGCAGGGTGTAAAAAGAGATTCCTAATGGAGCGACCCATACAAGACCTGTGAAATTTCCGTTTTTTACCAAAAGCCACGGCAAAAGGACAGGCAGGAGCGCCAGGAACAATATCAGCCTTTGCAGTCCGCGGCGCGATGCCGCATATTTTTCTCTAAGCGACTGGAGTTCAAGAGCCAACGCATAGGACAAAAGCGCCGTAACGAGCAGCAGCAGGCATCCTTCCCCGCAGGCCAGATAATAAAATATAATGCTTCCAATGAGCAGAACTACCCATCGGAAGCGCAGCGGCATCGCATAATACAAGACCAGTACAAACAGTACCAATAGAAAAAATCCCAATGATATATATGTCATGACCCGCTTTCCTCCATCGTGCGCAGATTATCCTGGATAGCGCTTAACAGAATGACCAGTTCCGCATCGTGGTCAATCTGTTTCATAATTCCCATCCGCGCATCGACCGTCATATAATTTCTGCTTCCTACATTATCAATATAACTGATACAGGCCGGATTTCTGCCGAGAAAATAATGCAGGTGGTTTTCCAGCACCATCATATACTCGTGATTTGTAATGATATGATCGACTACTGCCAGCCTCACCATTTTCCGAAGCAGCTCACAGTTATTATCCTGTTCTCTATTTCCTTCCGTCAGATATTTGGATTTTTTGGAATCATAAGATATCTGTTCCACATCCGATAACATTTTTTTAATGATCATCTCACACAAATTTACATCGACCTGTTGTTTTGTCGATATGTACACAACACATCCCCATAAAACATAATCATTCTCCAGGTCAAGCTCGTCTCCACTGTTCAAATACCGATGCACCTCGTTCCGGTAATGAAGAGCACCGGTCGCACGATACAGTTCCGCCGCTGCATGGAAATACTCTTCCGGCAAAACATCGCTCAAATACTGCTCCGCATAGCGGTAAGCCCTGTCTGCCGCCTTGAGGCACTGGGTCGCAAAATCCCTGTCATAATTCTGATACAGGTAGCTGAACTTGGCTATTGTAGCAGCGAACTGAATCGTCGCATCCATCGTAACAGCCTCTATATACAGCCGATACGATGTCGTTGACTCTTCAATGGCACTGACCGCCGAATAGACTGCACCGCTGGTAGCATCCTGCATTTTCAAAAGCCAGTCCACCTCGTACCGCACTTCGTCCATCAAATCCGGGATGCCATTACCGCTCTCCGGTATTCCGACTTCATCCGTAAAATTATTTTCGTACAGCTCATAGGAAAGCAGCAGATTATTCACCGCCCGGCAGCCGTCTGTTACGTTCCTTGTCCCATTCTCATCGACATGCCATCCGCCCGACATATCGAGCTGTACCGTCGTATCATCCTTTAATTCCGCCATTTTGGTATGACAGGCATTGTGCGCCGCTTCTCCCGCGAGTTCCGTTGACAGAGTCAGGCCGCATCGGCTGTAATAGTACTGTTTCAATGCCGCATCAAAAATATCCGCATAGGGATCCTGTTCAATGGCGAACGAATACGACTGCCCGATGATATCGGTCTGAAGGTAATAAATTCCCGGTGTCTTAAAATCCGAGAAATCGCCGTAGCTTATGTTTTCACCTGTCGTTTCATCATATCCCTTTTCCTTGATGGAACCCGTATAGACGATTTCTTCTGTCTCCACATCGATCAGGTCATATGTATCCGGCAGTACTTCTCCCCGAAATATTGCTATTTTATTGCTGTTTACGGAATATCCCACCTGATCGACTATAATATTCGGAAGATTTACCGGTACTTCATAATCGAACTCCGGCGCCAGTCCCAGACTGACAATTTCATTTTCCGGCGACTGCTGCCCGCTTCCCGACAACGTAAGATTCTCCAGTTCTGTGCATCCGGAGAGCAGTGCAGCACATAATAATATTGATATAATGCTGTATAAATGTCTTTTCCGCATTTTCGCATTCCTTTTGTTCGGTTAGAATCTATGATTCACTCGCAAACTCACGCTTTCAGTGCTCCCTGTCCGATTTCATCGGACGTTTGCTTGTTATATCATAGAGGAAATCTTCGATTTCCTCCGAAAAACAAATGCCGCTTTGCGGCGCTTGTTTTTCTCCTGCGATGATTATATCATGAATCAAAGATTCATGATCATCATTCGCCGTTCGTCGAACATGCAAGCACGCTCTCCTCACTAACGCTCATTATATCATAAAAATCCTGCATTTTCATCCTGATATACAATTTTTCCTTCTATAATCGTGCATAATGCTCTGGTAAATACTTCCAGCGGACTACCGTCGAAAATAACAACATCTCCATCCTTCCCCACTTCCAGACTTCCCACCCTGTCCGCAACACCGCATATCTTTGCCGCGTTGATCGTAATGGAGCGAAGTCCTTCCTGTGCGGGAAGCCCCGATTTGACCGCCAGCCCTGCACAAATAGGCAGGAACTGTATCATAGAAACAGGGTGGTCGGTCATGATCGCCGTGCAGATTCCTTTCCGGTTCAGGATGCCCACTGTCTTAAACGCCATATTCTGCACCTCTATTTTGTTCCTGCTTGCCATATCCGGGCCGACGATCGCCGGAAATCCGCTTTCCTTAATCTCTTCCGCGATAAGATGCCCTTCACTGCAATGGTCTAACGTCATGGATAAGTGGAACTCCTTTGCAATCCGGATAGCAGTCAAAATATCATCCGCCCGATGGACATGGGCTTTTAACGGGATTCTGCCTTCCAGCACAGGAATCCAGCACTCGTAACGGAAATCTTTTTCCTGATTCCGGTCTTCTTTTCGCCTGCGCCGGTATTCCTGTGCCTTGAAAAGTTCTTCCCGCAGCATTGCCGCAATCGCCATCCGGGTAGCCGGCGATACATTCTGCCCGGAAAAATTAACCTTCGGATTTTCTCCGAAGGCAATTTTCATCGCAGCGGGCGCTTTCACGATCATATGGTCGATACATCTTCCGTGGGTTTTGATAAAAGCGAACTGGCCGCCCACGACATTCGAGCTTCCGGGGCCGACCATCGCGGAAGTAATCCCCGCACGCAGCGCATCGTCAAATGCCGCATCCATCGGATTGATAGCATCGACAGCACGCAGATACGGCGTGATCGGCTCCACATTCTCATTGCAGTCGTCGCCCTCCATTCCTTTCTTCTCCTCGGTGATTCCCATATGACAGTGCGCCTCTATAATGCCCGGCATGACCAGATTCCCATTCACATGAAGAACCCCGTCGCCGCTTTCCTTTACAGGGCAATCCGCCATATCGCCAAGCGCCGTGATCTTTCCATGTTCTATCCGCACAAAACCGTCTTCATAATCTTTTCCAGCCATCGTTATGATCTTACCATGAATAATCGTCAGCATCTTTTACCCACCTTCCATCTCTTACCAACTGTGATGTCTGCCCCCGATGCGGGCGGTATCCGCACAAAACCGCAGCTGAACGGGTTTACCCGTTCAGCCTGCTCATCGGATTGACCGGCTCACCATTCCTGGTCAGTTTAAAGTAGATATTTGCCCCTTCCATACTGTAGTATTTCGTAGGGGACGCTACGCTGCCGATGATATCTCCCGTTGTCACATAACTGCCTTCACTCACGGTAATATTATCGAGCTGTCCGTAGGTCAGTTCATATCCGTTACCCAGATCCATAACAACCATATTGCCAAGCTCTCGGTCATAAGAAACCGATGTCACCCGCCCTTCTGCCGCTGCCGTTATGGTCTCTCCCTCCGTTGCGGAAATAACGATCGCAGGATGATATTTATACTGCTGGAGCGTCGGAAAATAAATAGTCTTGTCCATACTGTAATTGATCAGAATATCGCCTACGATCGGCCAGACCAGCCTGTCCTCATCGCCGAAATCAAGAATCGGCTGTACCGTCGTAGCAAGCGCTTCCGTATCTTCCGGCATTTCATTTATCGTCTCTGAAGATTCATCGAACATTCCCTCTTCCGCACTGTCTTTCTGCTTTGTCTCCTGCTCCTTCTTTTTCTCGGATGTCTCCGTTACGCCTTCCTGTCCATCCGTTTCCTTCTCTGCAGGCTCTTCTTCCGTCTCATCCGATTTTTCCTGTGTTTTTCCGATATTTCTTTCATTTTCTACATTGGCGGAATTTGCCTCCTGAAAAAAGGGATCATAATCCAGGTCATCCGTTCCCACCTCGGTAAAAAGTGTTCCCATATCTTCCCCCGTCAGGGTATTTTCTGCGCTCTCCTCTACGCCGTTCTCGATAGCGCTGAAATCCAGCACATTGTTTTCATTGCTCTTCTGATGACTGCTTCTTACAAAAACGCCCGTCACCGTCAGCGCCGTCAACACCAGCGCCGATGACGCCAGCATAATGATTCGTTCTTTTCTAACACCAGTTCTATTTCTTCTCATCATGACTTCAACTTTGCCTCCTGTTATCCTTTCGGATTTTTTTGAGAAATTATTTTCTGGTGTTTATTCTTTCCCGAATCTGACACATTATTCAATTTTTACTAATTCTGCCTGAAAAAAGTAATCCATCAAAATATTGTCAAAAGTTTCCCCCTCGACCGCTTTTCGATTGGCCCCGTACTGGCTCATGCCAAAGCCATGCCCAACGCCCTTCACATGAAAAATCACCTCATTTTCTCCCCAATCCGCGCGAAAGCATGCTGAAGGAAGTCCAAGCGCATAGCGAAAAGTTTCCCCATTACAGCTGTTCCCCTGGAAAACCGCTTCCACCACATACCCTGCGCCGTCATAATAAAATTCGATTCCTTCCCATAATGCCTCTTCCCCGCCATTCTCAACAAACAACGGTGCGGCCAGCGTATAATACGCTTCTTTTGATAACACGACCTGACTCTGGTAATCCTCCGCCATGATATCCTGACTGCATTCCACACTGATCAGATAAGGATAGTTTTCACTCTTCAGCGCTTCCTCTGCATCTCTTGTCTGCCCGTTGCTGACCGGAAAAAAAGCCGCTTGAACAGGTCTGCCCTCATACGACAGGAAAATCCCGTCCGTTTCCTGAACAGCCTGTCGGTATAGGTCTTCTTTTTCCCATCCATTCATTTCATCGTCCTGATATGAAAATATCTCTTCCTGCAAAATGAGCGGTTCATCTATCGAAACCTCCTGCGCAGAAAAAAGTCCGCACAGTTCTGTACGCAGCAGTACGGCCTGTGCCTTCAGCGCTTCCAGTTCATAGACGGTGCCGCTATCCTCCACCGGCATGACCATTTCCAGCTTCCGGATCAGATATTCCTGCATCGTCATCCTCTTTTTTCCCCAATTTCCGGAAAAGACCACTTCATAACGCGCGTCGAGCCAATCTGTTTCTTCCCCTTTTGCCAGGGAAAAAACTTCCGCTTCTTCGCCGATATGCCCCCACAGACAGGAAATTACATAAGGCAGCAAAAAAACAAACAAAAGTATCGCAGGAATCTCCCGATAGGGATTCTCATCATGCTTCCTTCTGTTTGTTCTTTTTTGGACGATTCTAAATATATTCATCAGGACACCTCTTCTTCATTCTATGTAAGAGTATCCCTGTTCATACTACACGAAAGTAATTACCTTGCTAAATCTAAATGCTGAACGGTTCCAACGCCGCCATTCTCATATAGGAAAATTCCTGTACTTCTGAGCACGCCGTTCGTATGATTATCCTTCATGGAATTAAGAGAAAATTCTGTCCGCGCGTTCTGTAAACAGATAGCGCCTACGCCCGCCTCTGACAAATGATAAAGCTTATCTTTTCCTTCTTCATCCTTTGTCCAGATCAGCAGCTTGCTCCAGATTTCGTCATCCTCATCAATCCATCCGTTACCATCCGAATCATACTTCGCCAAATCGGCAAAACCATTGCCGCTCTTCGTGCCGAACAACTCGCTGCCGTCATTGATCTCGCCATCCTCATTTAAGTCAAGCGCTAAATAACCGCTCCCTGACTGCAAAGAAGAAATTTCCTCTTTTTCGCCGTCTCCATCCAGATCAAAATAAAATGTCTGATCGGAAAGTCCCGCAATATTCCCGTTTAAATTAATCACAAGCGGGTCAGTGCAGTTCAATACCCCAATGTCATAACTTTCCTCATAATACTCTTTAAAACTTCTGCTCATTTCCAGATTGAGCCCGAAACTGATTTCCCTGCCGTCGGCGGTTTTTACGATCCCCTTTGTGGAGAACGATGTCGTTTCCGACTCACTGTGATAATACCGATTCGTAACGCCATAGGTCTGATAGTTCGCAGACAGGCTGCTTCCCGTTCCGGTTCCCCAGATTTCATCCAATTCCGGTTTATGACGGTCGCCGAATAGCAGATACATCAAAAACCTCATACAATGCTGTCTGATATTCTCCCTCGCATCCTTTTCCACACTATTCGTTACATTGTTCGTTGCTACCCTGTCCGAATTCGACAGGTTACGGAAGTGAAGAGATACATCCTCCAGAGTAGTCTGCGCATTACCACTCTCTTTGGCATCCTCTGCCTCATCTCCCATTCCCAGAAAGCCTCCCAGAAATCCATTTCCCACTCCGGCTTTCAAGCTTCTGGCACTGCCCACATAAGAGTGTGCAGTTCTTCGTGTTACAGAAGAATAACTTCTGGCGGATTCCATTCCTATCGTGCTGGAATTAATTCGCAATGATACCTCCTTTTTCCTGTTTTAGCCTAATTTTGCAGAATATAAACTTCATTCTCTCAGCAAAATAAAAAGGATGATATCTTCAGGGAAACTCATTTTCCATAAAAACACCATCCGTGGCTGAACATTGTTAAATTCAAAAAATGGCAGTCTGGCCAAAAACTGCCATCCTTTGTAATTTATATATCGGACATTTTCATTTTTTCATTAATCCATACACACGATTTTATTCTGTTTTATTCGCTCTTTTCTTTTATTCCTTTCCGTTCTGTATATATGCAATATACATATCCGTAATCTGATTTTCATCTAACAGGGTATTCCAGATACGCAGTTCGTCATAGCAGACCCGGAACAGTCTGTCAAAACAGTTAATACCAAGATAGGCGTGCATATTTGTCTCGTCAAAACTCATCTTGGAAACTTCGCTGCTGCCGATCATTTCACTGTTGATATACAGATAAGCCGTTACTTTACTCGAATCCTCTTCCGATACTTTCTCTCCATCTACACGAATCGTAATGTAATTCCATTCATGCAGGTCGATGCAGGCTTTTTCCTCCTGAGAGGGCCGGACTTCACAGGAATTTCCACAATACGCATTGATCGTATTAAAAATAGGAAGAACATCCTCGCCTTCTTCAGTAGTCTTCTTATTAAAACAAATATAATTCTGCGATACATCCACGTCCAACAGATTAGAGCCGATCAGCAGAAACGGCGACCAGTCACAGACTTCTTCCGCCCGCATCCAGAAAGAAATCGTATAAGAATCGGACAGCGGTTCCATATCACACAACTCTATGCCATAGCTTCCATCGAGATAAATCGCCTCTCCCTCGATGCCCTCTATGAACAGCGGGGTCTTCTCGCTGTTTTCCTTCGGATAAGCCCCTTCGTTATAATCGCCATTCTCTTCCGGCCTTGTAACTACTATGGCGCCCTCGAGATGTCTGTCAAAGGAATAAGAATAATCTGCCGCAGGAACATCGCCCAGAATCATATCATTTACGATTTCTTTGTGTATCTCCATTTCATGCGGTCTCGGAACCACATCCGGCGTCATTGCCGGAAGCACATTCTCCAATTCCTCTTCTTTGGCCCTTCTCGCGGCCATAACTTCCGCTTCCTGCTCTTCTTCCATCCCTTCTACAAGAACGACCGTTCCGATCAGCATTGAAAAAAAGCATAAGACCAATACTGTCTTGATCATATTTCGTTTTTTAATACCCAATAACTTGCCCATAAGATTTTTCACAATACCATACCAGTCCTGAATCCGCCGAGTCAACATTTTCGTCTGACGGCGCCGTCAACTGCCCTCGTCAATCGACTCTGTTATAGTTTATCAGACATCCTTTCAAAATAATCTGACGTTCCTCGTCAGTCAGTTCCCCTAATTTTAATTCAAACGCGGTAAGCGCATCCTTTTCCACGGATACCGTATATGCGCTGATCGTCTCCCATTTCTCTGCAACTGCCTTCCGGATATCCGGAATAAAGAGATAATCCAGATTATGGAAGGGAAGTTCTCCCTCTTTGATAACGAACGGAAGCATTCCCCAGTTGATCAGGTTAGAGCGATACCGCTTCGTCGCATACTCATTGGCGATATTGGCCCAGCCGCCCAGCACCTTCTGGCAGCTCGCCGCCTGCTCCCTCGCGGAACCGTCGCCCGGTTTTACTGCAAAAATGGTAGAACCAAAGCCCGTATTCTCATGAGAAACATCCGCAAATGTCTTCCTGATCACATTCATGACCGGTTTTACATCGGGATGCGCCTGACAGGGATGCTCTCCCGCCATTCTTGCCTTTTCCGCCTTCTGAATATCCTTCGCGCGCCCTACATACTCCGGATCCTTTCTGGATAGTGCAAATTCCGCCAGCCCTAACGGATTAGAGCGATAGGAAGATGTCTCGCCGGAAGGAATCAGTTCGTCCGTTGTCGTTACCGGGTCATGAATCTCTGAAACGACACGCAATACCAGATTATCCGGCAATGCCCCCATTTCCGGCCAGTCTTTGATATTAGGCCCGAACTGAATATCCACGCTTTCATCCGCAGCGCCATGAGAATCAAAAACACGATTCGCATAAATGTTCGCATCGAAATGATATTGGTATTTCCCGATTTCTCCGTCAAATTCCGTCGCCGGGGTCAATACCCCTTTATTGGCCGCCGTAGCCGCAATCGAACGCGCATCCATCAATGCAACAGAAGATATCTGACCATTCTGCAATTTGGATCCTTCTCTATTCGGGAAATTCCTCGTCGAATGGCGGATGCTGAAAGCATTGTTCGCCGGCGTATCTCCTGCACCGAAACAAGGGCCGCAGAATGCCGTCTTCATGACTGCTCCCGTCTCCAGGATCGCCGCAGCACAGCCATTCCTGATCAGTTCCATATAAACCGGCATAGATGCCGGGTATACGCTTAGTGTAAAGCCGTCTGCCCCAATATAGGAGCCTTTCAGAATATCGGCCGCCGCGCAGATATTCTCAAAACCGCCGCCCGCACAGCCTGCAATGATTCCCTGGTCTACCATGAATTTTCCGTTTACGACCTTTTCCTGTAACGAATAAGGTACGGCATCATCCAGGCTGACCTTCGCTTTCTCTTCCACATCATGCAGAATATCCTTCAAATTAGCATTTAATTCTTCTATCGTATAAGTGTTGCTCGGATGGAAAGGCATCGCGATCATTGGCTTCACTGCCGATAAATCCACTTCAATCATTCCATCGTACCAGGTTACTTCACCCGGAGCCAGTTCCTGATATTCTTCGCTTCTGCCGTGAATCTCATAAAATTCCCGAATCTTATCATCGGTCGCCCAGATAGAAGAAAGACAGGTAGTCTCCGTCGTCATAACATCGATGCCGATACGGAAATCGGCGCTCAGGCTGCTGACGCCCGGTCCTACAAATTCCATTACTTTATTTTTCACATAACCGTTACCGAACACCGCGCCGATGATCGCCAGCGCAACGTCCTGCGGTCCAACACCCTTAACGGGTTCTCCTTTTAAATATACGCCGACAACTTCCGGCCTGTTAATATCATAAGTCTGGGAAAGAAGCTGTTTTACAAGTTCCGGCCCGCCTTCTCCAACCGCCATCGTGCCGAGTGCGCCATATCTCGTATGGGAATCCGAACCGAGAATCATTTTCCCGCCGCCTGCAAGCATCTCCCGCGCATACTGGTGGATGACTGCCTGATGGGGCGGTACATAGACACCGCCGTATCTCTTGGCACAGGTAAGTCCGAACATATGATCATCCTCATTGATCGTGCCGCCTACCGCACACAGGGAATTATGACAGTTCGTAAGGACATAGGGAATTGGAAATCTGGTAAGACCTGAAGCCCTCGCCGTTTGTATGATTCCTACAAAAGTAATATCATGGGAAGTCAGTTTATCAAACTTGATCTTCAGCTTCTCCATATTGCCAGAGGTATTATGATCTTCCAGAATACGGTAAGCAATCGTATTCTTCCCCGCATCCTGTCTGGAAATCTCTTTTCCGGTCTTACTCTTTATCTGCGCCGCCGCATCCGGCTGTTCCGGTATAAGTTCCGTACCGTGAAGCAGATATGCGCCGCCTTCCCACAATTTTACCATCTTATAACCATACCTTTCTCTCGACCTGCGAACTTTGGGCCGCAGGCACAAATTCGCGTGTGAAAAATTTATTTTTCACACTATAACCATGCCTTTCTCTCGACCTGCGAACTTTAAATGCGAACATCGTTCGCTATGCGCAGGCACAATATTTCTGCCGATTCTAATTATTTATTATATAGGAAAAAGCATTTCTATGCAATGAGTTTTGACATCTTTATCCATCTTTTCCATCTTTGTCCCAAAATCTTCACCCACAGAAAAGACAGATAAGATTACAATATTTCCTTTTATGATAAAAACACGATATCCGCTTTCAAACAGATATCGTGTTTTTATAGTCAATCTTGTACGTTATTCTGACAAATCCATCAGAACATCATCGATATTTTCCCAGTCATCCTGTGAAACAACGCCGTTATTCAAATCCAGATCATAGGTCTTGGTAATCGGCTCTCTATAGGAAATCTCATCCACCTTAGGTCTTATCGCATCGAGCATTCCCTGTGCATATTCATCTCCATCAAGCCCACTGTCCGCTACAGCCTGTGCATCTTCTATAATGATATCGAGGTAGTCCGTCGGATACATCGTAAGTTCGAAGCTTCCAAGCGGCACGCCATCCATAAGATCAACGACCGGTGCATCCCATTTGAATTTAGCAAGGACTGCTGCGGCAACTTCACGGAATCCGGCCGCAATTTCTTCATCGACCGTCTCGTAATCGATATCCAGATAATACATAAGGCCCTCTGCATAATACTGAACCTCGGAATCATACAATTCCTGTGCGCCTTCCAATGTATCGAAGTTCTCATCTACATAAGTATCGAACTTACCATAGAAACTCGTTTCCAGTGCCGCATTGATAAATTCTGCACATTCTTCAGCATTGGTCACGGAACCCCAGTTGGAATCTGCCAGTGAATAAATTACCGAATGGGCATGATCTACAAAATTAATTTCTACGACGATGTCGAGACCGTCCTCATTGGTATAAAGATACTGGAAACAGTCATCGTCTTCCGCATCTGGCTCGCCATAGGCATTTCTGACATCCTCTTTCGTGCTTTCGCAGGTAATGCCGCCGGGAAGCACAACATACATCGCATCTTTCGCCTGTGAAAGGTCCACATCAAGATAGGAAACGGTGGATTCCACGATCTTTTTCGGTTCCGTGTCGAGATTGATCGCACACATGCTGACATATTCCGAACTTTTTTCATCATTGAACATTTCAAATACATTGGTCTCTACATTATATTCCAGCTCAAATGTATCCGTATTATCATATCTATTGGAAATATGCCATCCGCCTTCTGTCCATTTCGAAACGTCGTCAGGGAAAGAATACTTCTTTCCGTCAATCACCAGTTCGCCGCTTGTCAGGTCATCCCCGAGCAGAGCCATCGCCTCTTCCTTTTTCTGGGTGTCCTTCGCCGCACCGCCGCTACATGCTGTCATCTGAAAACACAAAACGGCACACATACCCATCAGTACTAACTTCTTCATTGTTACTGCTGCCCCTCTCTTTCAACTTTTCTATGTATATGTCTATAAACGATTAGCATTATATTCTATATCAGAACTCCTGTCAATGTAAAAAAGTAAGCTTATTCTCAACAAAAATCCCCAGTTTTTGGTCAAGTCTGCCAAAAAGCAGTTCTCTGATAGCTCCGATCAGAAGACAGCCGAGCAAAACAGCTGCCACAATGCCCGCCAGTTCCAGAAATCCAATCATACCGCCCACACTTTGAAGGCCTTCCTGAAGCAGCCGCTCCATGCCGACTGTTACGAATGTATTGTTCAGCGCAAATACTGCAAACACATATCCAGCCGCTTTGTTGACAGCCTTACCGGCCTTCCCGTTCTTCCCGTTCTTCCCCTCGTTCCATGTCCTGAAAAGTTTCAGTTCTTTAAAAGCATAGAATAAAATGAGCGCCATGATCAGATTGGTAATACTGTTGTCTTTACACAAATGATGATAAATACCGCCAATCTGAATCGGGATTTCATGGGAGATACCATTCAGAATCCATAGCAGGATAAAAATAATCCCCGCTTTTTTCGGCAGTCTGATATCCTGATACATTCGGATATATCTTCCTATCATATATACCATGAGCATCTGCACAAGGCCCTTTCCATTATCCGGTATCTGTTCAAAATAGAAAACGGTAGGAAGCACGCTGAACAATGTCAAAAGAAGCAGCAACAGTCTTTTGAATGTTTCCCTGTCCAGACAGTCTATAAATTTCTGTAAATAACCGCTCAAAAAGAGAAGGCATACATAAGCAGAATAGAACCAGTATTTTCTCGTAATAAAAGGCAGAAAAGACTTGATCAGCTGTTCTAATAACGCTGCACCCTGCATCTGTTCCGGCGCCATCCAAAAAAGAAATGCCGTCTCCAGCAGAGAATACGTTATCATCATACATTCCATTTTAACAAATTTACGAATGCTGAATTTTACCCCATAATATCCTGAAATCAGGATAAAGCACGATACGCCTATATTACAGATACCATTCACCATACCATTGAAAAAAGTCCATAAACGCCCCTCACAGAACGCTCCAAGATATATATTGGCATGAATGAAGACGATCATATACATTGCGAGCAGACGTAGTAATTCATGATTCGGATTTCTAGCAGCTTTCTCCATAACGCATCCTTTCATATCCTGTATTTTTCATAATATCTGCCATCTTCCGTCTTACAGCTGACTCTCAGCAGAACGCCGTTCTCCTGATATGACGTTTCATAGACTACTGCATTTTCATTGAGATAAGATACGGCTCTGCCATCGGTATAGGGAATTAAAAAAGTACATTCCGAATAACCGTCCGACAGCTTCCGCTCGATCAGACAGACCAGTTCTTCCATACCGGTCTTTTCTCTGGCGGACAGATAGATACTGTCCTGCAGCACAACCGGAAGACTGCCGATGATATCTTCATCCGCAGTTGCACCGCCCGGTATATCTTCCGCAGAAACTTTATCCGCTTTATTATAAACGTAAAGCATCGGAATCCCATCCGCCCCCAGTTCTTTCAGCGTACGTTCCGTTACGGCAATCTGTTCTTTGTAATGACTGTCGCTGTAATCCACCACCTGCAGCAAAATATCCGCTTCCTTCGCTTCTTCCAGCGTAGAGCGAAAAGCTTCCACCAGATGGTGGGGCAGTTTATGAATGAATCCGACCGTATCCGACAGAAGAAAGGCATGGTGCCCCTCCGGTGCGATCTTACGCACCGTCGTATCGAGCGTTGCAAAAAGCATATCCTTTTCCATGACTTTTTTCTCTTCCACATCAATTTCATCCACGCCGTATAACTCCAGCATGGCATTTAACAGCGTAGACTTTCCGGCATTGGTATAACCGACTAATGCCACCCGCGGCATACCGGAAGCCGCACGCTGTTTCCGCTGTGTCAGCCGCTGCGCGCCGACCTCTTTTAATTCCCTTCGGTATTCCGCGAGCCGGTGCTCCAAAACTCTTCTGTCCAGTTCCAGCTTCTTTTCGCCGGCGCCCTTATTGCTCAGCGAACCACTGCCGCCGCCCTGACGACTGAGCGCCGCATGAAGGCCGACGAGTCTCGGAAGCATATATTGTAATCTCGCCACCTCTACCTGCAGCTTAGCCTCTCTGGTACGGGCCCGTCTGGCAAAAATATCCAGTATCAGCGTGCTCCTGTCCAGTATCGGCTTCCCGATTTTTTCCTGTAAATTTCGTATCTGCATCGGGGAAAGGGAATTATCAAACACCACTACATCCACGTTCTGCGCTTCCGCTTCCTCCCGAACTTCTTCCACTTTTCCGGTTCCAATATAAAATGCTTTATGAATCTCCGGCAGGTTCTGCTCTACAATACCGGCCACTTCCATTTCACAGGCATTCGCCAGATTTTCCAGTTCTTCCAGCGAAAGCCTGTAGTCTTCTCCGTTATTCAGATTCATACCGACCAACAACGCTTTTTCCATAATCCCTCCATGAACCGTTTCTTTTTATTGCTTATTGTACCCGTTTTCGACCGGTCTGTAAAGCAAAGAAGGCATGATAGCGATCATGCCCTCTGCGAAATAATACGTTCGGAAATATCAAACCGTATTTCCCTCCAGCATTTTTATATATTCTACTAAGGCTTTCGCCATTTTTTCATGTGTTATAACATGAGGATGCGCGCATGCGCCCAGTGGATCCATGAAATCAATCTTTGGATAACGGAAACAGGTAATCCTGCCATCCCCTGTATCATTCCGGTATTCTGTTACTACTTCTACAATATGATGATAAAGGTAATAATCCATGCTGCCAAGCGCACAGATAATCCTTGTATCAGGCCCGTTATACTCCCTGAGCATTTTTAAAAATCCGTAATATTCCCCATGAAACTTCCTTTCCTCCTGTTCAGGATCAACTGCCCCTATGATTCCGGTGGCATCGTTCGTTCCAAGGTTCAATACCACATAATCCGACGCATTGGATGTAAAATCCCATTCCCGATACACATTTTTTTCCAGTCTGTCTTCCAGGATACGGTCCGTATAAAAATATAGTTCATTCATGGCATAAGGCAGCGGAATCACGTCTCTTTTTCCCAGACAGATTCCGGATACGCAGATCATATCCCAATCCATATTCAACATTCTTGCGGCAATCGCCGCATGGGACAGCCAGCCGTTTTCTTCGGCAGAATAGAACAGCCTGTCCTTTTCCTTCGTCTCGTTTCCAAAACCACAGGTGATGGAATCTCCGATAAATTCAATCTTTCGCCTGCCTGGCCGGTTTATCCGGGGAAGGATTTCTCCGTCCACAAAAAAATGATCGATTCCGAGACCGCCCTTCAGGTTTTCCGTAATCTTCACGATGCGGATTCTGTGTGTTTCTTCTGTCTCGCTTTGAAAAATCAACTGGGTATCTTTCGCTTTTGATATTTCAAACCGACGGTATGGAACTTCTTCCTCATCCAGAAAGACCGATACCCATGGCCATATAGTGCGTTCTTCCATATTCCCGCTGACAACTTCTCTTTCTGCCTCCACGCCGGACTGCGCATACAGCGATGCGATCAGACAAGTTCCCCGGAATATCAGTTCCAGACCGCTGCAAGTCCAGTTAAAATACAATATCCCGGTCTCTGTATCCTGATATGTTCTCCCCAACCTGTGAATAATATTTACGATATCTTTTATTTCTATTTTTTTCATGATCACTCTCCAGACTTCACGCAATGCCGCCCTGTGGGCTCAAAACCATTTTCCCACAATCGCCGCTGCCATCTCCCGGCCTCCTGCTTCATCAGGATGTATCCCATCTCCCAGATGCATCCCGTCTTTCATAAAATGAATGTCTTCCGGTTTTCTCATAATCTGATCCAAATCCAGAAATCCATCTGCCATTCCCTGATTCTTCCGGATCAAATCATTCAATTCCTGCCGTATCCCCTCGGCCTGTTCCCGAAATTCATCTTCATAGCATCCGAAAGGCATCACCGTACTGATATATATCCTGCTGTTCATTTCATGCGCCTTTTCTATAATCTTCTTTATTCCCGCCCAAAGCATTGCCCCGTCAGGCACCTCCCCAGGTATGCCGAATGCCAGGCCATGTGTGCAGTCATTCACACCTTCCAGAAAGAAAATAATATCCGGCATGACATCCCCATAGACATCCCGCTCAAACCGTTTAACACCTGCATCGCCAAAACATTTCCCATGACCGGGAATTTCTTCCACATAGCAGGCATCATAAAGGATACGGTTTCCGCCAATTCCACAGTTGAGCAGCGCGATCTTTCCCGGATATTTCTGATAGAGCGTCTCCATGAGCGGATCAAAATAATAAGACATATGCGTAATGGAATCCCCAAAACATACCATTGTCGTAACCTCATCCTCTGTCAAGACCTGTATACCGCACATGCCTGCCGCCCCATTACATACATTTTCATCATATCCGAAAAAAGGAAAAGCTTCTACCGTAGACATTCCCCACAAGGTTTCGCTTTTCACCTGATTACCTTCATGAAAGCTGCTTCTGAAACTCCGGGCGCTCCAAGTCTGGCAGAGGCCGTAAAACTCATGTTTTTCCCTGAAATAAATGGAAACCACCAAATCGTCTGTTTCCTTCACATACAACGAAACACTGTCACTGTAAAAGGAATCTCCCGGCTGGATTTGAATTACCTGATTTCCCCGGTATGTCACTTCCTGAATTTCTTTTACCTTCCCTGCTTCTTTATCCCATTTCCCTATCGTGACCGAATCCAGGACCAGCACATCCATATCATATAAATTACAAAACTGAATCCTGACCTGTGCGCCATTCAAATTATTCCGAATCCACACCTTCTGCGTCCAATTTTCCAGGGAACCGACCTGTGTTCCCCAATTGACGGGAATATAATTCCATATTTTCCCCCAGTGGCCCATTTTATTATGTACCCCCTGCTATTTCATCTTATAAATCGTGATCTCTACCATACCCTCTTCTGTTCCGCTTCCCAGACTCCCTACATAAACGCCATAGTTCAGCCATGAATAAGGGCCGTCTTCCCTTGCCGAAAAGCTTGGAACTGTTTTAATTTTCACATCTTCCGCATCATCGGATATCAGTCCCTCATTCTCTATGGCGATGTACTCTCCGTCATCTGCCTGAAGAAGATATTTGGCAAATACATGTGCTCCCTTGCTTTTTCCTGTATTCCAGTCCGCGCCGCCGGAAACCACCAGTCCGGATATTTTCCCCTCGAAACTGCCTCCGACAATGGGGATGACACATAAAGAGCCATCCCTCGATTTTCCAACTTCCAGTCCCTGTGTACATTTAGCGTGGATTTTCAGCACTTCCTCCGCCATCAATGATAATTCTCCCATTTATCCTTCTCCTTCCAACCATTTCATTTTATCCTTTTACGGCTCCAATCACAACGCCTTCCACCAGATACTTCTGCACAAACGGATAAATCAGCAGGATGGGCAGGATCCCGATAAATGCCATTGCCATTCGCACGGATGTACCCGGCAGATCCACAGCGCCCGTTCCCAGCATTGCTACGCTGGAATTTGCTTTCAGTCCCTGTATATTATTCATGATCTTGATCAACAGCAGCTGAATGCTGTATAACTTTTCATTGTCCACATAGTACAGGCCATTCGTCCAATCGTTCCAGTAACACAGACCTGTGAATAAAGCAACAGTGGCCACGACCGGACGCGCCAGCGGGAACATGATCTTATAAAAAATTTTCAATTCGCTCGCTCCGTCAATCTGTGCCGCTTCCACTAAAGCATCCGGCACATTGTTGGCATAGAAATTCTTTACCAGAATTACATTAAATGCCGTCACCAGATAATTCGGAATGATCAATGCCCATATCGTATTCTTAATATGAAAAAATCTGGTCCACATTATGTAGGATGGAACAATTCCTCCGTTAAACAACATGGTGAAGAATACAAAGAAGGAGAGCGCATTGGCATATTTAAAAGACTTTCTTGACATTGGATAGGCAAGCATTGTCGTAATCACTACACTCCCTATCGTACCAACGGCAGTAACCAGAAAAGAAATACCATAGGCACGCACAATGACAGCCCCCTGTTTCACCATATAATAATACGCATCCGTACTCAGGGCCGCTGGCAGGAAAGAATACCCATCCCGTAATAACACTGTCTCCTCCGTAAAAGAAGCAATCACGATCAGGACAATGGGCAGCAGGGCAATAATTACCAAAATGGATAAAATAACGGTAGCCGCCCTGTTAAAAGTTTTACTTTCAATCATCTTTTCTTCCCTCCCATCTAAAACAACGCATTATCGGCGTCCAGCTTACGGACGATCGCATTTGCTGCCAAGACCAGAATAAATCCGACTATGGACTGATAGAAGCCTGCCGCTGCCGACATACCTACGTCGTTTAGTTCCATCAGACCGCGGTAAACATATGTATCGATGGTCTGCGTCACGTTATACAGAGCGCCCGAATTTTGAGGTACCTGATAGAACAGACCGAAGTCCGAGTAAAAAATACGGCCTATGGACATCAGTGTCAACGTAATGATCGTGGGTTTCAGCATTGGCAATGTAATTTTAAATATCTGCTGAATTTTGGTCGCTCCGTCGAGCGCTGCTGCCTCGTATAACGACTGGTCAATACCCGATATGCTTGCCATAAAGATAATGGACTGATAACCGGCATTTTTCCACAAATTTACCAGCACCAATATGATCGGCCATGCAGCCTGATAAGTATACCATGCAATCGGTTCCGCACCGATCTTTTCCAAAATTGTCTTGTTGATAAAACCTGTGTCCGCATTTAAGAAAGCATAAGCGACAAACCCGATAACAACCCACGAAAGCAGGTTCGGCAACAGGAGAGAAGCCTGAAACAATTTTACACGAAGTCTTTTTCCCAGTTCACACATCAGGATAGCGATAAAAATTGCAAATGCAGTTCCAATGATGATAAAGGCAAGGTTATACAGAATCGTGTTCCTCGTCATGACCAGAGCGTCTTTTGTTGCAAACAGGAATTTAAAATTCTGGAATCCGCACCAGTCACTTTTGAAGATACCTTTCATGAAATTGTAATCTTTAAATGCCAGAAATAATCCGAACATAGGCACATAATTGTTAATGATCAGATAGATGATTCCAGGCAGCGCAATCAGCAATAACGGCAATGTCCTGTGTATATCTGACTTTTTCTTTCCTTTTACCTTTCCTGCCATATTCGTCTCCTTTACTTATTTTCTGCAATCCACTGATCCAACTGTTCCTGTTTTGCAGCAAGAATCTCCTGATATCCCGCATCATTCAAGGCTGATACAAATTTAGGAATCTCTGTTTCCGGGTCCACGCTTCCGCACATCAATCCAGGCAGATACTGATTGATCACATTTTTAACTGCTGTATACTGACTCTTTAAAGAGGAAGCATCAAAAGTAAAACCCATCGCCGGCGATGTTTTAGCCGTTTTGTTCTGTTCCAGTTCCCATTCCAGAGAATCTTTATTGGTACCTTCCGTCGGATACATAATAAAGAAATTACCCAGTGTTCCACAGCTCAACTGTGCCGTATAGGGTACGCTGGCTGCCTCTTCTCCTTCCGGATAAGCGGCGTAACCTTCTTCTGAAATCACATAATCCCTGCCCTCAATTCCATAAATCAGCAGATTACATACATCCTCATCCGTAAAGGTCAGATTTAAAAATCTGAGCGCAGCTTCCGGTACATCCGTGTTAGACGCTACCATCCATACAAGGGCATTTACATCGATTGTACTAAGATAAGCATCGCCAAGCATTTTGGCGCCTGTCGGGAAATTGCCGCTCTGTGCCTGAAGAGAAGCCGCCGTATCCTCTTCGGGATAGCTGTATGCAGCAATATAGGCAAAGTAATTGCCGGAACTCATCAATTCCGCAGCCATACTCGTTGTAGTCGCCGCATCCTTCATAACAAGTCCGTTGTTATACCAGTTTCTGGCCAGTTCACATCTTTCTTTAAAAATATCCGATGAATAAAAATCAACGACCGTCATATCATCGCCCAGCAATACGCCGACCGGTGTATTATAATCATCGGCAAGCCAGTCTACATCGCCATAAGTCCTGTTAAGCCCAAGGCTTCCTGCTTCAACCGGCGCAAGCGGAGTCATCTCCGGTTTTTCCTCTTTGATCTGTTCCAGAACAGCAGTCACATCTTCTACACTGTTAAGAGCCTTCATATCAATTCCCAGTTCGTCTGCAACATCCTGTCTGTAAATGATCATTGGCGTCAGTGCAATTGGCTTATAGGTAGGAATCCCATACAATTTTCCGCCGGATGTGCATGCCCGCAGCCACTCTTCCCCAACAAGCGCTTTACTTTCCGATGCACAGGTATCGATCAGTTCCGTGATATCCATTGCCATTCCTGTACTGACGCAGTTATTAAAATCGCCGATGGACTGGAAAACATCAATCTTTTCTCCCGCCTGTAATGCAAGGCTTACGTTACTGGAATAATCACCGATAAAAATCGGCTTCAATGTAACTTCAACGTTAATTTTCTCTCTTGTAATTTCATTAATCGCTTCTTCCACCGTATCCAAATCTTCTTCCGTCGGAATGTTATTGAAAGTTGCATAAGCATATGTCACCTGATCATAACCTCCTGCGGAACTGCCGCCGGATTCGGAGCCGCTTCCTCCTGCACCATCTCCCGAACCACACGCACACAACCCCATTACCATAGCTGCGATCAATAAACTGCATATTATTTTTCTTTTCATTTGGTTTTCCCTCCCTTTCTTGATATCATCATCATAACAAATACTTTTTCCCTTTTCTTACAAAAAAAAGACCTGTTCTTTTAAAAACAAGTCTCATTCTTATAAATTTTTGCAAAATTCCAAAATCTATTCATTCTCACTTATTTCAAGCCATGCAGCTGTATCCACTCATCACAGAGCACTCCCCAATGCGTAATATGAGGCACATCCATCCCAAGATCATTCTCTCCGTCCGCCATCCCTATGCCATGCACCCCGCCTTCAAAAATATGCAGTTCATAGGGAATCTTTGCATCCTGCAGTTCTTTCGCCAGATTCATACCAAATCTTCCGTCATCACTCAATGTCTGCCAGATAAAAAAGGGCGGCGTATCGTAATCAATATTTTTTTCTGCCGCCAGATAAATACGTTCCTTCATGTCCATTCCACATAAATCGGCTTCATAATCTTCCGGCATCATAAAGGGGCGGGGAAACGAAACCGCAGTGATAGCGCCGTATCCGACCACGACTCCATCCGGCCTGCAGGACATCCGCTCAATCATATCTTCGCTTTCCGGATTCCCATGATCAAAATGAGTGGCACAGTTCGCGCACAGCATTCCGCCTGCGGAGAAACCCATCACGGTTATTTTGTCATGAATGCCAAGTTCTTCCTGTCTCGCCCGGAGAATACGGATAGCACGCTGCATATCCGCAATCGCATCAAATCTGGTATAGGGAACCAGGCGGTAGGTCAGGATAGCCGTATTGTATCCCATATTATGAAAATAAAGGGCCACATTAGGACCTTCACATCCGGTCCGGATAGCAAAACCGCCTCCATGTGCAATCAAAATAGTCCCGCGGGAAACTTCCTGCTCCTCTGCAGGCACAAATATCATATACGGTTCTCTCTGCAAAGAATCCCTGTCATCAAATCCGGGGGTTTTATCCCAAAGCTTTATTTTCTCGAAAGCCTCCATTTTTTCTTCCCAGTTCTGTTTGAACTGCTCCGTATTGATATTCCCGTCTTTCCCTCTATGCCTTTCAATCGGAATGATAAAAGCATGTTCCGCTACAAGCCGTTTTAAAATCTCAATATTACCTTCATATTTCATTCATCTTTCCTCGTTTCAGCTTACCGGTTTATAAAATTATCTGAAAATTATAAATACACAAATGGCTCTCCGGCATCCAGAAATACCGCCGGAATTCCGTCCGAAATCGATTCCAGCCACTCTGGCAGATATTTCATGCCCCATTCCTCGCTTCTCTCATGCCCGAGAACCAGCATCCCTTTATTCATGCCCATCATAGCCGCATCCCGTACATAAGCGGACAACGTCCATTCCGTAATGTCCCCGCAGACAGCGACATCCACATTCTCCCGGAACATCTGGACCATGGGCGCTTCTTCTCTTCCAAGCCCCAGGCTTCCGCCGCCCACGAGCACTGATACCTTTTCCACTGCCATATCCGGATTTCCTACGATCTGGATGACATCCATTCCTGCTTTTTCCTTAAAAAAACTGCCCAGTTCTTTTAAAGTCGTCTTCGGAATCCGATAAACTGCTCCAAAATTTTTCCAGAATCCTGCCTGTACAGGATCTTTTTCACCATACCGCTCTATGTCCGTGATCTCCACACGATAATCACCCCAGCCAAATTCTTTCTCAAACCCCATATAGATCTCATCCGCGTGTCCCATGTGCATATGATCGTGAAATCTCCAGATGGCAATCTGCTTCTCCTCAATCAATTTCTTTTTCTCCAGATAGACGGGATCTTCCGCCGCCCATTCTGTCCGGTCAATCCCATTGAACCATGTCGGCTCATGCGTTATGATGAAATTAACGCCCTGTTCAGCCGCTTCCCGGACTACATCCACGGTCGCCATAAAAGTACAGCCAATTTTCTTTACTTCCATATCCGGTTCACCCATCATCAGCTGATCACAGGTCTTATCCTCAGGAATACGAATCCCTGTCTTATCTCTTATTCTGTCAATCAATTCCTGTACTGTCACTTTTCTTTCCTCCTCATTATCCATTCTCTATTCGCCGCATTCTAACATCCATGAAATAGCAGGTTCCAGATATTGATTCCAAAATACAAAATCGTGGTTCCCACCGCTTTCGTGATACGTCACTTTTACTCCCTGTTCCAGAAGAAAATCCCGGAAAATATGATTTTCCTCAAGCAGAAAGTCCTCCGTACCGCAGGCCATATAAATGTCCGGAATCCGGTCGCCCGCCTTCAAGATTCTGCGCACAAGTTCCTCTGGATTATTGATACTGGCAGATAATTCCGAAGGTTCTCCAAACATTAATTTATAGTAATCATAATTTGCAACCGCATCTTCCGTGCCCGGTGCCATTTTCTCTACATTATGGATGATCAATGCGGATGACAAAGCAAAAATCCTGGAAAAAGTATGGTTAAACTGCAATCCGGTATGAATCGCTCCAAATCCTCCCATGGACAAGCCTCCTATGAAAGTATCCTCCGCTTTTTCCGAAAGCCCGAAAGTCTTTCTGGCATATTGTATTAATTCCTCTCCTACATATGTACCATATTTTCTTCCCGTCTCCCTGCCGTCCAAATAAAAACTGTTCTCGCCCGCCGGGCAGATGACCGCAAGATTATACTTATTGGCCAAATCGACGATCAGACTGCTGTTCATCCAATCCGTACATGAGCCGCTGTATCCATGAAGAAGCACCAGCGTCTTCATAGGCCGCTGCAAATGAGGATTTGCCTCTTTCCAGACATCCGGTACATCATTCGGCAAAATAATTCGAAAAGTCACACACCTTCGAAGACATACGGAAAAAAAATCAAATATCCCTACAGCCATATTTTTATCCCTCCTGAAAATATCATAATATCAGTATACCAGCCGTATCTTCCATTCTCTTGCAAAAACGGGAGTTCTGATTTTAAAAACAAGTCTTTTCAGCCAGACAGCCTTTTCCTGTATTCATTCGGCGTCATATCATATTCTTTCTTGAACAACGTGGAAAAGTACGAAAAATTATCAAATCCTACTTCCGACGCAACATCGCTAACCTTCATTTCCTGATTGTTCAGCAAATATTTTGCCTGCTGCAGACGGTATCCATTAATATAGTCTTTCAGGTTCTGCCCGGTTTTCTTTTTATACATTTTGGCCAGGTATTCCGGCACCAAAAAGAACTGCGCGCCTATTTCGTTTCTTCCTATGTTCTCTTTGTAATGTTCATGGATATAATCATTGATCTTATCAATAATTGTCTGGGACTTCTGCACCTCTTCTTCATACTCAAAGACACGCCCCAGAAGATAATTCTCCCATCTCATCATATCCAATACAGACTGTCCTGCCTTCTCCGAAAGCCTGACGGATACCTCATCGCCAAGCAGAAGGGAAATCTGTATTCCCTTTTTGGCAAGATAAGCGTACACTGCCTGCTGGACCTCCTGTTGAATACTTTTCAACATTTCCCCACTCAGGACTCTCTGCCTCTCTTTTCCTTCCAATTCCTTCTTCAGATAATCCATAAAGCCTTTCTTATCACGCTTCTCCAGATACTCGTCCATAACTTTCATCTGCATTACCGGAACGCCCTGCACATTATATTCAAATGCCTGTTTCTCCGTAAAAGCATCACCATAATATACGATATTTCTGGAAAGCACATCCAGGTTTCGATGATACACTTCATAAAAATCAGTTATCCGGCACGAAATACTGATACAACATGTAACGGTAGAAGTTAACAAAGTCCCGCATTTTTTTATAAGATTACGGCATTTTCCCCTCAACTCCGCTTCTTCCTGTTCATCACAGATCGCTACAAAGATACAGTCGTTTTTATGTTCAAAATATACCACGCTGTCATTTTCCGGCATGCCGCAAAGTAACTCTGAATGAAGATTCTCCATGATGAACTGAACCATGGAACGTCCGTATGTATTGATATCCTGCTCCATATTCGTTATACTCGAAATGACCAGACGGCATGGTTTTTCTTTTGCGAAATCAATCCTGCGCTTTTCCAGTTCCTGTACAATATTCTCCTGCGTATTGGGAATCCGTCCTGCCAGAAGATTCGACCAGAAAGCCAGTTTGACCTCTCTCATATTTCCTATGACCCATTTCCCATACTCACTGCCCCTTCTGATTTCCCGTTCCTGCTTTAAGCTGCGGATAAGTTTCTGTATGACCATCTCCATCATATCTACCTTAAACGGCTTCATCAGATACTCCTCTGCATGAAGTTTTATTGCCTCTGTGGCATAATAAAAACTTTCATGGCTTGTAAGAAACAGAAATTTCCCATCCAGATTCTCTTCCCTGTACCATTTCAGCAAATCGAGTCCTGTCTCTTTTGGCATTTCAATATCGCAAATGATAATGTCCGCTCCCTGTTCCTTCAATATCTTCCTTGCGCGGTCTGCACTATGAGCAGTTTCAATTTGAGCGATACCCAGTTTCTCCCAATTTATCGACCCATGTATTGCTTCCGTAATTGCAATATCATCATCCACGATCAAAACCCGCATCTGTATCCTCCCGTCTACATACATTACTCAATTAATTCCCTTTTCGTCAAAATGTTCCTTATTGATTTCCTGAACTGCATTTTCCGGAACATAGATTCTATTTAATGCTCCATGAGGTTCAATGTTTTCTAACCTTAATAATCCTTTTCTGTCATACATCAGTTCCAACAGCCGCTTAATGCTCCACAAACCGACTTGGGTCCCATCCTGCCTCTTTCCTGTATCCTGATTGATATATTCCAATACATCCGGCGGATACCCGGGCCCGTCATCTTCCACTTCAATCATCAGCATCCTTTCTCCCGATACTGTTTCCGCACTGACTTTTATCAGAATCATCAGCGATGCTTCCGTAGAAACAGCATATTTGTATTCATTTTCCACCAAAGTATGAATCATCATCTGAGGAATCTTCCACGATTCCAGTTCTTCCGGCATATCAATATAATAAAAAACACATCCCGGATATTTTAGTTCCTGCATTTCAAAATAGTTTTTTACATGATAAATTTCTTCCTTCACAGAAACCGTATGCAGGCCGGAACTGAACATATAACGGATATTTTTTGACAACGCGTTGATATAAATATCAATATCCTTATTTTTTCCCTGAAAACTCAAACTGGCGATCGTCGTCAGCGCATTCAGAAAAAAATGCGGTCTGATCTGCAAACGGATATATTTTTGTTCCGCATCGCTAAGCTCCAGTTTTTTCTCATAAAATTGTATTCTCAAATTCAAAATTTCGTCCATCAATTTGTTGAACGACTGGGCCAGCATAAAAAACTCCTGATTATCCCCCATTTCTTTGACGCGAAGACTATATTCTCCTTCCTCAATATGCTTCATATCTTTCCGCATATTATTCATGGGCAGGATCAGGTCCTTCCTGACAATTCTGGAAAAAACAAAATCAAAAATACCCAGCAGGATAACGACACATAACAATAAAACCGCACTGACCCGCAAGCGGCTGAAAGCTGCCGTTTTTTCTTCAAATGCGTACAAATTGATCTGTCCGCTCATAATTGATGCCTGATTCATCATCATATGCTTTGAAGGCAGTTCCGTTAACTGAATCCCCGGTTCTCCATCAAAATTTTCATATCCGGAGTATCCCCATATCTCGTCATTACCATTGGTCAAAATGAAACTGCAATTATTTATCTGCACATCCGGAATTGTGGCTAACAGCGCATCGGCAGATACGAAAGCTGCCACTGACCGATGATTCCATATCAGAATCTTATATAAATACGCCGTGTCACCGATGAATCCAAATTCCCACCCGCCGCTCTGCTCCGCCTTTTCCGTATATTCCATTATAAATTCCCTGATTTCATTCTTCCTGTCAAAAGATAATCTTTCACATTTTGCATCCAGGCAGATATCATATTCCGTTTCGGCAATTACGAGCATCTCTGCGCTGTCATCTATCTTCATGATATCCTGTATTGTATTGGAAAGGCGCACGGATGCCCGGTTTCTTTCCGCCAGCTCATCGCTTTCCAGAAGGCTGAGATCCGCATTATTATTCAGAATGGTCGTAAGGTTCTGATCCATTCTCATAATACGGTTCTCTATCTGTGTCATATAAATATCCAGAAAATTTTCTGCCACTGAGTTCATTTCGCGTATAGCAGATTGATAAGTAAACGCAGCAAAAAAAATTACAATCAGCATTACCATCAATAACTGAATACCAATCAATACTTTTATCGTATTGATAAACGATTTCTTTTTCATAGAAATTCCTCACATCATTTGTTATGGTAAATTATATAATGGTTCATTTATGATTTCAAATGGAAAAACACACCGCTGTCACAACGATTTCCTATCACACGAAAAGGGCATGACCGCGATCATGCCCCTGTCGATTCAATATTTAATGGCTCTCTTTATATGCCTTATAAGCGGATAACGCGCTCGTGAACTGAATCGTATGCTCATCCAGCGCAACTGCCGCTCCCAGCGGATATTTGTCGGGAAGCAGCTCCGCTCCCACTTCCGGCTCCCAGTAGAAAACGCCGAGTCCCTGTCCGCCAGGCACCTGTCTTACTGCTTCCATCGTATTCAACAGAAGTTCGTAAGTTCCTTCCGCATCCGTTTCCGGACCTCCCACTTCTACGACCATGACCGGCTTGCTGTAACGCTCCGCATAATAGGTCAACGGATTGTAGAGAGGCTCTGTCAGCTTTTTCTCCATATGTTCTTTCATCATATCATACCAGTACGGATAATAGGAAAAGCCGAGAATATCCGTCTTGCCGCCGTTTCCAAAGAATACTTCCCAGAAAGGGTCGCAGAGTTCCGGAAAGTTTCCGCAGGAAAGATGCGTAATGACCTGACAGGAAGGACAGACCTCTTTCACCGCATCATATCCGGCATTCAGAAAAGCCGTCATCTGTTCCGGGTGCTCTTTTCTGCTGCCCATTGGCAACAGCAGCCCGGGGTTAATCTCATTGCCGACCTGCACCCATTCCGGTGTGACGCCGTTTTCTGCAAACAATGTCATAACATCTTTTGTATGCTGATAGACCCTTTTTGTAAGCTGCGCTGCATCATCCTGCGCCCATTCTTCCGGAATGTCCTGATATTCCGGGTCAGCAAAGTGGTCGCTGTAATGGAAATCCAGCATCAGTTTCATACCTGCCTCCTTCACTCTCTTCGATACCTCAAGGACGCTCTGCCCGTCGCTGAATCCCAGCATACAGACGGTCTTTTCGTCCTTTCTCCAATAAGCATCTTTCGGCGGATTGACGAAAATGCGGAACCGCACGGCATCCACACCCATTTCCTTCATTGCCGCAAGCGGCTCGACTTTCTTTTTCTCCGCATCCACCCAATGGATGCCTCTTGCCTCCAACTGACTGAGCCATCCAAGGTCAACGCCATAAGCCATTTTTGTTCCCATACTTTCATACCTTCCTTTCTTCATGGTTTTCTTTTTCCATACCAGCGAAGCAGCCTTTGCTGCGAGCTTTAGAACTTCTCTTCACACTTTTATACTTTGTCGGTCGATCTGCGAATCAGAATTTCATAATTGAGCAATGTGTTCTTCCGGTACTTCTCTCCCTGCAGGAAATGGCATACCTGTTTTCCAAGTTCCGCACCAACGCTTCTTGCAGAAGTGTCGATTGCCGTAACAGACGGCCGCATCAGGCTCAAAGCACTTCCGTTATATAACGACACGATTGCGATATCCCGCGGAATCCGGTAGCCTTCCTCCTGCAGCCAGGACATGATCCTCACACACAATTCATCGTCGCCGCAGACGATGCAGTCCGTTTTATTGTTCAGAATATCGGACATGACCATTTCCAGTACATTGTCGTAGACCTTACCCGTATAAATATACTGCTTCTTTTCCGATATGCCGCTCTTCATCAACGCATCCATGAAGCCGTTATATCGGTCCCGGTTCACCACATAATTGATTTCTTCCAATATCAGTGCAAAACGTCGAAAACCTTTTGCGATCATCATCGTGACCATTTCTTCTGTCGCGCCTTTATTGTCAATATCAACACTGATGACAGCCTCATCGGCACACTGTCCTGCAAGCCCTACCGGAAACTCCACGCCATCCAGATAGCGCATTGCCTTATCATTTTCCATGCGCCGCAGCAGAATTACCGCATCAATCTTCTTTTTTTCTACCGCATTGATGATCTCGGAGATATCCCCTTCCGTCACTTTTACGACCAGTACATTATAATCCATGTAAGCCGCCGCCTCGCATATGCCATATAAACATTCCGAGAAAAAATGATTTGAATTGATATTACTATCCGCGGGAAGGGCCACACCGAGCATCCGCGTCGGCACAATACCATTTTCTTCGGCCTGATGCTCCTTCATATATTTCAGGATTTTATTTTTGGTTTCTTCACCGATTCTTCCTTTGCCGGAAATTGCTCTGGAGACTGTTGTCTTTGATATACCAAGTGCTTTTGCAATTTCTTGTTGTGTCATGTTCCCACCCCCCCCCGATAAATTTTCACACAAACAAGAGCTGCGAAACACTTTCCGCAAGCCCGGCGGCTGATACCTTAATAACGCATCTTCCCGGATTGCCGTCTGAGCGTACCAAAGCAAAAGCTTTTCCATGAAAAGTAGATATCCGGTTCCCTTTCATGCTTTCATGGCATCTCGGATTTCCATTGTCCACACCAAGCAGCGCCGCCGGTCCTTCCACCGTAAAAGTAACCATGCAGTCCGCCTGCGGACAGAAATTCCCTTCGGCATCCACGAGCGCCACTTCAATCTGACCGACACTTTGTCCATCCGCCGGAAGTTTATCCTGATAACAGGCCGCCTGTATCTTCACCGGTGTGCCTGCCGTCCTCACAATTTCGCGAACCGCTTCCTGCCCGTTGCAATAACCGACCGCTTCGATACGGCCAGGTTCGTATGGCACATCCCAGTTCAGGAATAAGTCGCCCGTATTGACCGGAATCTGCGGCCTGCCAAAATGCCCGTATTCCTCCGTCATACCGTATGCAGGATAAGCATAAGCCTTTTTTCCATAAGATTTCCCATTCAGGAACAATTCTACACAGTCACAGCTCGTAAAACAGAGCACCGGCAGAATAGTTCCCGGCTCCACGTCCAGATTCCAGTGGGGAAGCAGATGCACCATCGGCACGTCCCGCTTCCAGATGCTCTGGTAAAAATAATAACCATCCTTTTCAAAGCCGCATGTATCAAGCACACCCGCACTGGAAGACCGCTCCGGCCAGTGTGCTTCTCCCAGATAGTCGATACCCGTCCACATAAAGTCTCCTGCCACATAGTCGTGAGACATCGTATAACGAAGCAGTTTCCCGACGTTTACCGGCGCACCGCAATAAGTCTGGCGCCACCAGCCCGCGCGTTCCGACATTTTCATCGGATACTCTCCCCGAATCCCGCCAATGCCGCCGTTTTCCGTGCCGATCATGCACCAGTCAGGATGCGCCCGCCTGTCCTCGTCATAAAAAGTTTCCGCACGGCCGCGCCATCTCCCGACGTAATTGTAACCGACTACATCCAGCTCCTTCAGGAAATCCTCTTTCGCCGGATAAGGCTCTGAACAAATCTGGTCGTTCGCCTGTGTAACGACGCGGTCCGGGTCGAGTTCTCTGCAGATTTCCTTCAAATGCCGTGCCGTAAGATATCCCTGAGGATGCTGTTGATCCGGCACTTCATTTCCGATGCTCCAGATTACGATGCAGGGATGATTCCTGTCTCGCAGAAGCATTGCCCGCAGGTCTTCTTCATGACACTGTTCGAACCATTCCGAATATCCTCTGCTTTCATGCGTATTGCTGCCAAATTCTTTTCCCTTGAGAATCTTCCACTCATCAAAAGCCTCATCCATCACGAGAAAACCTTCCCTGTCGCACAATTCAAGGAGCTCCGGGTCCGGCGGATTATGGGACATGCGGATGGCATTGACGCCCATTGCCTTCAGTTTACGCAGCCGTCTCTCCCAGATTTCAGGCGGCACCGCCGCTCCAGCACAGCCGCCGTCATGATGAATACAGACACCGTTCAATTTGCATTTTTCTCCGTTCAGTAAAAACCCCTTTTCCTTATGAAAGACTGCACTACGAAGCCCGGTGTGGCTGTGCACCTCATCCAGCAGAACATCTCCCCGATAGAGTTTCGTGACCACCTCATACAAAGAGGGATGCTCCGGCGACCAGAGCATGGGCTCGTCAATCGTAAATTCCTGACAGACTACGGCTTCTTTCGGCATTTCTTCTCCGTTGTGTGCACTGTCCGAATCCGCATCGGGCCGCATGCCGCCATCCTGCACCACTCCTGTTTTGTCCTTCACACAGATTTTGCCCTGTGGGGACAAAATCGTCGTCTCTATCAAAAACGCTTCCTCCTCATCCGCCGCTTTCAATATCCCAAACGGCAGAGCAGCACTTGTCTCCACCCGCAGCTTCGCCTGTCCTTTCGACACCCCGGACTGTCTTATCCATACGCCATAGGGCAGAATATGCGCTTTTTGCACCCGGTAAAGCCACACATTCCGCGTAATGCCGGAACCTGAATACCATCTGGAACCAGGCTGGACGGAATTATCCACCCGCACATCCACCACATTATCCTGTCCCTTCCCGTTCAAGAGATGCGTGATTTCCCATTCAAAAGGCGTATATCCATAAACATGCTGTCCCAGTTCTTTTCCATTCACCCAGACGTTTGCCAACATATAAACACCATCAAAGCGGAGAAAAATTTTTTCCCCCTCCGTTACGTCTTCGCTGATCTTAAACAGTTTCCTGTACCAACCGGTTCCGGTCTCAACATAGCCGCCGGAGCCGCAGGACGGCGCATGTTCGTCGAACGGATAAAAAAGGCTCCAGTCGTGCGGAAGCTGTACTTTCTGACATTCTTCCACGTCATATGTGCCGGGAACAAATTCTTTTTCCCTTTGACCAGAGTTTTCACTGTGATAAGAATTTTTACAGTGGTAAAAATACCAGTCAAAGTTAAAGCATTCCATACATCTTGGCTCTCTGCCGGATAAATATGCTTTCATTGCCCTTTTTTCTCTCCTTCCGATTTGAAAAAAAGGACTGTCGCACCAGCTAAAATATTTAGCCGCGCGGCAGCCCTCTGTTTTTATTTTTTAGCCGTCATTCCATGCCACAATCGGCTTTCAACCGGCTATACGCTCCTAGCGGGTAGCATACCATGCTTCATACTGAGCAGCAAATTCATCCTTTACAGTCTGCAGACCGGAATCATAACATTTCTGAATCATCTCATCCAGTGTTGCATCAACATCATCTACAAGACCGAGCTCTAACATCGGAACATAATCATCTAATACTACCTTTACAGCTGATACATAAGAATCAACCGGTGTCGTATCAAATACAAAGGTAATTGTCGGATTGTTCTCTACTCTCTCTGCCCATCCATCGGAAATCGCCTGCATACGCGGGTCAGCGCCTGCTTCATGCAGATCATCATTCTTGATAGCCCAGGCTGCGGAAATTGCATATGCCGCGAAGTCACTGGATTTATCCAATTCTGTATAGTAACCTTCATCATCGATCGTATAGTGTTCACCTTCAATACCGAGAATCCACAATCTGTTCAAATAGGTATCGAATTTAAGCAGGTCAAGAATCATTCCCGCACGCTCAGGGTTCTTGGAACCCGCTGCGATTGCCATATCGTTGTTAGAGAACGCTTCACAGCCTACAAAATGGTCTGTTGTCAGATCATAAAGTGCACACTGAACGCCTTCACTCTGCTCTGCCTGTCTTACATAAGTGATAACAGAGCCATTCCATGCGATGGAAGCACCCTGCAATGCGCCGAACGCATCATCATCTGTTACGGTATTGGTCAATGCACTACGGCTCCAGCAGCCTGCATCTGCCAATGTCTTCATATCTTTTGCATATTCGCGGAACCAGTCTGTTTCGTAGGACATTGTAATTTCGTCTACTGTCGGAAGATCGCCGTCCCATGAATAGATCATATCAAAATAGTCACTGTCCAGTGCAAGGAATGTATCATACTGCTGACGGTATACATCCCAGAGTTCGTTATTATCTACGGAAGAAGCCAGACCGTAAATACCGCTTTCAGGTGTTTCCTTCTCTCCCATCGTGATCATAAAATTCATATAATCTTCCCATGTTTTCAGTTCGCTGATATCATATTTGTCAGCCAGATCCTGGCGGATTGCCACAATCTTACCCATTGCTGCTGCCACATTGGAAGGTACTGCAATCGTTTTGCCGGAAAGTGTTGTCTCACTCCAACTGTCCTTATCCTGATATTTATTCGCCATAGGCATGCAGTTTGCAATAAAGTCATCCGTCAATTCATAGAAAGAACCCTTCGCCGCTTCTGTATACATATAGCACCAGGGTGCCGTAAAGATCAGGTCTACCTGCTCGCCGCCTGCCAGCACAAGGGAGTACATTGTCTGATAATCACTCCAGCTCATGAAGGTGACTGCGATATCTGTATTAAATGGCTCAAGATATTCATTTGTCAGATCAAGAATCCGATTCCAGTCATTCGGCGTGTCACCGATCAGATACATATTTACGGTATAATGGTCGCTTAAATCCACTCCTGCATAGAAATCAGGGGATGCCACGATCGTTCCTTCTCCTACTGCTGCGGGAAGGCTGTCCAGGGAAACCGCCGATGCAGTATCACCAGAAGAATCCGCCGCATTATCGCTGCTGCTTGAGGAACTGTTGCTCGATGAGCTTGAAGAACCTGAAGAACTTCCGGAATCCCCTCCCGAAGAACCACAGCCAGCCAGCGTGGACATCACAAGACACGTTGCTAAAGTAACCGACAAGATTTTTTTCTTTTTCATAGTTTCTCTCCTTTTTTATGTTAATTTTATATGTAAATAACATTCCGTTTGGAAGTTTCCGGCCAAAGCCTGGAAGTTTTCGGCTAATAGCCGAAAACTTTCGGTTAAAAAAGGATTACATCCTTTTTTAACCTTTGACCGCACCAATCGTAAGGCCTTTTACAAAGTAACGCTGTACGAAAGGATATAACAGAACGATAGGACCTGTTGCGATAACGGTCATCGCCATTTTCATACTTTCCAGAGGAATCGTCGGGAGCGCCATACCGGATTTCTCCGCTACGATTCTCATCGCTTCTGCGCTGCCTAATATTCTCTGCAGATAGTACTGCAGCATGAACTTATTTTCATCAGTCATGAACAGCATACAGTTATACCAGTCATTCCAATATGCCAACGCCGAGAACAGGCTGAGCGTTGCGATCAAAGGTTTACTTAACGGAAGAATCAGCTTCACATAGATGACGAAATCGTTTGCACCGTCAATCTTGGCGGATTCCGTAAGCGCGCTCGGAATGCCCATCATAAAGGATTTGGCTATGATCATATTCCATACCGAGAACATCAACGGCAGGATAATTGCAATGTACGAATTTTTAAAGTTCAGATACCGCACACACATCATGTACCACGGTACCAATCCGCCGCTGAACAGCGTTGTAAAGAAGAAGAAAAACGAAAACTTATTTCTCCACGGGAAATCCTGACGAGACAGTACATACCCCGTCATCGTAGCAAGCAGCACTGACAGGAAAGTTCCCACCACCGTAATACCTATCGTCGTTCCATATGCCTGTAAAATCGCTACCGGGTTTTTCAGACACAGCTGGTAACTCTGTATGCTGATATCCGTTGGAATCAACGGATAGCCGTTCCGAATCAGGGAAGCTTCATCCGTAAAGGAAGCCACGATGATCAGATAAAAAGGCAGGAGACAAACCAGTGCAAAAAGGCCGATTACGACATACCCTACAATATTGACCGAAAGCTCATCTTTGCTCATATGATGTTTCTGCTTTACCATAACTTTTGACACAATCTCCACCCCCTTAGTATAATGCGTAATCCGGATTGACCTTCTTGACCAGCTTGTTACAAAGCGTAATGGTAATCAGGCAAAGGATTGACTGATAAAGACCCGCTGCTGCAGATACGCCGATATCGCCCGTATCAATCAACAGACGGAATACATAGGTATCGATAATATCCGTCATCGGCTGTAAGAGAGCGCTGCTCTTTACGGTCTGGTAGAATAATCCGAAGTCGCCGCGGAAAATATTTCCGATAGCCAGAAGCACCATGATCATCATGGTCGGTTTCAGGGACGGAATGGTCAGATAGCGGATTCTCTGCCATGCGTTGGCTCCATCGATTGCCGCTGCCTCGAACATTTCCTGGTCCAGCCCCGTGATTGCCGCCAGATAAACAACGGAACCATATCCGGTGCCCTTCCAGAGTTTTAAGAAAATCAGGACCGGCGGCCATGCAGCCGGTTTATTATAGAGGTCAAAAGGATTCAGACCGAGCCATGTCAAAATATGGTTGAATACACCTCTTTCATAATTGAAAATGTTGTACATGATCGCACCTGCTACAACCCAGCTGATAAAATACGGCAGGAACATGAACGACTGTGCTGTCTTTTTAAAATATTTGTTCGTCAGCTCATTTAACAGAATCGCGCTTCCCATCTCACAGACAACGCCCAGAAAGATAAATGCAATATTGTAAAGCAGCGTATTGCGCGTTACCTGTCCAAGCTTTCCCGAAATCATGAGCGCTTTGAAATTGTCCAACCCATTCCACGGCGAACCGTAAATACCTCCTGCGTACTGGTACTTCTTAAATGCCAGAACAATGCCCGTCATCGGTATGTAGTTAAATATAATGACATAGAGCAGAGCCGGTGCCAGCATCAGAAGCAGCATCCAATGCTTTTTGACTGTTTTCAGAAACGGTGCTTTATACTTTTTCGTTTCCGCCTTCTTTTTCATGTAACCCTCTCCCTTCCCGAATCACTGTTGCAGCCTGCTCTCGATTTATTGAGCAATCATTGGTTGCGCTCCTACGATTCTTTATTTTTTGTTAATATTCATAAAAAAAACTTTATAAAATAATTATAAATAAAAAAATGCACAAAGACTATTGACCGCCTCTTAGAAAAACACCAAAACCTGTTGTGAAGTATAAACAATTTTGACACATTTTTGTGCAATTTTGGTTGCGCACTTGTGCAACACTGACAATAGGACAGCCATTTCAAGAGCCTGTACTCACTGGACATATGCACAAAAAAAGAGACGGCCGCTCATTGACCGTCTCTTTCTTACTTATTCTTACTTAATCCGCTTATTTCTCTTTTTTCTCAGGTATAACAACTTTATCCAGTTTCCAGATATCATCCACATATTCCTGAATGGTTCTGTCAGAAGTGAATTTGCCGGAACATGCCACATTCAAAATCGCGCTTCTCGCCCAGCCTTTTTCATCTCTGTATGCTTTCTCTACTTTCCGCTGCGCTTCTGCATAAGGCTTGAAATCTTTCAGGATAAAATAGGTATCCGCCTTTGAAGTGCTCAGTGTGTTCAGCAGAGAGTTATATAACGTTCTGAATAACTCAGGATCATTCGGTGAATAAGTTCCGTTGATCAACTGCATCAGAACTTTCCTGATATCAGGATCATTGTTAAAGATATCCATCGGGCTGTATCCGCCATAATTCTCATACTTGATGACTTCATCGGAACTCAAACCGAAAATGAAAGCATTTTCCTGTCCAACTTCTTCCACGATTTCTACGTTCGCGCCGTCCATCGTTCCGAGCGTCAGCGCACCGTTCAACATGAACTTCATATTACCCGTACCGGATGCTTCCTTGCTGGCCGTTGAAATCTGTTCGGATACGTCTGCCGCCGCAAAAATCATTTCCGCATTGGAAACGCGGTAATTTTCAATGAATACAACTTTAATTTTTCCATTAATGGCCGCATCATTATTGACTACATCCGCCACTGCATTAATCAGCTTGATCGTCAGTTTCGCATTGCGGTAGCCTGCCGCCGCCTTTGCACCGAAGATAAAGGTTCTCGGATAAAATTCCATATCCGGATGTTCCTTTAACTCATTGTATAAATACATAACATGCAGGATGTTCAGCAGCTGGCGCTTATATTCATGCAGTCTCTTGACCTGCACATCGAAAATGGAACGCGGGTCTACCTGAATGCCGTTGTGCTCCAGGATGTATTTTGCCAGACGCACTTTGTTCTGATACTTGATATTCATGAACTCCTGCTGTGCCTTTTCATCATCCGCATAGACTTTCAGCTTATTGATCTTAGGCAGATCGGTAATCCAGTCGTCTCCCACATGTGCCGTTACCCAGTCCGCAAGAAGCGGGTTGCCGTGTAACAGGAAACGTCTCTGTGTGATGCCGTTTGTTTTGTTGTTGAATTTCTCCGGCATCATTTCGTAAAAGTCTTTCAATTCCTGATTCTTCAGGATTTCCGTATGCAGTCTCGCAACGCCGTTTACGGAGTAACCTGCCGCGATGGCAAGATGCGCCATCTTCACCTGACCGTCATAGATGATCGCCATCTTACGCACTTTCTCCTGATTACCCGAATACATCTGCTCGATACGCGCTACGAATCTGCGGTTAATCTCTTCTACAATCTGATATACACGGGGAAGCAGTCTGGAGAACAGTTCAATCGGCCATTTCTCCAACGCTTCTGCCATAATCGTATGATTTGTATAAGCACAGGTCTTCGTCGTAACTTCCCATGCCTCTTCCCATGTCAGATAATATTCATCCATCAAAATACGCATCAGTTCCGCAATCGCCACCGTCGGGTGCGTATCATTCAGCTGGAACGTTACCTTCTCATGGAATTTTCTAATATCATCATGCTTCCGCATATATTTTTCAACAGCTTCCTGTACGGAGGCGGAAATAAAGAAATACTGCTGTTTTAAGCGCAGTTCCTTTCCTGCATAATGATTATCATTCGGGTAAAGCACTTCTACGATGTTTCTCGCAAGGTTCTCCTGCTCTACCGCCTTATGGTAATCGCCTTTATCGAAAGAATCCAGATGGAAACACTCTACCGGCTCCGCATCCCAGATACGAAGCGTATTAACGATACCATTGCCATAGCCAACGATCGGAATATCATAAGGAATCGCTTTTACCGACTGATAGCCTTCCTGTCTGAAATTGCTTCTGCCGTTCTCATCTACATAAACATTGACATAACCGCCGAATTTTACTTCTTTAGTATACTCCGGCCTACGCAGTTCGAACGGATTTCCATCCTTTAACCAGTCATCCGGCGCTTCTATCTGATAACCGTCCCTGATCTCCTGTTTGAACATACCGTAACGGTAACGGATACCGCAGCCGTATGCCGCATATCCCAAACTTGCCAGAGAATCCAGGAAACAAGCCGCCAGTCTTCCAAGACCGCCGTTACCGAGCGCCGCATCCGGCTCCTGATCCTCTATGACATTGATATCGATTCCCAGTTCCTCCAACGCATCCTTAAACACCTTGTATGCGCCCAGGTTGATCATGTTATTGCCAAGGGCACGTCCCATCAGAAATTCCATAGACAGATAATACACCATCTTGGGGTCCTGCTTATCATATTCCTTCTGGCTTGCTAACCACTGATCTACAATGGCATCTTTCACCGCATAGGATACTGCCTGAAAAATCTGCTGGTCAGTCGCCTCTTCCAATGTCTTTCTATAAAGGGTCTTAACATTATACAGCACACTTCTCTTGAACATCTCCGTGTCGAACTTCATTGCTTTCTTTTGCATTTATCTGCCTCCTTCATTACGGTTATGCAATTTTCGGCTAAGCGGCATCGCATTGTTCCGCATAGCTCTTTTTCTGGAAGTTGCCGCATGGCAACTTTCGGTTAAGCGGCATCTTATTGCTTTACGCAGCCATTATCTGGAAGATGCCGCTTAGCCTATTATAGTACGAATTTTCCTTTTTGACTACCACAAATCTGCTCAAATATTTACTTGAAACAATATTTTTTGTTATCTCCCGCTCAATATTCATAAAGTATCCTGATATTTCCGCTGTCCAGGTCCTTGCAATAGCACACACTCCTGCCCCGGTCATAAGAATCCCTCCAGCCAATGCTTTCATTCGGATTATACGTCAGGTCAGTAACGGTAAAGAACAATCTTCCCCCGGCATATTCAATATCGCTGATGCGCTGTACATAATTGCCGTCCACATATGTGCCGATGGCAAGTGCTTCGCTCTCTTCCTGCGACAGGAGCACATAACAGACTCCCGATGTATCCGGATAGAACAGTATTGCATCGATGGCTCCCTGTATGCAGGGCTCATCATAGCCTGCGTAAGAAAGCCACGGAACAACATCCGGCGGTGCTTCTCCGTATAAAGTGACGCATCGCCCCGGTTCATCTCCCACAGACTCCCCATACGCCTCGTTTCCTCTATAATAAATGACACTGTTTCCGCCATCATCATATAAATAGAAAAACTGGTCATAGGAAACCGTTTCTACCTTACAGCCGCTTCCATCCCGTCTCATGCTGTAAATCGGTCCGCCTGAATACATCTTCGCATTTCCGTTATAAGAACCCACGGAAAAATAAAGTGTATCGCCGACAATCATAAAATTTTGAATGGTCATCGCATACTGATAAATGTATGCATCACCAACGATATCAATATATTCCTCGCGGGTGAACATCCGAAGCACCGAGACATTTCCTTCATAATCAGCGGAATACAATGTCAATTCATCCGTTCCAGTCTCATCATTCACCTGATATCCATAGAAAAAGACCCGTTCCCCGTCCGCACCCAGAAACCTTGCATAAGCATCCGTCAAAAACCGTTCCTGACCAGTCCGCGTATCGATACAGGAAAGTCCATCCCGGTCCGTTCCGCAAATGATCCAGCCGCTTTCTACAGCAAGCGCCTGCTCGGCCTGATACGTCACCCTGTCGCTTCCATCTAACGCACAGGAGTATACTCGATAACCATTTTCTTTCGAAAGACTTTGGGAGTAAATTCTGGCATCCACAATAAACATGGAGCCGCATCCGTGATCTGTACCAACCTGAACCACACTTCCGTCGGGTTCCATGCACATCAATTCCTTTTCGGTATCCGGGGCCGGGCTAAAATCCGCCCATAATGCCCCATCCTCGATATCTTCATCCGAATACTGCCGGAAATAAATTTTATCTTCCCATACCGCATATATTTCGTTCTTCATCGGGGGAAGGTCCGACAGATCACAGGACAACGGAGATACCCCGTAATCAACTGCATTTTCCTGTGTTTCTTCTGCAGTGGCGGCTGCACTTTCCTGTACTTCTTCCGGAACGGACTCTGCAGCCTGTATGCGGTTTCGCTGCTCACCGGCCGTCAACAACAACGCAGACAGTATCGCACCGATGGCATATCCGCTGTTTCCCATATAGAACCATGTCCTTTCCTTTTACACCTTTTCGACCCCGATAACGACCTTCTCACCGTTCACATTCCACTCTTTGGACACGGTCAGGCTTTCATTTTCCACGATGCTTTCCGCCAGTACTTTGTCAGCGATGACCGCTTCGTTCTTCCGAACGATTGCAGCAACCTTCTCATTATCGCAGACTGCTACTTTAATATGATCCATGACCTCGAAATCCGCATCCTTACGCATCGTCTGGATTTTGCTGATAACTTCATAAACGAAGCCCTCCTCCAGCAGTTCTTCCGACAGATTCGTATCCAGCACGACAGTCATTGTATTATCCGCCTCGGATACATAGCCTTCCTTCTGCGCCATCTCAATGAGCAGGTCATCCTTTGCCAGCGCGATCTCCACACCGTCAACGTCGAATTTCAGAACGCCTTTTTCATTCAATTCATCCATTGCCTGATTGCCGTCAACGCCGCCCAGATATTTCTGAATGCCGCTAAGCTGCTTGCCGTATTTCGGCCCGACCGTACGAAGCTGCGGCTTGAAGCTGTAACTCGTAAATTCCCTGACGTCATCTGTGAACTTGATTTCTTTGACATTCAGCTCGTCTTTGATGATCTCCTGATAGAAATCGCCGAGCGTATGCTCCGCTTTGACGAACATCGTTCCGATTGGCTGACGGTTCTTGATATTGGCCGCATTGCGGGCCGCACGCCCCATAACGACAATTTTCAGGACTTCTTCCATATCCTCTTCCAGCTTCCTGTCGATATGCGCTTCATCCGCCGTCGGGAAATCACACAGGTGGATGCTCTCCGGCGCATCTTTATCGATGCTCTTTACCAGATTCAGATAAATCTCTTCTGTCATAAACGGAACCATAGGCGCCGCACATTTGCTGATGGTCACAAGCGCCGTATACAATGTCATATAGGCATTGATCTTATCCTGCTCCATGCCTTTTGCCCAGAAACGCTCTCTGCTTCTTCTGACATACCAGTTGCTCATTTCATCCACGAAATTGTCCAGAACGCGGGCCGCTTCCGGTATCTTATATTCATTCAGATCATCATCCACTTCCCTGACTGCCGTATTCAGCTTGGACAGCAGCCATTTGTCCATGACCGGAAGTTTCTCATAATCCAGCGTATATTTCGTCGCATCGAAGTTATCGATGTTCGCATACAGTACAAAAAAGGCATAGGTATTCCACAAAGTACCCAGGAACTTACGCTGTCCCTCCTGTACCGCCTTGCCATGGAACCGGTTCGGAAGCCAGGGGGCCGAATTGATATAGAAATACCAGCGGATCGCATCCGCGCCGTAGGTCGCGAGCGCCTCGAACGGATCTACTGCATTTCCTTTGGATTTGGACATCTTCTGACCGTTTTCATCCTGCACATGGCCGAGCACGATAACATTCTCAAAAGGAGCCTTATTGAATAACAACGTCGATTCCGCCATCAGAGAATAGAACCATCCTCTTGTCTGGTCCACTGCTTCCGAAATGAACTGCGCCGGGAACTGGCTCTCGAACAGTTCTTTATTTTCAAACGGATAATGATGCTGCGCAAAAGGCATTGCGCCGGAATCGAACCAGCAGTCGATTACTTCCGGCACGCGCTTCATCGTCTTGCCGCATTTCGGGCAGGTCATCGTGATTTCGTCGATATAAGGACGGTGCAGTTCTACCGTTTTCGCCTGCGGATTGCCGCTCCTTTCGGCCAGTTCTTCTCTGGAACCGATGGATTCCATATGGCCGCAGTCCGCACATTCCCATACGTTCAAAGGCGTGCCCCAGTAACGGTTACGGGAGATGCCCCAGTCCTGGATATTTTCGAGCCAGTTGCCAAACCGGCCTTCACCGATGGATTCCGGTATCCAGTTGACCGTCTTATTGTTGCGCACAAGGTCGTCTCTGACCGCTGTCATCTTGATGAACCATGATTCACGGGCATAGTAAATGAGCGGTGTGTCACAGCGCCAGCAGAACGGATAATCATGCTCGAATTTCGGTGCGTCGAACAGTTTTCCCTCTTTATCCAGGTCTTTTAAAATCTCCGGGTCAGCTTTCTTGACGAACATGCCGGCATAAGCCGTCTCCTCCGTCATTTCACCCTTGCCGTTGACGAACTGCACGAAAGGCAGGTCATATTTCCGTCCCACCTGCGCATCGTCCTCACCGAAAGCCGGTGCGATATGAACGATTCCGGTACCGTCCGTCATCGTAACATAAGTGTCACAGGTCACAAAATGCGCTTTCTTATGCTGTTTCGCAGCCGCTTCTCCTGCACAGGCGAACAAAGGCTCATACTCCTTGCGCTCCAAATCCGTTCCCACATAGCTTTCCAGCACTTCATAGGCCGGCTTTCCTTCTTCCGCCAGTTTTCCCAGTACTTTATCGAGAAGTGCTTCCGCCATATAATAAACATAGCCATCCGCCGCTTTTACCTTCACATAAGTTTCGTTCGGATTCACGCAAAGCGCCACATTGGAAGGCAGTGTCCAGGGTGTCGTCGTCCATGCGAGGAAATACGCATCTTCCCCTACTACTTTAAAGCGGACTACTGCTGAACGTTCTTTTACCGCCTTATATCCCTGCGCTACTTCATGGGAAGAAAGCGGTGTCCCGCAGCGTGGACAGTAAGGCACAATCTTAAATCCTTTGTACAATAATCCTTTATCCCAGATCTGTTTCAAAGCCCACCACTCGGATTCGATAAAATCATCGTGATACGTCACATAAGGGTCATCCATATCCGCCCAGAATCCGACGGTCCCGGAGAAATCTTCCCACATGCCTTTATATTTCCAGACGGACTCCTTACACTTGCTGATAAAAGGATCAAGGCCGTACTCTTCTATCTGCTCTTTGCCGTCCAGACCCAATAATTTCTCCACTTCCAGTTCCACCGGAAGCCCGTGTGTATCCCATCCTGCTTTCCGGGGAACCATATACCCCTTCATCGTGCGGTATCTCGGAATCATATCCTTGATAACACGGGTCAGTACATGACCGATATGGGGCTTTCCGTTCGCGGTCGGCGGTCCGTCATAAAAGGTATAGGTCGGCCCCTCCTTCCGGGAATCCATGCTCTTCCGGAAGATATCGTTCTCTTTCCAGAAAAGTTCTACTTCTTTCTCTCTGTCTACAAAATTCAGGCTGGTATCAACTTTCTGATACATAAATACGCTCCTTTCTTAACTTGTGAAAAATGGCTCATTAGAAAATCTTCATCCCCTGTGCATAAAAAAACCCCGTCCCGTAAAAGGACGAGGTTCCATGCGCTCGTTTCACCACCTGTTACAACGTACGAACAACCACTCCCTTCCATCCCATCTCCCGGCTGTCAGGGCGGATATCATACGGTTTCCGGTAACGGCGGAATGCCGTCGGCTCCTACTGCTCCTTAAAGGTTCGGGCCAAAGCTCGGAAGTGATATTCCCTGATTCCCTACTCATACCGGTCTTGCACCGTCACCGGCTCGCTGTGATTTTGAAAAAACAGGTACTGTCTTCTTCAATGCCTTTACATATAAATACTGAGCCTATTATAGTATTGGGAAAATGGAATTGTCAAGGCGGTTCTTGCCTGCTTTTTCTTTTTATAACGGTTCAGCCGCCGGGCAGGGTGGTGTATGGTTCCT
>CAMWXB010000010.1 GCA_947178125.1 uncultured Lachnospiraceae bacterium | reverse complement strand
CGTCTTTTCGCGGAGCGCAAGCGTGCCTCCAAAGGAACGATACGCTGCCCGGACGCCCGAACCACCAATCTCTCCTTCAACTCCCCAACTTATACCCAATCCCCCAAACCGTCAAAACATACCTGGGATTGCGGGAATCATCCTCGATTTTATTTCTTAACCTGCTGATATGCACATTGACGGCGTTTTCATCCCCCAGATAGGCATCGTTCCACACAAGAGAATAAAGCTGCTCTTTTGTGTAGACTTTTTTAGGGTTCTGCATGAGCAGTTTCAAAATTTCAAACTCCTTTGCAGTCAGTTCCACCGCCTTTCCGCTTTTGGTCAACGTATAATCGGACAGATTCATCATCAATTCCCCTACAGTGAGAACTTCCTCTGTATCCACAGCTTTTTCCGAAGCCCGAACGGAAGGCACCGCTGCCAAAGCGCCGTCATACTGCGTCGTCCTGCGTATGTTCGCCCTGATCCGCGCCAGAACTTCCACAACGGAAAAAGGTTTCGTAATATAGTCATCCGCTCCCAATGCCAACCCCAGCGTTTTATCCGTTTCCGTATCCTTTGCCGACAAAATAATGACCGGTACAAAACTGCTTCGTCTGATATGCTGCAGCACATCCATGCCGCTTACTTTTGGTATCATCAGGTCCAAAAGCACAAGACTGAATGAAGCGGCATCGAACAGCCTGCATGCTTCCTGCCCGTCAAAGGCGCAGGCCACGTCATAGTTCTCTGCAGTCAGGTAATTTTTTAGCATCTCGCTGATTTCGGCATCGTCCTCAACGAGCAGAATTTTGTGCGACTCCATACTCAAATCCTCATTTCAAAGTTTTTCACATTTTCAGCCAGAAACATTTTATCACAAACCATTTTACACGTCATTCTTTTTAGATTTTCTGAAGATTTTTTGAAAATTTGCAGAAATTTGCAGAGATTGTATCTTTTATATTGACTTTGCATATTATAAGGTGTAGAGTTGATATATGTTATATGTAGTTTTTAAAACTACTTGTTGTGTTTATTCATGTATTTTTCAAAAATGAAGAGAAGGAGGAGATATTATGCAAATAACAATTCGTGAACCCGGAAGCGCTATTACTCATTTTATCGGCATGATGCTGGCGGTTTTTGCTTCCACACCCCTTTTGATAAAAGCGGCCGTTTCGGACGGCTTTACCGCATTTTTTGCAATGGCGGTCTTTATGCTCAGCATGATCTCATTATACGGCGCAAGCGCGCTCTATCACAGTGTCACGGTAAAAGACCGGATTTTAAAGATTTTCCGCAAAATCGATCACATGATGATTTTCGTGCTGATCGCCGGCTCCTATACACCTGTCTGTCTGATCGTTCTCGGCGGCCGGCTTGGATACACGCTTTTAGCCGTTGTCTGGACGATCGCTGTCATCGGAATGCTGGTCAAGGCTTTGTGGATCACCTGCCCGAAATGGTTTTCTTCCGTTATTTACATCGCTATGGGCTGGGTCTGCCTCGGCGTTTTCGGACAATTGTGGAACACGCTTCCCCACAGCGCTTTTCTCTGGCTGTTGGCCGGCGGTATTATTTACACGGTGGGCGGTGTCATCTATGCTTTAAAGCTGCCGCTCTTTAACAGCAGACATCAGTATTTCGGTTCCCATGAGATTTTTCATCTATTCGTTATGGGCGGGAGCATTTGTCATTTTATCTTTATGTATTTGTATGTAGCATAGGTTGAAAAATCAAAGATTTTTCAACCGCAAGTTTGTGCTTGCGCCCAAACTCGCAGGTTGAGAGAAGGCATGGTTATTAGGTTGAAAAATCAAAGATTTTTCAACCGCAAGTTTGTGCTTGTGCCCAAACTCGCAGGTTGAGAGAAGGCATGGTTATTAGATTGAAAAATCAAAGATTTTTCATAGACGAATTTATTCGTCTTGCGAATATTGGGCCTGCGGCCCAAATGTCGCAGGCTGATAAAAAGGCATTGAGAATACGTTTTCACAGAACTCCATGAAATTTTTATGGAATTTTTTATGAGACTCTTTATAAGAAGTTCTTCATTAGAATTTCAAAAATTTATCAGAAAAACATTGCTTTTCTCCTTTTAAAATGATACACTTTATTTCATAAAAAGTGACGATGCTTTTTTCACCAATCTGTGGGGCTTCTGCCTGTCTATTTTTTATCGATTACAGGATTTTTATCCTGCCATATCATGAAAGGGTCCGTTTTATGAACAGCAATTCTACACACAGCCAATTCTCTTCTCCGCCTGCACAAAAATTATGGGACAGCATTCTCAAATCAATCATTCATCATATGCCCGAACAGCTTTTTCCGCTTTTGAAGCACATTTTCGGAAAAGAATATCCGAAAGATACTTCGGTGGAACTGCTCGCCGCAGAATATGCTGCGCCCGGAAAATCCGCTCCTCAAAATCTTTCTTCCATTTTTGCCGATGTCGTCAAGCGGATTGTCGGAACCGATCTCTATCATCTGGAATGTCAAACCGAAAAGGATGAATACCTGTCCTTCCGTATGTTTGAATACGATACCCATATCGCGCTTCTATATGGCGTCTCGAAAGAAGAACAGACGAATGCCGCACAGGGCATTGATGCAGATAGGAACAGTCCCTATACTCTCCGTTTTCCAGCCTCCATCATTTTACATCTTGATAGTAACGGCACTGTTTCAGAAAAAAGCGCCTGCAGAATCCACCTTTCCAGCACATCACAAATCCTGTATACCGTTACAATCGTCAAAGTTCAGAATTATTCTCTCCAACAGATTCGCGAAAATCACCTGACACTTTTTCTTCCTTTTACGCTCCTGCGCTTCCGCCCACGCCTCAATGTAAAAAGAAATCCCGTAACACAAAAAGAATTGACAATGTTCGTAAATAAGATTATAATTATATTAAAAGACGAACTTTTGGAAAGAAATATTACACAGCGGCAATACAAAGATTATATCAATTATATCCGGATGGCCGCCGACCAGATACTCATACAAAATCCGGAACTACATGAGGAGGTAACAAAAATGCTGACGCCAATCATTCCTTCCTACAGCGATATGGAAGACGAGATAACAGAACGTGTGACCGCTAAAGTGACCGATGAAGTTACTGCTAAAGTGACTAACGAAGTTACTGCTAAGCTGACTGGCAAAATGACAGCTGAATTCCAAAAGAAACTGCAAGACGAGACCGCCCTGCTGAATTTGAAACTGCAAAAGAAAGATTCCCAGCTTCTGGCAGCCAACTCCGAAAACATAAAGCTGCGCGCATTGTTAAAAACACATGGCATAGCAGTCGGCGAACTTTGAGAAGCTGCAAGCAAGCTTCTCAATGCTTCTAAATTATCCGTTTAAATAGGGTTTTCTCAAAGGCATACCAATTTTTCCCTTATTAATCTTATCGGCCTATCTGTCAGGCAATTGCTCCTGCCAATGCAGATATGGCTGACTATGATTCTTCTGTCATCGAAGCCTTTGTTACTGAAAATCTTGCAAATAAATCAAACATCACAAATATAACCGTAGTTTAAAACCCTTGTACTCCTCCCGCAAAATACGCTCCGATATTTGCAATAAATTTGAGTACCTCTTGCTTCATTATCTCCGGAAATACAGATAATGCCGGTGCCGTCTCAAAACTCAGCACGCCATCAAAATCAATATTTTTAAGTCCTCTGATAAACCCATCCCAATCTGTTGAAGAAGAATTCCCGCGCCCTCTGGAAAAGGTAAACGGTATTTGATGCAGATCCCCGACTCCATCATTGTCATGAATATGCAGCACCTTCAGACGCTTTCCCAATATAGTGATAAAATGTTCAAAATCAATCCCCATAAGATTAGCGTGCCCCGTATCAAAACAAAATCCCAGGACCTCCGCACCATATTTCTCATTGATTCTGTCAATACGCGCCACCGCCTTTCTGGCATCACAGCAGGGCCCTTCCGTAAGATGACTGCCTCTGCCATTATATAAATTTTCAATACATATCGTAATTCCCATTTTTTTTGCACATGGCGCTATAGAATCTATAAACTTTTCTGTTTCTTTCCACTCCGCATCTTCTGTTCCGATAAACTGCACAAGCTTAAATCCATGAATAACGATATATTTACATTCCAAAAAACCGCACACTACCATGCTCTTTGGCGCCACCTGTTCCCACAGATAATCATTGACCTTTTGATCAGCTCCCGGTACATACATCGGATATGGCATATGCAGCTGATTGATTTTAATGCCAGCTGCTTCTGCTCCCATTTTGTGTGGAGTAAAGAATTCTTTTAATTCCTGAAGCGATTTGTCGAAAAAAGAATTCAGTTCGGACTGGTAAATAGATGTGTTCATAAGATAGTCATTCAAACTGAAATCCGCACAGGAAAATCCCGCGCGTTTCATCATGGCAAACCCTTCCTCTGGATGGCTGTCATTGACTATATTCTTTGTCTGGACGCCGATATCAACCATTTATTTCTCCCTCCCAGTAATCCAGTCTGTCAAAATAATACGATGGCATATACTCATCGTTAAAATACTCTACCGGATTGGAAACCCCCATGTCCCGAAGCTGCTTTTCTATTTCTTTATAATATATATTGCATATAAAAACAGCGCAATCGGGTGGAAGTTCCCTCAACGCTTCAGGCGGCCTAACTTCCAGTCCAGCAAACCGTTCGCCCCATCGTTTCTCATTATTGTCACAAGTAAAGAGCGGTGGAAACTCCTCTCCATAGCATTTCATATAATTTCTGCACATATTTCCTGCTCCAAAAAGCACACGCTCATTATACTTTTTTAAAACCGCTTTCATAGATATCTGCCATTTAAAATATTCTGCTATGGAATGAGCCATTGGCAAAAGCGAATCTCGCAGCAGCACCGGAAAAGTAATCGCTGTGCGAGAAAAATCCATAATCAGCGTTCCGTCAAATTCAATCTCCCGCAGGCCACGAATGAGATTCAGCCAATCCGTATGCGGTCCACCTTTCTCAGCGCTTGTATAGGGCAGGAGGGCACTATCGTTATACCCATCATTATCTCTCAATATGACCGCCTTTATTTTGGGGCCAAAGTTCATGATAAAATCATACATATTCTGTCTGAGCATATTACATATCCCTATATCAAGACAAAAACCGTACTTTTCATATCCCACTGATGTATTTAGATTCTCTATGTAACGCGATAACTCTACTGCATCGCTACATTTTCCACGAATATAATGACCGTTATGGTCAATGGCGTCGTTTTTAATCAGACTCAGGGCACCCATTTTAAAATTATTTTCTTTCTGTGCCGTAACAGCCTGTGTTTTTACAGACTGCTTCCGCACGATATCACACGCAATTCCTGTTTTGATACATTGGTTCCTGATAGCAGAAAGCGCCTGATCGGCTGAAAAAGTCTCATCCGCATAATTTTCCAAGTCAATAAAAACTCCATGGAATCCTGCTTCTTTCATCATTTGTATTTGCTTTTGAGGTTTTCTCGGATTTATCATCCCCCATGATGAACAGTATATCTTCATTGGAATCTCCTTCTGTCCGGCAACAGTTCATGTCTATGCTTATCATAACAACTTCTTTTCGATTAATGATTTTAATTTTGTTGAACTTGTAGACTGTGTATATGGGAAAAATACCATGTCCGCTCCATTCTTCCGCAAAAACTCCTTCTTAGCCAGCCAGCCTGCATCATTCTCATAATCGCTTCCGGAAAATTGTACATCAAACTGATATCTTCGATACGCCTCATCCGTATTGCTTCGTTCCGGTGGTATCTCGACCACTTCGTCTACATACCGGCAGGCACGGACGATTTCAATCCTTTCTTCAAAAGGTATATACGGCATGGTCTTTTTATCCCGTATAACACCCTCGTCCGTCACCACACCGACAATCAGGTAATCGCACTGTTCTTTTGCACGCCTGAACATATTGAGGTGCCCCACATGAAATAAATCGAACACCCCGGCAATATAACCTGTATGATACTTTTTTTTCTCAACGTTTTTACCAGTATCCATTGCCGCAATCTGTTTCTCTTTTCTTGGATACACAATACTGCTGTCATATATTCCCAAATCTGAAATTCCCATTTCCTGCAATTGGCGCATAACCGCTATGTAATTCTTAATACAGATGATGACCTTGTATGTTCCAACCTCCAGACCCTTCAAGATTTCAGGCGAATATATTTCGAATCCTTCAAACTGCAATCCCCATTTTTCCGAATCATTATCAATAATTCCTGCAATCGTATAATCATTGGCAAACTGTGACAGAAACCTCCTTGCAAATGTCCCGGAACCAAATAAATACAAACTGCGGTTCTCGGCTCCCCTGAAGATATCTCTGAATAGTTTCTCATAAACATCTGCAGAATAATTCATACGCTGACGGTTCGCATTCAATGTACCCGCATTTTTTCTTACCTGCTTGTGATAAATCCCTAAAATCCCATCATTACGCAGATTGTCCAAAAATTTACTGATAAACTTATAGAACAGTTCGCTGCATTCCTTCAGCCCGTACCGCTCTTTTACTTCATTAATGGACCATGCCTGATGAATCTGCCAGGCATTTGAAAAAATCAGGTCAATGGTCCTGAGCAAAATAACCTTGGCCGGGAGATTCTCCACATATACCTCCTGATCATAAAAAACAAATTTTTCGTCGATCCAAAAACAATTTAAAGGCACAAGATCTATATATCCCCTCTTTAAAATCACACCAAGGCTGTCCTGCTCTTCTTTCGTACCATTTGCTTTCTTTTTCCACCTGTCCCTTAATGGATCATCTGCCTTCTTTTTCCCCCAATATGGCTCAAAATTATCCCAGTCAATTTCTGAATATGCCACATGTTCGGAAGAGGAAAGAATCATTTCCCACAGTTCATCAAGGCATTTTAAAAAAAGCTCCTTGTCTTCCAAAGCTAATTTTCTCATATATTCCAAGGCAGACAATCCGTCTATGTATGGCATAACAAGACTGTCCTTTTCCAACTCTGCTTCTACCACATGAACGCCATGTTCTGCAAGATAAATATTATTGTCTTTCAGTTTTCTATTTTTGCTGCATCCTTCTTTGTATACAGATTTTTTTTCTACCTTATTATCTCCGCGGATAATGGTAAACATGGCATTTTCTTTTCCTCTGTTCATGGACATTGTAATCTGTTTTGCATTGGAAAACCTGCCATCAACAGGACATTCAATCCAAAATCCATTTGCCATCGTATGGAACAGACCATTCTTTAACAATGTATCATACAGTTGCTCTTCTTCCAAAAACACAGTGTCCGGATAGTTGTACTGAGGAAATATCCTTATATCGAGTTGTTCCGTCGGCATATAATCTTCTGCGAACAGACACTGCGGGGCAAGCAATAGCGGAAATACCGAATAAAACCTGTGATATGCAAATCCCGCCTGTTCAAGCATCTCCATGATCTCTGCTTTGGCAAAACTGCGCCCTGCAATATGATCAAATGACGTCATACTGCCTCCGGTATAATTTTCGATACCATCGAAACTGTGCCCTGTATAAAAATCTCTGTCGCCACAGAAATATCGAATTCCCAAACGATTATCCATACCGAGAAGAAGTGTACCATTGTCTTTTAAAAAGCGCCGGACCATTCCAAGCAGTCTTGCTGCCGCACCTGCGCTGCCGGTCCTTTCTACCGCCGACATGATAAGCGCATAGTCGTAACTTTGTCCCTCCACTAAGCCTCCAAGTTCTTCCGGTGTACAGCAATCCAAATGCACATCATATTCTGACAAAGCGCGCAGCATTGCCGCATCTTCTGTCTGACCGGCTGTTACATACAAAACACTGCTTTCCTTTTCAAAATCATACCATTTGATCAAACCCGTTGGCATTTCCTGTATCAACTGTTCTGCTGTCATATTCTTCCCCTCTGCTTATATCAAAAAAAGCCGTACATCAAAATCAGGTTGATATACAAAAATTCTGCTTTCTGTAATTCCCAACTTCAATAATTGCTCTTTTATTACTTCCGCACTTTTCGCATTTGCGATTATGTATCCGCAATTTCGATAGCGCTCTGCTGCCTCTTCCGGCTTATATACCTGAATATCCTGTATTGAAGTATTCCATAAGGACATATCGTTATCACAAAAGGCCTTTATCCGCTCAGGCATATGGCTCTCTAATAAAGCATATATATATCTCCCATACTTTCCACAGCCAAATATGACTGCATCTCCATCTCCAACAAAATTCCGTAATGCCTGAAGTTTTTTCACCTTCGGTTCAAAGACTCTGCACTCATTTTCAAAAATTATTCTGGAATCATTCTGTAATTCATGATAAATTTTCCGGTTTACCTCATCTAACTTATCCGGTGTAAAATCCCCATCCATCTCCGCCTTCCTGAGCATATTCCGCAAAGCCCGAATATCATCCTCTGTTTCTTCCCAATACCGGCCGCTTACCGCCATCCGCTGAAACCGCCCCACAGTCTGTCTGAACAGCCGCTCATAATATGCCTGTCTCCATATGTCCGATTTCCGCAGGGATATTTTTCTTATATTCTTATATTCTTCTATGAGATACCGGAATCCATTTTTGTTAAAAGATGAATTGCCGTTCGTCTGTCTATAATAATACAGTTCGTCTGCAATATACATTGCCCGCTCAGCCTTACTTAATACCTGATAAATAAACCCGATATCCTGAAAAGCTGCCCCCGGCGTTTCACTCAGGCGGATATCCTTCAAAAAATCTTTCCGATAAATGCCTGCCCAGATATAATAGTCCTGTATCGCAAGTTCCGGCATATTTCGGGGAGAAATGCACTTTCCCAGCAAATCTGCGTCCGAGGCACACCTACCGCCTGACTGTCTCCATTGCAGACCACTTTCAGATTCAACGAACTGCGCAAATCCGCCCTTAACATATTCCAGATTTTGAGTTACCGCAATCTGATACAGTCTCTCATACATATTGGGGCTTATTATATCATCCGTTTCGACTATCCCTATGTATTCGCCCTCAGCCGACTCTATTCCCAAATTCACCTGATAACCGTAACTCTTTTTATCTGATTGAATGATCCGAAGCCGTTCATCATCTCCCGCATACTCCTCCAAAATCTCCAATGTGCCATCCGTTGAACCTGCATCAATCGCAAGAATCTCAATTTCTTTAAGTCTCTGACTCAGAACGCTTTCAATACATGGACGTATATACTTTCTGACATTCAGAGATGGCATAATAACTGTCACTTTTGGCATAATAATTCCTCGCATATCAATATACTCATCTTACCAAACTGAAGTTAATGAATAAATGAAAACAGATAATCGCTGATAAGCTCATTTGTATTATCCTCAAAATGAATAAAGTCCCTGTGCTTATATTTTGTTCCTCCCGTCAGGATAAGCTCCCAAATATCTATGTATGGAATCGAAAACTCATTTGCGATATCTGATACAATTTCATTTCTTGCAGCCAATTCACGGTTTCTGACATCATCCAGCTTCTCAAGATTCTCTTTTTCTACCGTTGGAGTATAGGAAATTATCGAAATATCAGGACAATAAGTATACACTGAATTCACAAGTTCTTTATAACTTTTTCTGAAAAGTTCACGATATTCCTTATCTGTACAGCATTGTCTTTCATGCCCATGCTGTCCTCCAGTGTTTAGAATCACTTTGCTGTACTTCCACTCATTACAATCAAAAAAGAATTTATATTCTTTCCATAATAAAGGGTCTGTGATCTGTGAAGACGACGCACAGATATCAACAACATATCTTCCCTGCAGACGCCGATTCAGTTTACCTCTGAAATCTCTCGTTACAGAATCACCTAAAAGAGCAATTCTATTCTGTTTCGCATCATTTGCCTTTTCCCACCATATATTGGACCACTCTATGTTTTCACGCCACTTGATATCTTTCCCGGAATTCTCCATCCTAAAATTCTCCCTTTTCAATTTATGTTTATCTCGCCAGTTATAAACTACTTCTTTAATATCAGCCGCAGCAGCATCGGATCATCCGTTTCTGTCTTGGAAAACCCACTTTTCTCTTCACTATAAACAACCGTAAATCCCATTTCTACTACCTTTTGCATGATTTCCTCCGGATCAATAAATCTTCTATAATGGTCATTATATATATAAGCGTTCTTCTCAACCAATTCTCCCAGACCATATATTTGATCATGAATGGTCCTCGCTTCTATCATGAACAATCCGTTTTTCTTTAATGCCTTATACACATTACCAAGTAATTGCTCTTCCTGTTTTTCATTAATAGCATGTAACGTAAAACGGCTGTAACAATAGTCATATTCTCTTTGAAACAAAACATTTGCTGTCACAAAATCATCGCATATAAATTCCAGATACTCATCACCGCCATGTGTCTGTTCCAACATTTCAATCGCAACATCCGAAGCATCAATTCCTACTACATATATTTTATTTTTTGCAAAAAAAATGCTATCTCTTCCATTCCCACAGCCCAGATCCAACAAATATTTCGTCTCTCCTGCTGTCACCTGACCGCATATCATATTCAGCATTTCCTTAGCAAATGAACTGCACTCATTCAAAATTAGCGGTCTTTGTTGATAGTACTCATTCCAATAAGCAGTATCTTTATTAAATGTCTCCTTCTCTTTATAGGTAATATCCTGAATTCTTTTCACACATTGCCAAACAGAGAGCGACCCATCCGTATTCAATACAATATCCGGATTTTTAGGAAATTCCGCCTCGTAATGAAGCCCCGGTAATTCATTCTGTTTGTCAGAATTCAAATACAAACCCTTCTTATCCCTTTTTTTCAACACATCCATAGAAACATCCAGAAACACTTCTATGTAATGTGCGAAATTATCCCTATTCCACGCCCGAATTTCATCAAACATGGCGATTGTGCAGATAATTACATCTATTCCCTGATCGGAGAGCATCTTACACATTAAAGAATATCTCCTGGCACGGCTGAGCCGATTTTCCCTTGTATATCCCGGAGTGTTCCCACCCACTATATTTTTCAGTATATCTCCATCGAGTAATACTACCGAGGACTGCTTTTTCATTTTATAATATAGTGCATTTCCTATTGTTGTCTTTCCGCTTCCGGCCAGGCCGGTTATCCAATATACAATTCCTTTTTTTGTACTATCCATCTTATCTCTGTCAATATCCTTTCTTTATCATTCCTTACCAGGCCATTTTACCTGTTTATACAAAAACCCTTTATAGTAAAATCTATCAATCGGGAAGTTCCATATCATAGTCTTCATCTCTTCCTTTTATGATCCAAAAATCCGTATTACACTGCATCTCATTTTCGTGAAAGCATTTATAAATATCTATGATATCAATATCTTCTTCCCAGTCCCCGGCTTCCTGTCTGAGCGTTTCTATATGAATATATGACGATAACAGGATTGCCTTTATACCGTTTCCTTTCAGTTCATCTATACGATCAATACGGGCTATCGGCAGAGAAAGAGTATTACATAGGCACTCTGCATTATTATCGATGAATCCCCATATCTTTTTCCTGCCCTTCTCGGAAAGAACGTAGTATAGTACTAAAGAATGATATCCTCCCATCCTTATGCCTACGCTATTATCAGGATATTTGTCCAAAAGCCGTTCGATCAGGCTGACACGCTCTGCGATATCATTATGTTTTAAAACCTTATCATACAAAGCATATAAATACTGTGAGTACCGAAACTTTTTATCCCCAAGCATTTCTTCCGGATATCCGCCTGTCAGTTCTCTATATCGTGGAAGCAGTTCCGGCTCGCATATATCATCTACACATTCATAGAACAATATAGGATTGCGCATATCTTTTCTGTGTGACAACCACTCCTTTCCGGTCGTATAGTGTATGTAAATATATTCTTCGTCAACAATCCCTTTATATCCAAAATAAATCTCATTTATCTCTTCTTTATTTTTAAATAATTTTTTTATCATCCGGGGATTATATAAATCCAAATTTCCAATCTCTACATATTTCCTGGAAAAATCATTTTCTTTGATTTTTTCATCCATAATTATTTTTTTTAGCACGCTCCCAAAATCCAAAAGTGAAAAAAACCTTTTTATTCTTTCCGGTTCCCATGCTTTATGATAAACGTTAAAAAATATTTGTATTCGCCTTTGAAGCATTGTTCCATCACCATGATCGGACATATAAATGCGAAACGAATTCTCATTCACAAACAAATCATAGAAAGCAAGCTGCTCATCAATTTCCATTCTTGCAAGTCTGCGCATTTCTCCCGGTGCTTTATAATTATCATCATTCATTCCAGCATTCAGATAAGGTGCATGAGACTCCAAAGCATGTACCAGCCATAATGTTTTCTGTTCAGACAAGAGCATCTCAGAAAACATATCCCATAATTTCATTGAGAACGGAGCACATACATCGGTGTAAAAATGTTTCGACCGATATGCACGCGGGAAAAAATCACTAAAATAACCACTGTAGACCCTAATGCTATATCCCTGCTCTTCCAGCAACTGTATGACCGGACTGTTTTCCCGTGTAATTTCTGAAATCATATATGCCTGATCATCAATATCTTTCCTGCCAAGAAACATGGAACGCAGTGTAGGATGCGTATATGGTATATAAGTAAATGCGTTCTCAAATACCACAGAATCTTCCATCATTGCCCGCAAATGAGGCATATCGCCTGTATCAGAATAGGGAATAGAATCCAACCAATATAAAATAATGTCTTTTTGCTTTCTATTCTTGACAGTCTCCCTGATAAGATCTAACAAATCCTGTATTTCCGCCCACAAAACCTCAAAGCGTTCATCATTCTTCGCCAACATTGAACTATACTTATGTGCCGCCACAAAATTTCTCATATAAAGTGAGAGGAACAAGCATTTTTCAAGAGCAATTTGTCTGGTCCGCTCATGATCTGCCATATTATACTTACTCTGCTGACAATATAATTCGCATTGAACCGACTCCGTCCATCCGGCACGTCTGCGCATAGCGCCTTTTAAATCGCTCAAAAAATACAAATCCTCTTTTCCAAAGGCAAAAAACTCTCTTTGTAAAAATATTTCTTCCCGTTCAAAAATATCATATATCCATTCATATGAAATGTTATGCTGCCTGAACCATCTTTCTATGTACTCTGCGCCCCAAAAAGAAATCAGATATATTTCTTCATAGTTCTTCCAGTCGGTTTCTCCTATCGCTTGTAAATCCCTTTGGTCGCGATTATATAAAAGGAAATGTATATCATCATAATCTCTCGATATATTCCGTATAAATTCAATTCCTGTCTGATCATCTCCCACAAATACCGCTTTTTTCTTATATTGCATTACATTTTTCACAATATTCTGCAATACTTTTTCTGCTTCACACATATTTCTGTAATGCGGATAGTATTTATCCAGATCATATTTAAAAATAATCTCATTCAACGTCTCATTTATATCCATTCTTCCAGCTATTCCTTTCATTTCCATCGTATATCTGACCATCCTGCTTTTTTCAGATCAACGCCTAAAGCAAAGCGGATATAAACTCTGCCACTCGTCCACTTGCATTCCCATCTTCTTGAATACCATATTGATCCAGAAAATCATTGAGCCGCTTTTCATACTCACAGCTGTTAAAATTTAAAATATTCATACAAAGCTGATCTGTGTTCTCCGCTATATCAAACGGAAGTTCTCTATAATTTATTAAAAGTTCATATTCATTTGCAACATAATCCTTCAAGTCCGTAGCATATAAAAATACCGGCTTCTTAATAAATGCAGGTTCGAACATAAGACTTGAATAGTCCGACACTGTAATATTGAATGCAGAAACAAGTTCCTCGCTGTCCTCATAGGCACTTACATTAAATACAAAATTGGGCAGCTCCATTTCTTTTGCAACCGCGCTTACAGACGGATGCAGACGCAGCGCGATCATCCACTCACCACCGAAGCGTTTTTCCAAAGCAGCCTTTACCCTCTCATATCCAAATCCTATTTCTCTGGACTGATGAACGCTCTTACCCGCCTCTTTACTAAATCTGTATGTTGGTGCATACATTAATACATGCACATCATCCTTCAGCCCATAATATGTATATATTTTTTCTCTGTTCTGCTTTTCCCGAAATAATCCATCCGTGCGTGGAGAACCAGCCATAATAAATTTTTCATCTACTCCAAAACCTCGTTTACAAGATTCCCTGTCAAACTCACTGCCCACTATAATATAATCGATTATCTCGCTTTCTCTTTTCCACAATGCCAGTTTTTCTGTTTCGTTCTGAAAAGTTACCGCGTCAAGATAAAACTTTTTCAAGGTAATACTCGCCCAATGCTTTGTCTGAATATAAATCTGCTCCGGACGTTTCAAAAAGTAATCAGGTATTGCATTATCCGCGATCCACACTTTTGAAGTCTCTGCCTCATATAGAACGCTCTTCCAATTTGCCCTCAGCACTTTACGCACTTTATCAGGCAGCTTTGCATTGAGATCATCTACCAGCCAGACGATATCGACATCCGGCCTAAGCCGCATAAGCGCCTCTGAAATATATTTTTCATGATCCGCATAATTTGCAAAAGAAGAAAAGAGGACTTTTTTGGGAACAATAGGCAGACTTGAACAGTTTTCGGCATAATCATACAGTCTCTGCCGAAAGCTCTCCGTTGAGTCCTGCTGCTGTGCAAAACCATCCAATTGCGAAATCACATAGATTAAACCAAATTTCTTACTTTTCAAACTCCGTACGATTTCCACATATCGCTTCGCGCTTGCCACCAGAATAAGCGTATCCTCCGGCTCATATTCTGCCAAAATATATGCACTTCTAATGCATAAATTCTCACATTTGGTTTGAAATGCTTCCGCCAATAAGTCTCCTGCTTTTTTTCCCTGTTTCGCCACGTCATTATCTATGATCGCGTCTACTTTAATTGTGTTTCCATAAGCATCCAGAAATTGCCGAATTCCTAACCCAAGTCCATATATGATTACTTTTTTCGAGGCACATTTTTTCTCTAATTCATTCCATTTCATTGATATACTCCTGACAGCGCTCATTCTCAATTACCAGATCAAAGGTTCCAATATAAAATAATTATCATTATAATGAAAATCACTTTCATTCAGAACATCAAAGACTTCGCTTCTCTTAGTAACAACACCTACCAAAATAATATTTTCATCATTAGCCAAAATATCCTTTGGTTCTACAATTTCATGGCCCATATACTGTCCTTTCGCATAGGAATCGACAAAACCTGCAATCGTCAATTCCGGCGCAAAAACATCAAATATCTCTTTATATGCTCTTCCGTATTTACCGGTTCCCCATATATAGCAATTATGTTCCTTTCCAAGTTCGATTAATCGCTTTATGACGTAATATATTTTCCACAAACCGTTCTTTACATAGCTGCTATTTGTAAAACAATCCTTATATTCATAAAATCTGTCGATAATCTCAATAAAATCGTTTTTTAAATCATCAATCGTATACCTGTTCTCTGCCCTGTACTCTGTTAAAATTTCTTCATAGCATTTCAGTAATTTTACAGTTACGGCATTGGGGGAATGTGTCGCTTCATACGTCGCACGTTCATTCTCTAAAATTGTCTTCAGATTTCCTGTCCCGACATCTTCATAGAGTCTTTGTAGACATTCAGCAATCTCTTCCGCTTTATACCCCTTAGACAGATATCCATTTTCTCTATCCTTAATTACCTCCGGCACCCCCGCAACAGGCGTAGAAATAACAACAAGGCCATGGGACAAGGCTTCTGAAATGACATTTGGATAAGACTCACTTGTACTGCCACAGATCAGCACATCATTATCGCGGTAGACCACTTCCATATTTCCGGAAAATCCTTTCATTTCTATATAATCCTGCAGCTTATTGTCCTCAATATACTGTCTGCACACTTCCGCATACGGGGTTTCCATATGTCCCCACAACTGCAGTTTTCCTTTTAATCCATGAAGCTTTATAGCCAGTTCAAATGCTTTGATCACTTCAAGCTGATTCTTGCGCTCACATAATAACCCTACACATACAAACCTAAAATTTCCCAACCTGACAGGATCTTCCCGCCTGGTTTCCGCCTCGGCAACCGTTCGGATACAATAAGATCTTGTACCAAGATATTTCTTCCACAGATCTGCATAGTATAAAGAATCACAAATATGATAGCGCGGAAAAATATCCGCATATTCAAATTTGAAAAATTCAGGTATCATCTGATATATATTCATAACATGGGGAATCTCTAACTCTCTGCATACCAACTCAACAACTGGATTTAACTGCACCGAATGCACAATGTCGGGTAAATGCTCTTTCAGAAAAGACCTAACATCATCATAATTGTCCAAAATAGAAAAAACATCCACACCTTCCGGCTGACTTGTAACGAAATATCGAAGTTCATAAACTCTTATTCCTTCACTTTCACATAGCTTCAAATACTCTTCGCATATCTTCCACCATGATGAAACCACTACAAAAACAGCCCGTCCTGCTCTTTTCATTAAAATTGCCTGCCTGAGCAATGTATTTGCAGCCCCGCCAAAATTCGGATAATGATCCATGAAATATATTATTTTTTCCGGCATGAACATTCACCAATCCTTTTCAAGTACCAAAACCGTGTTCTACAATTCCTCATAGTTTCCCAATTCTGCAATCCACTCCAACAAATCGGAATACAGCAGTAACGCATCTTTTTCCATTCCACTCTGAATAAGCTGTTCTTTGATTTCACTTTCATGACCCTTTGGAGTAATACATATAATATACCGGCTTTCAATCTCCTCAACAGAAACAACCGGATATTCTTTCACCTTTGTTTTATTCGGATTCTGGTCAATAAAACCGGTCACCGGAACCCCCAATCTGACAAACAGATCCAGACAGGCTTTCCCTCGTTCACCGGCCCCCCATATATAATATTCTTTACTATGATCCAACACCTCTTTTACTTCTGAAAGATTATTCTCCAACGCATCAGCGACCTTTTGCTGGCACATAACCATTTTCAGAAAATCAGAATAATATTCTTCTATCCTTGCAGCCGTTTGCACCATGCCATTTTTCTGCGCACATATCAGTGCCGCTTTGTAATGTTCCCTTAACCCTTCATACCTTTTTCTTCCGCTTAATCCACCGGCTCTGAAATAAGTAAAACAGTCCTCTACACATAATATCTTCGCCCCGGCCACGCAGGCATTGATCACCCATGCCGTATCTGCCGCAATCTTATAGGAAATATCATACCCTCCCATTTTTTTAAAAAAGCTTTGCCGCACAAACAATGCCGGATGCGGATATATGACTTGGAAAAATACATTATCTTTCTCCCTTCTGCCTAACTCCATTTTCTGAGCCTCTCCATTGGCATATAAATAGACATTCCCACTGACCATATCTGCCTGTGTATCCATAAAGTATTGACTTACTTTTTGCAGAGTACCCTTCTCATACCAGTCATCGCTGTTCAAAAAAGCAACAATATCTCCTGTGCATCTCTCCAATCCTTTATTCATTGCGTCGTATATCCCATGATCAGGTTCACTGACCACTAAAGAGACGGATTCCCGATACTTTTCTATAATAGCAAGCGTTCCATCCACAGAACCGCCATCGATCACAATATATTCCAAATCATAATAATTTTGGCCGACAACACTTTGTATTGTCTGTTCGATTGTATCTGCACTGTTATAGCAGACTGTAATAACAGATATTTTCACGTTTACTCATCCCTATGATTTTCTCTCATGGACCAAATCGACAGCCCGGTTTTTCTTTTTTCAAAAACTACCATACTGTCGTAAAAATGAATCCCCTTGATCTGATTACGAAATTGCGGAGCCAGTTTTTCATCCCCCCGCTCTATATGCTGATAATGCAATTCATCAACAAGATTCTTTGCAAATTCAATAAATGTATCTCCATGCAGTTTTCCCCCGAAAGATGGCCAATAAGACGTATGCGTATCTTCACAAAGATAAATACCGTCATTCTTCAGAAGGGGAAAAAGTATTTGAAAGGAATCTATCTGATGTTTCACTGCATGGCTTCCATCATCTAACACAATGTCAAACGGTCCAAACTCTTCACATGCCTTTTTCAGAAAATCAGGATCATCCTGTGAACCGATACGCACATAAACGTTATCTTCTTCATATTGCTTACAGGTACCGTCAATATCAATCCCAACGATAACCGCCTTCTCTCCAAAATAGTGTTTCCACATTTGAAGCGAGCCTCCTTTGGCTACTCCTATCTCAAGCATCCTGACAGTTCTTCCTATATACTTTTGGAAATAATCATGATACACTTCAAAATAATGCCACCACTTATTAATGATCCGATGTTCTCCAAAAAAGAAAAATTCTTCCAGAGCGTTATCCATAACAATTTCATTTCGACTAAGATGCGCAATGTCACGGCATTGGTTCTGCTCGCATTTTAATGAGATGCTGCCCAGATTACACAGTTCCGGAACAATGAAATATTCCGCCTGAGTAATCTTATTTTCCGAAATGCCATAATCACTTACAAGCTGCTCTTTGATTTCATCAAAATGTGTCATGACTAATACTTTATCGTATGTTTCACTTCTTATTTTTTCCGGCGGCTTCACTTCATACCCCGCTATTGCAGTTCCCCATTTACTATCATCATTATCTGCTATAAAAAGAATCTCCATATAATCTAAAAATCGACATGCTTTTAAAAAATTAACCGTATTCTGTCCGGCGCCAAAAATAATAACTTTCATATCTTTTCACCTCTCGAATTGATCCGTTTCGGCTTCTTCCATACTATTTTTTCTTTTGAAATACCCATGTTTTCTAAATAAGTTTTCACGCTGTCAGCAGCATTTTCATTCTCCATTGCAATCACTATGCAATCAAATTCCATATCTTTTACATTTTCCGGTGCACTGATACAATATCCGGATTTCGATAGATATTGGTAATTTTTATCAATCCACCCTTCTATTGTTCCGTAACCGCTCTCATAGAAAGTCCTATAATATGCTTTCCCAACCATTCCCGCACCATAAATAACAATCCGCGCCCCCTCTTTTATTAAACAAAACGGAAATTCATATATCGGTATATTAATCTCTACCCCATATATTTTTTCAATCGCTGGACTCAAAAACAATTTTACATATTGCTTCAACGGATACCATGTCTGTTCCCAAATTCCCAGATCTTTAAAACTGGTTTCCATATAATCTTCAAACTGCTTGATCTTTATTAATGAATTGATATCATAGCTTGTTGAAAGCGAATTGCCATGTACGCAGTAGTGATACCAGGCACTTCCCGCAAACACAATACCGGAAGCCTTGACAATACTGATATAGGCTATGGCAGCGTCATCCCCATATGTAATTTGCGTATCAATATTTCGCATCGTCTCCAAAAATAAACTTTTTCTTATGATTTTTGTGCACAGAGATGGTGTAACTGCTCTTCTGCCGTATTTTGCATCATACATCATTTTGGGGATCACTTTCTGTAATATCGCTTCTCTGCCATAAAACCCCTGAGGTAATAAATCATTTTCGCCTTGAAGCTTCTTTCCATTGTCATATATATACCCAGAGGAAATGATATCCGCTTCATACTCTTTATATTGCTGCATCAATTCATAATACATATCCGCCTCAATCCAGTCGTCACTATCCACAAAAGTCAACAGTTCGCCCTTCGCCACACCTGCTCCAAAATTGCGGGCAGCAACGGAACCCCTATTTTCATTATGATATGTAATCACCCGTGCATCTTTTTGTACAAACTCATCACATATTTCCCCGGATCGATCGGTTGAACCATCATCCACTAAAACAATTTCGATATTTTGGTATTGCTGATGCAGAATGCTGTCTACACATCGAACCAGATATTGTTCGGAATTATAGATTGGTACGATAACTGAAAGTAGTTTTTCCATTTGAACCACCGTATTCCTTTTATATATAATCATTTAGGGTAATTCACTGACAATTTCATATAATGAAAAGAATTTACAATCCATTCTCTCTTTAAGCATTTGATAAATACTATCAAATTCATCTACTACGGTAATGATCACCGCATCGACCTGCGGCAAGTTATCCGCTACCGGTTTCACCTCATATTTTATGGCATTTTTTCTCCTACTCCTGTCAATAAAATAATCGATTTCAACATCTGTTCCCTCTAATTCTGGAATTAAATGCTTTGCCAACATTCCATATCCGTAAACAGCAATATGTTTAATACCGTAACGCTCCAAAAAGGAGAAAATATTTATACCTTTTTCCCGAAGTCCCATCCACAGATCAAAACATTTTGCAGTAATTGTATAATCCGACTGATTTGCTATCTTACCGGCATACGTTGTATTATCCGATATCACATCGGCCTCATTATTTTTCTCCAAAGCATATTTTTGTGCTTTATAAACAGCTTCTAACTTCGAGCAGCCATAGTATTCATCCGGTTCTAACTGTGTTCCCTCTCCCCATTCGTTCCATGCATTGATAAATACAAATTCATTTCCAGCAGCAATACTTTTCCTGTATACCCTGCACATTCCATCGTAAAATTTTTCTATTGAAAAATTTTTGAATAAAACACCGTCATGCACACCTCTTCTAGGGGTGTCATCGAGATTAGGCACTGCGCAATAATATGTTTTATGTTTATCAATCAGGCCTGCATTATCTATATTTTCCCACATTTTGTCATAATCCAGCCGTATTATTCCATCAATCCGCTCGTTAAATTCACATACCATATGAGGCGCAAACAGCATCAGAGCATTTAAACCGTTTATGTGTTTTGAAGTATTTACTCCAATAAAATAAATGCCCTTCATATTTTCCTGATGTGCCAAATCATTCCAGTATTGAATCATCTGTGGCAGACATGGTATCGCTGCTGCTGCAAAGAATATAAAGACCGGCGCGCCATCTATCTTTATATAACGTTCATCCTTAAAAAATGGCAAAAGATATTCAAAATGCGCCTGCCATTCTTCTTCTCTGCCATATCGCTGTTCGATCAATACACCGTCACTTTCCGATTTATCTTTTGCTTCATACTTATCTGCCCAAGAGTTTCCACTCAGATTACTCCATGTTCTCGCCCATCTCCCATTAGCCCAACAAAAGCAAAATGGCATATCAACATCTTTCCATTGCAGTAAATTTTCAGCCGGTTTTTCCAGAATACGACGACCGTCTTTAAAATAATAGTGATAAAAGCACTGACCATCGATTCCATACTTTTTCATCAACGATGCCTGCCATTCCATAGTGCTTTTTTCTAATAAATTATAATAATTGTTATCTAATGGTTCTATTGGCTGTCTGTGTCCTTCAAACAAAGCTTCTGCCCCGCGTACTGTTGTCCACTCAGTAAAACCCTCACCCCACCATTGATCATTTTCCGGCACTCTATGAAATTGCGGCAAATACATACATAATGTTTTTACTTTTTTTTTCATTTTTATCCCCCATCTGTCTGCTTTATCAGACACTCAAATCAATAGTTGAAAGTGCTTTTCTTTCAACCTTATATCATCCTTTTGCAATACTATTTTTTAATAAAATGAAATAATCCAAATCCAAAACGCCCTTTGCGCAAATCATGATCATACTTTGACAGCTCAATCTGATAGTCAATTCCATCGGAAGACGCGTATGACAATTCAACCAAATTCATTTGTTTGAAGCAATCTACTATTGTCTTCGCAAAAAATATTCTATGTGCATTAAATTCAACTCTCTCTTTCCCGATTGGCACTGATATGTATAAATTCGCACCTTTTTTGAGTTTCTTTTGTATAGCCTCAAAACACAAAAAACAGGCTTCCGGTTCTATCGGATCTCCATATCTTCCCAAACCAAAATGTTCTAAAGAACATAATGCCGACATGCTTTCAATACTTTCATCTTCCACTTGTGATAATCTGGTCGCATCACTGACAATCGTATGCAGATTTTCAACTTTTCCCGGAAACTCTCTCACATCAATCAAGGTAACATCAATATCCATTGCTAACAAATGGGCGATAAAACCATCTATCCGCGAACCGATATCAAAATGCGTTTTTACTCCACTCTGATATATTAACTTCGCTGCCCACAAATCCTGCCAGAAATATGTATCCATGCTTCCCGCATCAGCATAGCGGTCTGATATGATCGGATATAGAAAATCTTCCTGAATTTGAAAATTTTCTCTTGTATTCATCTCCTGATATTGTTTTGTATCTTTTTCAAAAAAAGTACTTTCTGTTATTCCAAATCCGGCACAATAATTTGTATAATTTTTTTCACCTAAAATATTGAACAGAATCTCTTGCTGCACAAATCCCACTTGCTTCCTGACTGTCTGGAAAAAAATACATTTATTTATATCTACTCCATATTGAAGACATGTTTCATATATTTCATTCGTATGAGTATTGGCAACGATAATATAATCATATTTTTCCGGCAAACTACCAATTTCATAAACATTTAACCCTCGATAGAGCTCTCTTGATCTGCATGTTTCCACATACCCAATAACAACTCCATTGAGACCATTTTCTTCAATCTCATCGCATAATCTTCCAGTACCCCATAGAAGTAATTTATATACTGTCTTATTTTCTGTATCCATACCCACCTCTGTTCGGTTTACATTCCCCAATTACCCAGCTCAAAGTCTTCTCTGTACGCCAAATTAGGCAAATCCAATGACATCGGGAACACACATTCCCCATCAACAAAGGAATAACTATCCCTTTTTACAAAAGTAACTTCCAGCAAATTTGGTATTAAAACCCCATTCGCGACTTCAGCCTTACCTGCATTATTTCCATGAATCCATACTGCCTGATGAGTCACTCTTATTTTCTGCAGAACCCTTAATATTTCTTCCCGGCATTCCCATTTACAGACATCATGCAGTTCCAAAGAAATTTGTTTAAAATTACTCAATAAATCAGATGATATATCGTCCAGCACTTCCCACTCTGCACCTTCAATATCCATTTTTAAAATCAGATCATGATTATCCAAATTATCATTCTTTTTTAAAATTTCCCTCAAAGGAAGGCAATTACTCCCTTCACCTATACCAAAGTTATAAAAAATGAAATTATTATGTACTTTGGGCAAACGACAAATTGTATGATCATACATAAAAACCTTTATGCCCCTCTTAGCAATATCCATATCCCACGATACATCATTGCCAATCCCACAACTATAAGCACACATCATATTATCAAAATCATCGACCATAACATAACCGCCATCTCCCTCGCCACTGCCAATGCGTATAAGTTTTTTACCTTCAACCTTTTTACAGCATAAGGTTTTCTTTAATTCCCGAAAATATGATTCCTTATGTGGACTTTCTTCTATTTCCGGTTCCAATATATTCTTGACACAAATATTAATGCCAAGTCCTTTAATCTGATTTTGAATTTCTTTACTGTTTTTAACACTAATAGAAGTTAATATGAGTGTCATATCTTCCGTATTCCATTTTTTTAAATCTTCTACGGAATGAATATCTGAATTATATTTGCTTAATCCATTATCCAAAATTATAGTATCTTTTATTCCATATGCCTTTTCTAATATATCTACTAAAATCATCCCCCACTCACCATAGGGACATACCACTATTTTTTTCCCGGCATTTATTTCTTCTTTTACCATCTGATGCAATTTTGCTCTAATCCAGGTACTATTCATTCTATTTGTCTCCTTCAAGGATTATATATGTTAATTTATTAAACCTCTTTTATCGGCTTTATATTTTTGCAAATACAAGATTATCTCTTCTTCGTATATCTAATTTCTTCAGGCATCTATCTTGTCTAATATCTTATATTTTATGTTATAATAAATATCTAAATAATTCCTCACTGCTCCTTTACTTGGGCAGGAAAATACCATATCAAACATATTTTTTAATATTACTATACGCAATTTCATTTAGAATAACCAGTGATATTGTCTCCATAACATATATCTCTTCGTTAGAAATTATAAATATACATGGGCAATTCTCCCACACTTTCAGATATGCTCTTCTCTGAACTATCTTCATCGCTAACAACCTTCCACTTCGGCTTATTCTTGATTGCAGTTACCAATATGACTGTAAGTATTTCCTCCATATCTTTCTCTTCTTTCCATTGCGCTTCTAACAAATCCCTAATTTCTGGGACTGATTCAAATCCATATTCCCATATATATTTTTCATCCTGCTCTCTTTTTACAAAATAACTTTCATTGCATGACTCATGAAAAGAGTTGCCGCTCTTATAACTACTTTTTGCCCATTCTTTTAAAAGTTTTTTTTCTTTCTCGTTCTTGTCCATGTCTATACCTTCCCATTTTAATCTAACTCATAACGTTTTTTCCAATCATCCGTCTCTACCCACTCCGGCTGTTCATCTTTATATAAAATGCAGTCTTCCAATACAAGCACATCCATATCTGTCCGCATAAAGCATTCATAAGCATCCTTCGGCGTACATACGATTGGCTCCCCACGCACATTAAAAGACGTATTTACGATTACACTGCAGCCAGTCAGATTTTTGAACTCTTTTATCACATTATAATAATATGGATTCGTTTCCTCGCTTACTGTCTGAATCCGTGCGCTGTAATCCACATGTGTTACAGCTGGAATATCTGACCGGCTTTGCTTTACAATATCGAGCATATTGTAATCATATCTTTCCAAGTCTTCCTTCAGCCTGCTGTCATTTCTCCGTTCTTTTCTTACATTCTCAACCAACAGCATATATGGACTATCATCATCCAATTCAAAATATTCTGATACATCCTCTTTTAATACCGATGGTGCAAAGGGTCTAAAGGACTCTCTGAATTTTACCTTCTGATTTAATTTGACCTGCATTGTCTCTGAACGCGCATCGGCAATAATACTACGGTTTCCAAGTGCGCGCGGACCAAATTCCATTCTTCCATGAAAAAGCCCGATTACCTTTTCACCGGCAAGTTCTTTCGCAACTGCCTCATACAGTTCCTCCTGCTCTATCTGGTGATAGGGATATTGGCTTTCTGTACAATATTTTCTTATTTCCTCAGAGGAAAATTTCGGTCCGAGATAACTTCCTTTCTGAGCGTCCGGCCGACAGACTTTTCTCTTAATGGATGCATAATTATAAGAAGCATAAAGTGCACAGCCCAAACTTCCTCCTGCATCGCCTGCTGCGGGCTGAATCCATATATTCTTAAAAATACCGCTGTTTTTAATCTTTCCGTTAGCCACACAGTTAAGTGCAACACCTCCGGCCATTACAAGGTTATCAATTCTTTCTCCATAAACCTCTTTCGCATGTCGTACCATCTTTAAGATAATATCTTCCACAACCTTTTGCGCAGATGCCGCCATATCCATCTCTCTTTTTGTAATTCTCGACTCCGGTTCCCTTCTGGGGCCTCCAAATAAATCAGCAAATCTTTCGTTAGTCATTGCACGACCATACTGATAATCAAAGTATTCCATATTCATCTGAAAGGAACCATCTTCTTTAATATCCAATAATTTTGTTCGAATCAAATCTTCATAAACAGGCTCCCCGTATGGTGCCAATCCCATAAATTTGTAATCTCCAGAATTCACTTTAAATCCACAAAAATAGGTAAATGCACTGTACAACAATCCCAGCGAATGAGGAAACCGCATCTCTTCCATGATAGTGATTTTTTCCTCTTCTCCGACCCCGATTGTTGTTGTCGCCCATTCCCCGACGCCATCCAATGTGAGTATCACCGCCTTTTCATATGGTGACGGGTAAAATGCAGACGCAGCATGGGAAATATGATGTTCACACATCAAAAATTTTCTATGCGGATTTTCTCCTAATATCTGCTCTACCTTTTTATGAATCCACAATTTATCAGAAAACATAGAATCAAAACTGCGCTCTATAACCTCTTCAGAATCATCTCCGGCCATCGCTATATTTTTCAAATATCTGTCCAATGTATATAGTGGATTATCATAAAATACTACGATATCAACATCCTTTTTGCTCAGATCTGCCTCTTTTAAACAGTATGTAATCGCATGAACCGGCATCCTCTGGTCATGCTTTACTCTGGTAAAACGTTCTTCTTGCGCTGCTGCTACTATATTACCATTTGATACCAATGTTGCTGCGGAATCATGGTATAATGCAGATATTCCCAGAACATTCATTTACCTTATCTCCTCTCCCATGTATCTATCTCGTCCAAGATTCGTTTATATATCTCTGATGCAATAATCCGATTTCCTCTTTCACATACATGACAACTATCTACATAAATATCATCAATTTCATCAAAAATATGAGATAAATCATACATATAGTCGTGCGTTTCCACGACATTTCTCTCCTGCATATAATCACGAAACTTATCATCGGCATGCGTATTTGACGTGCGCTTTTTTCCATAATCCATTAATCTCCGAGATAAAAGAACATTCTTTTCCAAACGTGTTTTCCCTTTCTTCGAAGCAAGCATAGGCTGTAAAAATCCATAAAATGAAATTCCATGTATCTTTGTAACTGCATACATATGCTCCATATTCGTAAGCCAATGATCAAATCTATCACCCTTCATTGGCATACCACGTATAATTTCTCCATATCCCCCGATATCTGATGATTTATTATGCCTTTGCGCTGCTTCATATATCCCAAGCATATTCCCACAAGAATATGGAAATTGAACATGGTCTAAAAAACTGTCATTAAATCCACTGTATGAGATAACCATATCAGGCATCAGGCCTAACATATCCCTTATCAACTTTAAAAACTCCAAAGAAGAAGGATAAGATACGCATCCGCCATTATATATCACAACATCTGTCCGCCCTATATAATCGTGCAAAATTTCTGGCCAAGATGGAGTCACAGCCCATGTATCATCTGTCGTGCTTCCGCCTAATATCACAATTTTATAGTTTTCTGACTTTCCCTCCTCCCCATATACCGCGATACCGCATTTTTTATTTTTTATCCAGCTAAATCCCAGGTTAACATCAAAAAAATATTCATTCCTCTCCATATTTGAGCGCACAAACTGACCCACACCCAATTCTTCCAATTTTCTAACCGTTTTTTTTCTATTTTCGGTCATAACCCAAATCCAATAGTTTTCTTCATATATGATATTTTCTATCATACTAAAAGCCATACACTCGACATCGTCCATTTCATCTAACTCATCGGCATCAGCTATCAACCCTCCAGAATCACCATCCAGTAACAATACATAGTCAGTCAATTCTTTTGCCCGGATACCAGTGCCATATATATAGGTTCTCTTTGCCTTTAACAGTGTATAAATCTCCTCCAAACTATCAATCGAGAACAATGGTGCCTGGGAAAAATCTCCTTTCGGATAAATCCTCCTGTCTCTGTCAATCGTGTAATGATATTTTCTAAACCGCGGTTTACTTTTTAATTGCTCGTCTACCGTTTCCCATGTTTCCATGGCTGCTATTATAACTGCACCATCTTCTATATCATCCAACATTTCCGGTTCACATATTCGTTTTTCTCCTTCTACTACTTTTCCCCTCATTGCATCATTGGAATCTATAAAACAAACTATATTGTCTTTCATATGACATCTTCTCAATTCGGCCAATATAGCCTTTCCATTTCTACCTGCTCCCCATATGATAATCTTGTCACTTTTGGAAATAGAAGGATTTAGCTTTTTTGCCTCAACGCAGTTTCCATATTCTTTTTTCGGATAGTATCGATCCACAATAAGCATATCCTTCTTCGGATCAAGAGAATTTATATTAAAAAATGGTTTATTAAACATTTCCATTCCCTCTTCCGGTTCATAACTTACCGCAAAACCTTTCACATATATTTTCCGCTGTAATAAATAACCAAAAAGAGATTGCGCTTCTGTCTGCTGCTCTTCATCACCATCAAACCATATGTATTTATTTTCATTTCCATATAATAATTCATTTGGCACAACAGCATTCTGTTCTTCATTTATATAAAAAATATCTCTCATATACTCCTTTTCCCTTCTACTAATTGAACATTACTCTTATAACCTGATCCAACCATCACACCAAATATCCGGCGTATCACTATATCCAATCCATTTATCAGGTGCAATTACTATCTTCCCTTCGTTTTGATTCAACCATGCTCCCCACCAACTAAAACTGCTATTGGCAAGAATATTGTGTTTACACCTTGTCATCAGATACAAATCGAACCAATCTTCATAATTATCAAACAAATTTTTTTCAAAAAATACAGCCTCTGATACGAAGATATTATTCTTCACCCAATCCATATCATCTGAAAAAAATATAAACCTTGCATTTGGTTCCCTACTTCTTATGTACTCTATCGCTGCTTGATAATAGTCACATGTGCATATTCCCATATATGAATCTGCATATGTTAAATAATCTCCCCGCCTGACGTGTACACTAACATACACTTCACCCGATAATTTTTCAGCAAAATCGCTAAGTGCCAAACCAACATTTGCAAACTTGAATTTTTGCACCAATTTATCTTTTATATCCGTAAAATATTTTTCCGTCTGCCAATATCCAACAAATACACAATTTTTCGTCAGAAAAACTTCAGAGTGATAAGTGCCAGGTTCTTTTGCTGCATCCTCCACCCAGAAAAACCTTTCAGAATAGTTCTGATAATACTCTTCACCTATTCCCCTTTGTTTTACTTCTTTCCACTTTTCATCAATCACATCAAATTCACTATCAGAAACATATTCTAAATCTATTTCCGGAAAAACACTACAAAGAGAAAAAGGCATGGCATCGGGATGTTTATTGTAGAAACCAAGGCTTGCTCTTACATCTCTACCTTTACTTTTTAGAGCTTCCATAAAAGCATATTGAAACATTTGATTTCCCAAACCACCTGAAAATCTGATTATATCCATGATTCATTATCCTCTTTCTTCTCTTCTAACATATATAGGCAGAATACCATTGCTGGAATACAAAATAAGGCCAACATATTTGCGAATAGTTGTTTCCGCTCCCCTTTCCTTTATCCCCATTTTTTAAGTATTCATTCACGAACTTAATCACAGCATCCGGGTCAAAAATTCCCTGTCTTACCAAAAAATCTCTGCTCGTCCAATCCATTAGCTGCTCTTTTAACGGCCCCTGAATCCACTTTCCCATCGGAATACCGAATCCCGCCTTGGGACGTTCTAAAAGTTCCCTCGGAACAATTTCATATGCAATATCTTTCAATATCTTTTTCTGATTTCCCTTATCATCTTTATATTCCGGCAAGATTCTATAAGAGTACTCAATAACATCTTTATCCAGAATTGGGCATCTACATTCTAACGCATACTTCATTGAGGCTCTGTCCACTTTAGCTAATATGTCCTCTGGGAGGTATGTATCCTGATCCAGTAGCATTCTTGTAATATCATATCTTTTTTCACCATATTTGGATTCAAATTCATAATAAAAACTATTTTCTTTGTTAAGCAAGAGCTTATTGATCGTCCTTAAATATTGAGATATTCCTGTCTGTGTCTTATTTTCATCTGCTACATTATCGGAAGCAATTCTTTGATACAAAGGCATCCTATTCCATACATCCAACCTGCTTATATAAGGAAACTTTCTTATAAACTGGAGCATCCTTCCTTTTTGTGCAAATTTCTGGGCTTTTTGAAGATTTGTATATATATTATAGCCACCAAATAATTCATCACCGCCATCTCCTGACAACACGACAGACACTTGTCTTTTTGCCAGTTCAGAGACGAGCATAGTAGCTATATCTGATGTGTCCGCATGGGGTTCATCAAAATACGATGGTATATCTTCAACCATTCTCAACATATCATCTTCATCAAGATATAACTCATAATGTTCCGTTTGCAGATATTGTGCGACTTTTCGGGCATAATGTGCTTCGTTGATCTTCTCATTATGAAAACCGATACTGAATGTTTTAACAGGCTTATCAAGTATTTGTCCTGCCAATGCGCACACAATTGTTGAATCATATCCTCCACTTAAAAATGCCCCAAGTGGAACATCTGCATAAAGTCTTCTGGCTATCGCCTGCTTTAGAAGATTTTTTAACTCATGCTTTGCCTGCTCATAATCAGTAACCAGTTCATTCTGCGCCATACGATACTGGATTGCAACATCCCAATATTTCCACTTCTGAATAGTGCCTCTATTTATCTTTAATATCCCACCCGCTTCCAACTTATATGTATTTTTAAAAATAGTATTCGGTGCCGCAATATACTGTTTATGCAAATATCTGCCAAGAACATCTCCATTTATTTCTCTGTCAAATGTTGGATATTGCATAATAGCTTTCAACTCTGATGCAAACACAATTTCTCCATCTCTTCCAAGGAAATAATAAAATGGCTTTTTACCTATTCTATCACGAAGAAAGTATACGGAATTTTCCTCTCTATCTAATAATGCGATAGAAAACATCCCATTTAATCTATCAACAAAACCGATTCCCCACTTCCTATACGCCGCAATAATAACCTCTGTATCACATTCTGTTTTATATGGGTAATCGCTGACCTCTTCTCTAATCTCTCTAAAATTATATATTTCTCCGTTAAATATTACCGTGATACGCTCGTCCCGAGAGTGCATCGGCTGATGTCCATTAGCGGAAAGATCCATAATGGAAAGCCTTCTATGTGCAAATCCTACTGTCCAGCCATCCGATATCGAATATATTTCCTCACCATGGTCATCCGGCCCTCTGTGTTTAAGCATATTATTCATCCGTATCAGTGTATCCAATCCCACTTTTTTCCGTGAAATAAATCCACATATCCCACACATAACTTTTTATCCTTTTACAATTCGATAATTTCATTAATTTTGTTCTGGATGTCAAATTGCGCATAGATATTTAAATGCCACGGAACACACCCATACTTTGCACAAACTTCCGTATAATTATATTTCTCTTCCAGCTGTATGATATTGATTCCGCTATAATTCTGTTCGAAAAAAGTATAATAGCCTTCCAATATCTTATTCAACTCTCTTATTTCCTCTATAGTTTCATATTGTTTTTCTTTCCCATATCCACCATATCCTTCTGCAAGAAAGAACTTGACCAGAAAAATATTCTCTGACAAAAAATTCTGTTTCAAAACATTTATGAACTGACAACATTTATCCTCCCAAAGTTCTCTACACTCTTGTGTGTCCCTCTTAATGAGTCTTGCATTTTCCAAAGATATACCTTTATCTCTAAAGGCCTCACTGTCTGTAATATATCTTCCCTCACCCAAATCCCAGATATCGTTCCGCTCCTCCAGAAAATCAAGCAAAATATATTTAATATTACTATTTTGTATATCCGCTACCAGTTTTTTCTGACAGTCCGCACAAATCATCCTATCCCTAAAAGACTTACTTTCGCTTATCACTGTTTCCACCGGAGAAGCCATGATGGAAATAATACTGGAATGCTGAAACTTCAAATCTTCTATATCACTGCAAAAATAGACTCTGCTAAGCACTCTTTGCAGGTTATAGCTTCCAATTGCTATCATCCTGTTATCATAATATTCATCCGAAATTCCGAATGCCTGATTCAAGAATTCTTTTATTTCGTCATAATACTGATTCTTCGTTATTATATTCTTTTCTTCGAGAAATCCCGTAATTCCCATATTTGATCTATTGATGCAGAGACGCTTTAACTCTTCTCCATATTCATCAAATAGTTTTCTTTCCATATACTCTTTAATCAAATGTTGCAATGCTGGAAGTATCGTAGAATGCCCACGCGTAGTCAAAGAAATATTTCCCTGCCTATTTTCCCTATAGTAATACAACCCTTCTCCGCACCTTCCTATCCTCTTGGCATAGATAAATAATAATCCTAAAATAGCCAAATCTTGATGTGCTCCTGGCGGCATCTCTACTTTATTCTCAGTCCACAATGATTTCTTGTATAGACCTGTCCATATTGTGACTGCCTGTCCACTTGCAATCATTCTGCGTACATTACGCTCATTAAATGGATAATATTCATTATTATTTACAAGAAATCTCTCACTTCCGCGTACTATATAATAATCGCTTCTGGCAAAATCCCTATCTTCTTCTACCACGCAAGAATACAGTTTCTGAATAAAAGTACTGGCAATCCAATCATCTGAATCCACGAATGCTATATACTTACCTCTCGCCATCTGTATTCCTAAATTTCTTGTTGGTCCAAGTGTCTCATTTTTTTTACTGACATAGATGATCCGATCATCCTTCCTATGCCAATCAAGACATATTTCCTCACAGTCATCCGTTGATCCATCATTTATTAAAAGTATCTCCAGCTTTGTATATGTCTGTGTAACAATAGATTCTATACATTCATTTAAATAGTCTTTCACATTATAAATTGGTACAATTACACTGATTAAATCCTGCTCTTGCATATTTTCACCATCTATTTCATTCCTTTGTACATATTTTTATAAAATATATTTCATATACCATTGTTGAAACATAAAATATGCCCATACAATTTTTGAGTAATTTGCACCACTCCATTTTCCCAAATCACCCGTCTTCATATATGTATTTACAAATTTACTTGTTTCATCTGGATTAAATATTCCCTGCCTTATTAAAAAACTCCGCTCCGTATAATCCATTACTTTTTCTTTCAAAGGACCTCTTAACCATTTATCTTGCGGAATACAAAATCCCATCTTCCTTCTATCCATTATTTCTTTGGGTACATATTGGTGCAATATATCCTTTAAAATTTTTTTCCTCTCTAACTTATTTAACTTAAAATCTATAGGTATTCTAAAAGAATATTCTATTACGTCTTTGTCATAAAATGGAGACCTGCTCTCCAGCCCATATTTCATAGCTCCTCTATCCTGTTTTGTCAATTCATCGTCTATCGTAAAAGTATCTAAATCCAAAAGCATTCTACGTACACCCCAGTCTTTTTCCTGATAACGTGACTCTATCTCATAATAAAAGCTACTAGGTTCTTCTTTCAGAATATTCTTTATACAGTTTATGTATTGTTTTACCCCTGTCTGGGTCTGCGCTTCAGAATTAAAATCATCTGAGATAATCCTGTATTTTATAGAAAGTTTTTCCCACATTTTCATCTTATTAATATGTGGATTCTTTCTAAGCAAATACATTAATTTACCTATATATGCTTTTTTCTGAGCTTCTCGCACTATTTCGTAAATATCCAAACCTCCAAACAACTCGTCTCCACCTATTCCTGTCAATATCAAATCGACATCTCTTCTAGCTAACGATGCCAACAACATAGTAGGTAATTGTGAGGAATCAGCAAAAGGCTCATCGTAATACTCCGGTATTTCTTCAAGCAAAGAAAGCATTTGCTTTTCATCAATATATAATTCTGTGTGTTTTGTTCCCAAATGCTCTCCTATTCTTTTCGCATACACAGCCTCATTTATTGAGTCATCATTTACCCCTATCGTATACGTTTTTATAGGCTCATTAGAAATATTTTGCGCCAAAGCACACACAAGAGCCGAATCATAGCCTCCACTTAGACAAAATCCTTTTGGTTGATTTTCCGCCATTCTAATCTGAATGGCTTTTTTCAGTACATTTTCCACCCCATTTTTTGCTTCTTCATAATCCTTAATTTCATATCGAGACATTTCTCTATACTTACTGGCAACATCCCAATATCTCTCAATATGCAATTCTCCATTACATATTTTTAAAATACTGCCATGTTCCAGTTTATATACATCTTTATAAATGGTATTAGGCGCCTCGATACATGCATGTAAAAAATAACTACCCAATATTGCAGAATTTATCCCTTTAACAAATTGATTACATACCAGAAAAGATTTGGGCTGTGATGAGAACAAGACTTCATTTTCATTATTTACATAATAATAGAGCGGCTTCTCTCCCATCCTATCACGCGTTAGATACAATAAATTACTTCTACGATCCAATAAAGCAATCGCGAACATTCCATTTACTTTTTCAAGGAACTGAATTCCCCATTTCAAATATGCTGCAAGGATAACCTCTGTATCACTGTCTGTATGAAATGGATAATCCTTAATCTGCTCACGAATCTCCTGATAATTGTATATTTCACCATCCAATATTACACTTATACTCTTATCAGGCGAGCAAACAGGTAACTCAAACGTTTTATCATTTCCTTTTATTGCAAGCCTCCTGTATGCTAATCCAGCATAATAGCCTCCATCTAATTGAAATATTGCCTGTCCATATTCATTTTTTGTCCCACGATGCGCTACTTTCTCACTCATCCCTGCCAATTCGATTTCACTAAGACATTTTTTTCCTATAAATCCACAAATTCCACCCATATCTACTCCTTTATTCTCCACATCTATCTAAATGTTTTTTTACTACATAATCTTCATTATTCCATCCCCCAACATCTAACCATCCTATATCATCATACGCAAAACCATTCTTCCATACTGCATACATAAATGAAAGCTGATCCCTATATGCCTGGGTCGAAACTTCATTCCACCAATCTTTCATAATTTTGATGCAATTGGGATGATTATGTTCCCTAACTAAAACTCTTCCACACAGCTGTCTATGATTTCGCGGCAAACCTTCGCGCCAGTATTTTTCCATTTGTCTATATACCTTTTCTTCATTTTCCAATTCAGAGACCAATACATGAATACTATCTTGATATATATCCGAAACTCTCGTTTGCCTTTTCAAACAAGCAATTCTTGAAGCTTTATTTTCAATTTTACTCAAATATTTCTTTGATATATTTTGTTTTAGTTCTATGTTCCCATCAAGATATATTGAATATTTATACTGAGGAAATAGTTTATGCGCATTTATTTTACAATATCTATTAATCAAAGAATTATTTAACCCTTCGGGTATATCTAATGAAGATAACGGTACCCATTTATATAAGCAATTTTGAGGCTTATTATCTGACACCAAATAATAGTCACAATTTCCTTCTATCATTTGAGGTTGTAATATTTCATCATACTTTCCTACGATACAGGTATAGATAGCTATTCTATCTTCTATCCTGTCCGTATCATCAAACGATATAACTTTCTCTACTCTTCTTTCAATACCTCTTCCCTGTTCTTTTACTGTAAAAGGATAAAAACAATGCAGCGCATAATCAGAACACAACAAATCATAAAAACCGCAACAGTATTTTACGCCATAGCTTTCTACCCTTTGGATGACATCCGGTGTATCTACATCATTAATCATAACGATACACACATACCTTTCCGCATTTTTTTTCAGTTCTTCCAGAGTAATGCAGAATTTATCTTTAACAATTTCTTTTCCCCATTTTTCTTCACGGCCATCACAATAACAATGAATCGGAATTTCACATTTGTCTAATAAAATCACGCCAAGTTTTGCAGCTTTTTCTTCCGTTCCCCATATGCATACCTGATAACCGCTATCAACAAGCTCTTTTATATGTTCAGCTACATAATCAACAGAATTATTTTTATACATGATTTATCCTTTCTTCCTGCTGCCCTGCCGGAACAACATAGTGATTATCGATTCCACAGCCCATACACTTACCACACAAACTGACATATCCATTCTTCATATTCCCATTTGCATATTCAACCAAATATCTCTTATTCTCAGCATCTATCCTGTAATTTGTCAAATCAATATAATCATTCTCACTTAGCTTTATTAATCCAGCCTTTTCTGCACTCCATGCCACATGACAATAATAAAACTTCCCATCGTTCAATCCATGAAAGGCTGGGGCGCAACAAAGCATATGAGCCCGGACATCTTTTATAGGCAGCTGGAACTTCTCGTCTTTTTTCGGAAAACAGAAATCCACCCATTCTAAACTTTTTTCAATCGAATACTGTATCCCATACTCTTCCAAAACGCTGATTAACTCCTGCAGTTTTTTCCGATAATTTACATGTTCCGTATAATCACTTATCCTGACTAAGATATGGTATTGGCACATGGTTTCCAAAGTTTCCACATCAGGTATCATACTGCCATTGGAAACAATTTCTATTCTGCCTATTTTTGTATGATAATTTTCATAAGTATATTTTAGAATATCCTTCAATTCACGATTTAAAAATGGTTCTCCCCCCAAATAAGAAAGAACAAATACAAAATCTACCAATGGAAAAAAAACATCAAGACTGCGTCTTATTTCTTCCAGTGTATAGGTGACTGCCGATTTATAATAAGGAACAAACATATTACATTTTTCACAATTAAAAGTGCAATTTGTATTAGTTGCTACATGTACCTCCCTGATACAGTTTTTATTCTTTACCTGCCAGTACCAATCCTTGACAAAATCATCAAATCTGACATAATCTTCATATTCTGTCAGATTATTTTGTTCCAGCTCCCTTTTAATCGAAAGAAATGCTTCTTTTGATGCCAATACCACTATTTTTTCATGGTTTCTTACTGATAATAGTTCATCTAAGGAAATTACTTTTATACCTTTATAAAAATCTGGTGTCTTGGGATTATTGTCAACAATATATTTTATTGCAAAATCCTTTTTTAACATATCAAAATACTTCTTACCGACCATTCCCAGGCCATATATAACAATCTCTGATATATCTTTCCAAGTATCATTGAACATAATATCCATACTCTATACCTCCTTTTTTAAAACAAACTGTACTCTTTAGAGGAATTTATAAAACCATCTTCATGCCAGAAACACTTTTTAATGGTTTCTCCAAAGAGGATATCTCCATCAAAAAATACACCGAACAATGTATCCGTAAATTGGGGATCCGTCTCAGAGGACTGCATATCAAATCCTATCTCTTCATACATTTTTATATACTCACTTATAAATTCCTGAATGCCTGCATTGATCTGCTCCCTCTCCACGAAATGTTTTTGATTATTTCCTGATGGATATGTCTCAAAATTCCCATATTCATCTATACTCCTGACCATTCCATATGGAGCTGTATATAAGCTTTCTATCAACTTATGGTTTTTCCAGATATGAGATTTTTCTGCTTTCAGGTCATTTTCTTCCTGAAAACATGCAATCATTGGATTCGCCTTCTGAAATCTGTTTTCTTCCGATAGATCTGCTACAAAATAAAAACCTGTAATCTCCGTATCTACTATTCTTGATAACCAGTATTGAATGCTTCCTGTATAACAGATATCCACAACTGCACTTTTTTTCTTCCATTCAAACTGGTTCAGGTACTTTCTGTAGTTTTGTCTATAACGCATAAGACTAACACAAATATCCTCATCATATGGTTTTAACCATTCACTTACTTCCGAATAGTCATTCGGCATACAGCATTTCTGATTGATATGGCAGTCACCCGCATCTATCCTAATACCGAACCTGTCCCATAAATAGGATGCAAAATCTCCGTTATAATCAGACTTTACAAGCCTCAAATACGCTTCATCATCATCTGATGCCGCACTCAGTATCACTTTTCTGGAGACAAATAGATAAAAACTGGATACATTAACTCCAACTTGTTTGCAAAGCAGATCGAAATCCTGTTTTAAGAAATAGCCGTCTCTTGCAAGAAATACAAGATTTTCTATCTTCTGCTTTCTTACTTCCGATAGAATTTTCAATAAATACGTTAAAGTAATATCACCAAAAATACATTTTCCGAAGGTCTTGCATGACGCAATCTCTAATACTTCTTCCGTCTTTTCATATGTAAATGGGCTGTTAAATATTTCATTTAATAAAATCCCCATGACAAAAGAACTATGCAGCGAATTTATGTATGGCGTTATTTTTACTAAAGCACTATTTCTCAATAGTTCTGCCGGACCTGGTATATGGACAGCTGTTACTCCTACATTCTGTGGTTTTTCTTCATCACCTACAACTGAATCCCCAAAATGAATTGCTTTTTTATCTGTTATTTTCTGTGAAAACAATTCCCACATACCGCCACTCTTTTTGCTCTTCCCAACTTCACAAGAAACCCATAAATGTTCTTCTCCTATATCCATTCCACATTTTGCGGCAATCTCTTTTATGGTTTCTCCTGATAAATACATATCAGACAGCACATATACCTCTTTACCCTTTCGGACTGCATATTTAAAAAGCTCTACCATATCTTTTCTGGCAATGGTCAATTTCATTTCTGTATCTATTTCCAATAATTTTATTCTTTCACATTTAGACCGATCAACATATTTCTCCATACATTGATAAATCTCATCTAACGTATATTCTTTGCCGGTCAATTCCGCTACTGCTCTGTTACGCAACTCAACAAAAGGTATCTCCACGCTAAGTACACTTCTAATTCTTTGCTCCGTAATCTTTAAAATATCCCCCGGACTATAAACAAGCCGCATCACCAAAGTATCATAGAAATCAAAGGACACCACATCTGCATCATCAATTTTCTGCTTCATGACAGCAAATGAAATTTTACATTCTTCATCAATTATGTAGGAACTTTTTTTCTTATGTGCCAGTTCACCATTCGCATAATATACCGGAATTTTGCTGTTTTCTATCCTCTGAAAAATCATTTCCCAGTAAAAAGAAGAAGTATTAATAATAATGACATCTGCTTCCTTTTCTGCTTCTTCAAGACTAAGAACTTTATATCCATATATCATTTTTCCAATATTTGTCTGATCGCCATCCATCAAACCAACAATATGAAAATCATTCAGTTCAGGCAGCAAAGACGCTGTATACTGCCCAATACCATATATGGCAATTTTCTGATTTTTTCTGTTTCCAAACTCCTTTACAAATTCCTCTGCCGAATTTTTGAATGCAGCGTATTGACCGTCTTTCATTTTTATAACAATACCTTTCCTCAGTCTGCAGATTGGGCTATAGACAAAACCTTCCACCTTTTACTGAAAGATTACGTTTTCATTTTCTATTTTATTTACTGTTTCTACACTTTACTATCCAATATAACGTTCTCTTGGAATAGCATATAAAACCAACTCATTATTTTGCTGCATATAATCAATATAAAAAGTTTTTCCACCCCATGCATACATTTCAGATGGGTACTTTCTTAAAATATATACATAATCAGATACGATACTTTGTATATATTTAGGAATCTCAATCAAATCGTCCTTCTTATGATATACACAGACAGATAAAACCGGCCGGTCTTTTTTTATTATTTGCTCTGCTGAATGTAATACTGATAATTCAGCACCTTCTATATACATAATTATTAATGTAATATTCTCATTTAAATATAATTTATCTATCGTATATTTTCCTTCACCAACTAAATAATTATCATATTGTATTCTCGTTTGTAATTCATTATCTAACATGAAAATACTTTTCTTCAATTTATCAAATTGTATTTCATCACCTTCAACAGCAATTATTTTTTTGAACTTTGTCTTCAATTTTAAAAACTGATATACTGTATCTCCTGCACATGCTCCTAAATTTAATAAAACCTCATTATCAAGAAATTTAATAAATTTTTTATCAGAGTCTATTCCCCAATATTTGTATTCTTCTGGCATCGTAATTCCCGGATATCTTTCACCAAGCACATATATTCTTAAAAAATCCAGATATGTTTGTTTCGAAAAATCATCTTCTAATATCCTATATGTCCTTTCAAATAATTCAGTATTTTCTTTAATATAATAATACCAATCCGGTTTAAAATGGTCGCAAATATGGCCACCGTAAAAACCGATAAATTTCTCGCATTTACGTTCGAATTCGTATAATATTTTATTAATATCATCCCTAATATATACAGATGACATATACTTACATGGAGAAATAACCGCAATGCATTTCTCTAATTTCACTGTCATTAGTTTTTCAATTGTATATACCTCTACCCCACTCCATGCTTCAGCTTTGTATCTGTCCACAAAAAAATCCGGCTTTAAATGGTAGATCCTCTCTACCAGATCACATATAAATCTTCCATTCTCTCCCGCTCCATAAATAAACCATTTAAACCCCTGTTCACGTATCAGATAAGGCAACATTTCCCATTCATTATACATTCCTACCTTTTGTATCTTTTCACAAAATAAGTCTTTTATCATTTCTATTTCCTTTCCCAACATCACATCATCATAAAAGCTTTTTCTAATTCTCTCTTTAAAATATCTTCATCCAAAAACGGATATAAATTTTCAAAATTCGGAGAGACAAACGTTCCATCTTCAAGTGCAACTGATTTAATTCTTGGACACACTTCCTGTTCTTTTGCTACCATAATCTCGCAAATCTCCGCTTCTTCTGAATTAAGTACTCTTTCAATTCCTTTCGTCAACTCTGTTGCTTTACTATAACTGCTATAATGGATACCATAAGCTTTTGCCAGCTCTTTTGTATCCGGTATTGGTACGCCATGTTCAATATCTGTTCCAAATGGTGGCTCAATACCATAAGCTGCCTGTGACATCCTGACAAACTGATATCCACTGTTATTAATTACAAACATTTTTATAGGCAGATTATATTTTCTTATCGTTGCTAATTCATGAATATTCATCTGTAGACTGCCATCACCAACGAAACAAATTACTTGTCCCTGCCCTTTATTTGCAATGGCAAGCCCCATTGATGTCGCCCAATAACCCATTGCCGACAGTCCGCCTGAGATAAATACTCTTTGATTCTCTTTTACCTTCCAGACCTGCGCAACTATACTACAGCATGAACCGGTATCAGAAAGTATCAGATCATCAGTTCCTGCCATCTTGCTTACCGCTTCAACCACCCTATATGTACTGATACTACTATCGTTATAATATTCATTTTGCATAATTGGATATCCGTTTTTCCATTCACAGCAGCATGCAATCCATTTATCCCGAACATCATTTTTGGTGGTATGAATTTTATATTCTTTATTATCAACAGCTTCAAAAAATGTACATAAATCCATATGCAATTTTTTATCTATAACCATTCCGTACTTATCTAATTCTTTTACATCTACGTCTATTAATATCTTATATGACTGCCCGGAAAATTTGCTAATATCATAGCCAGTCGTGTTCGGTGCCATGCGGCTTCCCAATATCAATAATACGTCACAAGTCTGTAACGCAAAGTGGGATGCTCTACTTCCATGATTACCACACCGTCCCACGAAATATTTATTGTCAGTTTCAATCGTATCAATTCCCATTCTCGAATTGACAACAGGAATTTTGTATTCTTCAATAAATCTTCTGAATTTACCTACTGTCCCCGATAATCTGATTCCTTGTCCAGCCAATATCAACGGTCTTTCAGCAGACAAAATCTTTTCAATAACTGCTTCTATATCACCGCTTTGCACATTCGCTGCGTTATTATCGTACACCTCTATATCCGATTTCTCCAATACTGCATCAGAAAGCTTGGCACTCTGTACATTAATTGGTATTTCAATACAGACCGGTCCTGGTCTTCCTGAAATTGCCAACTGATATGCTTCTTCAAGACATTCTCTAACGTTTTCTGCCTTTTGCAATAAAAAATGCCTTTTCGTAATGCCCTCCATCAGCTTATCTGTTCTCACATCCTGCGTCCCATACTGCCTGACATCCTTATCACGCTCATATCGCACGCTGTTCAAATTAGAATTTCCTGTGATGAGAATAACAGGAGAAGAGTCTACCCATGCCTGCGCAATACCAGTAATTGCATTCGTCATTCCAGGCCCATTAATAGTAAACACAACTCCTGGCTTTCCACTTACTCTTGCCCATCCATCGGCCGCCATAACAGCCGCTTGTTCGTGATTTGTAAATACAGGATTGATTGTCGTGCTTTCACTGAAAGCTTTACACAGCCATAGTATAGCGCCTCCAACAACGCCAAATACCGTGTCGATATTTTTTTCCTCCAAAAAAGATACTATATACTCTGATACATTCATATTTTTATTTTCCTTTAATTATTATTATCAACTAAATTCACTTCTGGTTCCGCCAATATTATATACTACCGCTTCTCTGCCACTATCATATTCCCAAAGCACAATAATTCATTAGAACCCATATCTTTATCAGACAGTCCCGCCATTACTTCCATACAACTAACAATGGCATCTATTTCCTTTTCATTCAGCTCATAACTACAATATCTTTTCGCCATTTCCTCTACTCGAAACAACTCCTGTAACAGCCATTTAAAATAATCTCCATATCTTGTAAATTCAATAATCTCAAAGCCATAGCTTTTCCAATGCTCTTTATACCAGAATTCACTAAATCCACTATAATAAAAGTAGGGAGCCATATGAGTCAGACAGCAAAATGGAGCTGTTAAAATCAATCTTCCACCTTCTTTTAATATCCTCGCAAATTCCTTTAACGCTAATATAGGTTCTTTAATATGCTCAAATACTTCCGTACATAAAACCACATCTATAGACTCGTTTTCCAAAGGCATTTGAGTAATATCGCATTTGATATTCAATTCAGAGTAGTCCCATGAATTACTCTGAAGTCCTGTCTTAATCTCATTTGGAACATATTTTCCAAAATCCTGGGCAATATATTCTAAATGTTTACAATACAGCTTATACCGCTGTTCACCTGCCCCTGCATCAAGCAATATTTTACCAGCAGGTATATCTATTATATGATCAATAACCCACCGCTCTCTTATTTCATCATTTCTAAAATCACCTAATGCATCATATAAACCTATAATTTTGTTTTCATTCTCTTCGCCCAGCAAACTTATCAGCTTATCTTTAATCTCACTAAAATACTTCATACTAGTTACACATATATAGTCATAATCATAATTATTGATATTTTCTGGTAAAATCATTTTTCCATCCATTATGATGTTCTCGCTATCACTATAACCGACTATTTCAAATTTACTTTCAAGATACCTTCTTGCCCGCTTAAACAGTCTTCCCAGTCCATATACAATAATTTTCTTTTCATTTTTCATTTTAGCCTATCTCCCCATATCAGCTACTTCATCCATACACTCTTCTGCATTGAAAGCAATGCCTTAAAGATTGTGATATCATCCGTCGTCGTTATTTTAATGTTCAGTTCCGATCCTTTCGCAAAATACACCTTTTTCCCGAGTTCCAGCAAAAGCGTACAGGTTGCAACCGAATTGGTTATCCCTCTTTCAATGGCTTCTCTATGTAGAGCAACCGCATCCCTGACACTGATTGTTTGTGGCGTCTGTGCTCTAAACAGAGAATTTCTAAGGATGCTCTCTTCTGACTGACATTCATCTTCTGACTTGAGCATCGCTTCCATGCACGGTATTACCGTAATCGCATTTCCATATTTTCTGCATACAGTAATATTATCCGATATAATATCTTCAGATACCATCGGCCGAATTGCATCATGCACTAAAATCAAATCATCCTTTTCAAAGTCTTCCGCAATGGCATATACTCCATTACGGATAGAATCCTGTCCGTTTTGGCCACCCTTAACAATCTTTTTAACTTTTGTAGCATTAAACTGTTTTACATATGCCTGTAAGATATCCTGCCAGCCATTCAGACAGGCTACATATATTGCATCTATCTCCGGATGCTTTTGAAACGCTTCTATCGTATATACAATTACCGGTTTATCATTTACGCTTAAAAATTGTTTCGGAATATCCTGATGCATTCTTGCACCGGTTCCACCTGCAATCAGCAATGCTATATTAGCCATATCGATAACCACATCCTTTTCCCAATCCCAAAATCCTCATCCTATACTTTTTCCAGATCAGATAAACTTAATATCTGTCACAGGATGTGTTTTTCTCTTCTCTTCTGGCGGCAATTTCATATAATCTCCAAATTCAAAACTGAGCCACCCTTTATAATCTTTTACGCCTTCAAATTCATGGCCTTCAAATAAGATTGGCGCTGTTTCTGCAAACCATCTTCTATAATATCCGTCCAGTTTTTTTGGTGCAGGGTAAGTAAGTGTTCTTACTACCTTACTGGTATTTGGATGAATTTTTAAGATCAGCCCGCTATACATCTTTTTAATGCTGTTATCAGGTATCATGGATAAAATACCATAAATGCTCCGTTGAAGCCGACTCCTGCTTACCCGTTTTCCTACTTGTGACCATAAAATTTTTCTGACACAGAAGCATCGGAATTTATGTATCTTACGAAGAATCCTATTATCAGGCGTTCCATCTATTGGAAAAATATCAAGAAATATCCCCTGCTCATACTTCATATGTTCCTGATTTTCTCTTATGAACAATGTTCCCTTTCTCCGCAACTTTGCGTAGCCCCATCTATACCCTTCAGTTCTCTCCATATTCTGGAAATAAAATCTGGAATTATCTAATTTTTCATCTATAACAGAACAAAATTTTTCATATTCCGGCCGAAGCATTGCAACATCCGCGTCATCATCCCATGGAATAAATCCCCCATGCCTGACTGCACCCAGAAGAGTGCCGCCTATTATGGTATATTTGATATTATTTTCTTTGCAGATTCTATCTACCTCAACAAGCATCTCAAGTTCTATCTCATGTACTCGCTTCAGCATTTCCCCTGTCAGTTCCATACTATTTTATTTAAACGCTCCTATCATATTTAAAACAGATATGCTTCAGGTTCATTTAGAAACACATCCGTAATTCCCTGCTGCTCCAATCTACTTAAATCAAGTCTTGTACCCGTAGGTTTCTCTGGATACAAATGTCCTGTAAACCATGCCCGAACTGTCTGCCCGCAAAGCCGTTCCCTGTTGAAATCCATTCCCCTCCAGAATGGGTGAAGCGCTGTCCGTACGGCATTTTTCCCAAAACATCCCTTCTCTTTATAAAAGCAATCCGAGACCTTAGTATCCAAAATACCAACTGAAGATCTCGAATCTTCCTCTCTTATCCTCTCCAGAGATTTCGTATAAAAAGAAGAATATACAGTCTGATCCTGCAATCCTCTTTGTGAAATCAAATCGAGTATTTTTTCTTCCATACCATTGTAAAAAATCATACTGTTCTTTAGTTCAATATTCAGGAGCAGACCTGCGTTCATTCTATCCTGTATCAAATCCAACACTTCTTTAATGGTTGGTATTTTTTCTTTCTGCCCGTTTCCTGTCTCAATCCATAACTTATTCAGCTGAGCGTAGGTAAAGTCCTTGACATAACCAATCCCATCTGTTGTCCTATCTACCCGCTCATCATGTATTACCACCATTTCGCCATCTTTAGACATCTGAATATCCAGTTCTATTCCTGCAAGTCCATGTAACTCTATTGCTTTAGAAAATGCAGTCAGCGTATTTTCAGGATTATTTTGACTGCATCCTCTATGTGCCCATATTTTCATGTCTATTTCTGCGCCCTTCTCAGTTCTAAAAACTTTTCCATGATTCCCGCTATCGTCTCAGAGTCTCCTCTTGTCAGCTTAAAATCTTTCCTTGTATCACCGTTTATCATTGAGAGCATATCGCAGATTTCATATCGCAGGCCATCTCCAAGAAATCGTTCGGAAAAGCGCTCCACATCTCCTGGATTCTCATGATGTACCTCAAAATAACTCGTCTTCCACCACGGTGCTTCCACAACAATATATCCGGTCGTACCAGATATCAAAAGCTTCCCCTCTGATTTCACTCCCAACCCGCATGCAGCTGTGGCCAGCCCATTAGGATAGCGCATATATACTCTGGTATAAAGGTCAATCCCGTTTTTATCCTCGATTGCCTCAAATCTTAAATCCTCGTAATCCTGTCCGAAAAGTTTCAAAATCGGGAGCAGACAGTAACTTCCAAGTTCGGTAAAACTTCCTCCGTATTCTCTATCAATAAGTTCTCTCTTATTGCTGTCTTCCAGTTTCGTAAAACAGGCGTCTACCGCTCTTATATTTCCTATCACCCCACTACATGCAATCCCTAAAAGTTTGGCGAAACCTGGACAATACGCCGTTTTAATCCCTTCAAAAAGAATTAGATTCTTCTCCTTTGCATATGCAAACAATTCCTTTACCTGCTTCCTGTCAAGACACAATGGTTTCTCACACAATACATGCTTTCCATGCTCCAATGCCTGCTTTATGTACTCATAATGCGTCACATGTGGTGATGCTATATATACAATATCTGACATACGATAGAACTCTTCGATATCCTCATACGCATCAATCCCCCACTTATCCGCAAAAGCTCTTGCACTTTTATAATTAGGATTATACACACACCTGGTATTGACTCCGCTGACAAGCGTCGCTTCCGGAATAAACCGATTGGCAATCCTCCCCGTACCTATGATACCTATCCTTTGAATTTGCGTTTCCTGAACTCTCAACATGGTGCTTGATATATTTTTCGTTCTGTCCAAATATACTACCTTGCAATAATCCTTCAAATAATCGAAAGTTCCCACCCAGTCAGACCCAACCGTAAAAATATCTATATTATATTTTTTAATATCCCGAAACTTCTGTCCCTGTGATTCCTCAACAATAATCTCATCTGCAAATCCTGTTTTTTTTACATTCTCAATCCTGGTAATCAGGGAATCCACCACATTCAGTTTCCCTCTCGCCTGATCATATTCTTCCGTTGTAACTCCAACGATGAGATAATCTCCCAGCTGTTTCGCCCGTTGTAATAATTTGTAATGCCCTTCGTGAAATAAATCAAAGGTGCCATATGTAATCACTCTAACCATATCGTCTCCATATATCCCCTAGATTTGTCTGTTTATATATTCATGTACTTTTTTGCCGCAACTCCCATCATGATTCGCAACTATCTCACTATATGCTTCCAGTTGTTTCTCTTTATTGAACTGGCCGCCTATTACCTCGTCGTCAAGAAACTTTCCAAGCGAATTAAAATAATTCTCAATGCAGGCATATCTCATTGCTGACGAATATTTGCAAAAACCCGCTTCATTTTTTTTAAATTCTTCCACATCAAACTGAATCTCAACTTCCTGACATGTATCTTCCGCTATATTTATGCGATATACTTTCTGTTTCGTATACGAATAAAGCTTAAAATCAAATTCCTCTTCATGAGGCATCCGCCACAGAAAAGTACTTTTCCCCATTGTAAATAAGTCTTCCTTCATATTTTTCAAAAGCAGTTGCCATCTCATAAACTCGCCTGTCTCTATATTCAGCTTTAAATACATATTTGCCTGACAAGGTGCCAGATACATATAGTCTCCGTAAAATGCCGGTATATTAAACGCCTGTTCTTCGCATCCGTTTATAGCATTTACACAAGAGAACTCTGCTGGAAAATCTGCATATTCTCTTGTCTCTCCAGTCAAAGGATTCCAACGCACTATCACTTTTCCTTCATAAGGCATCAACCATATTTCGTTTCTATATTCAATCAGTTGAAATCCGCCGCATCTACTCTTAATCGCTAATTCAATAATCTGTATTTGACCACTCCCAATATGCAACTTATATATCAAATTATCCACAGGCGAAGCAATATATAAATTACCTTGATATACCATTGACCCGCCTACTATATTTTGACCATTTTTATTTTTGACAAAGACATCTATATAATCCTCGAAATAACTAATTTCTCCTGTCGTAGTATCATAACGAACCACGGCAGGATAATTTATCGGAATTAAAAGCAAATATCTATCATATTTCCAAGCACAAGAAAATAACGTATGATGATTCTTTGCCTTTTCATCTAAATTTATTGTCTTTTCAATACCTTCTTTTCCAATCAAAAGAATATTATGAGCGCCATAAGGACAAGCATAGAATTTACCGTTTATTTCATATACAGTAAAATATTGTCCACTCAATCTATAATCCGATATGTCACAAAAATATTTATACCTGTATTCATTTGGTTCAGACACATATAATTTATTACCTTGTGTTATGACAAACCTGCCATTCTCAAGAAAATTAATACCAAATTCTATTTCCTCCCGCCAACTATCCTCATCCGGTTCCTTATGAATCCTGTCATTCAAAATGAACAACGGCTTCCCGGCAATCCCAAACAGCGACGTAACACTCGTCTTGGCATCTCCTATGTACGCATCGCATAAAGCAATCGTGTCCGTGATATCAGGCGTCGTATCATATATTCCAAGATTCTGCTCTAAAAACAGCTTCTTCAACGCATCATATACCGGACGGTACTGCGGACGCATGGAATCAAATGTAGCCTCTAACAACGGATGCGGGCGCCACAACAGACACGCATCTTTTCGCCCCTCAAAGCACTGGAACACATAATACATTTTCTTTAAAAAGTTCTCTGTATCCGCCAGCATCCCTGAAATGCTCGTATTATAAAAATACACTTTCTTACCCGCCATTTTTTCCTTCCACTCGACAGGTGGCTGCGGCGGATTCTGGCATTTCCTGATTACTCTGTCAAACTTCGGCGAACCGAATGGCAGAAATTTCTTAGCAGGTATCCTTTCATCAAAGTAATCTCTGAATTTTGGCGCCTGAATCACAATATAGTCGGCATAAAGATAGGCAGAACACAAGCTCTGTGCTTCATTCATTCCTCCTGAAGTACTGTAATATGGAATATAAACTAATGTGTCCGTATACTTTTTCAAATTTGAAGAATAATATCTTGGATGTACGCTCGTAACATGATTCCAGTCGTCATATGGATTATGAATATAAATAACATCCGGCTTTCTTTCTTCCAGGTTATAAGCAGTCCAGTCAACTACTTCAATATCCTTCGGATAATCCCCGCCCTCATAATGCATCTTTCCAAAACTATGGTCGGGATTTAAGTCATAATAAGGAATCGGCACACAGTACGCGTCGCATTCCGGATCCTCTTTTGCTGCAAGATACACACTTTCCAGGCTGTCCCACATAGACGCTTTATATGGAAAAAAAACAATCTCTTTTCTGATTAGAATATCATTTCTAACGCTGTTCTCTACTTTAAGAAGCTGCTTTTTCAAGACTTTATACACTTTATTTTCATTCATTGACTGGTCATTTAAGTCTTGAAAAACGTGGAACAAGTTTTCACAGTAGCCCTCTACAAAAGATACTGTAATATGCCCTTCTCCCTCCAACTGCTCAATGTTCTCTCCAAGCGCTACGGCAAACTCCTGACACTCACTGAGCATATTCTGTGCCAGAGCATAATTTTTCTGTTTCAATGCCCCTTTTATCTCTTCATGCGCCTGATGCAAGCTGTCTATGAAATTGAGTACTTCCTGTTTCTGCGCTTTTCTCATATACCGCTCCTGCTTTATGCCATTTTACATTTCAGTTAATAAGGCACATTGGTTACTCTCACGAGTATTGTCAGTTCTCTACACATTCTTCAAAATATGCTATGCGATATTCTGATTCCTGTTTTGAAAACCGGCTTCGCACCTTTATACATCATTGAATATTCTTCAATGTTCTAAAGGCCTTGGCATGCCCAACTTACGTTTCCGTAATACCCACACCGTCATGCACATCCATGAGGTGAACACACCACAATGACTCCTTTAATGTGTTCACGCCATGAATGTGCTTTTTATATTTCAGGAAATCTTATGCAGTCTGAAATTCATCAGTCAAAATACAAAAATACAGTATTTTGTATTTTATCTGCACAACATTTCCATTGAAATCTATCATATATCCTCGGAATATGGATATAATCTGTTCAGCCTTCCGTCTGTCTTTCCTCTATACAAGGCATTGGCTGCCGCATTCTGTTTTTTGTCTGTCTCATAGCCACAATTATCACACTTAAAAATATCTTTTACATATTTTCCTTCCGCCCGGCATCTGCTGCACTCCCGGCTGATGTTCTTACCTATCACTTCCACTATTTCTATATTGTTTTCCCTGCATTTCTGGGTAAAGCGTTTCTTAATATACCCTTTCTGCCATATGCCCAAAGAATAGTTTATGTTTTTATTCACACCCGCGAAAGCAGCTTTCGGAAGTTTGGGTACATAAAACACCTTCGGTCGTTCGGTTTCGATCATCCTGTTAAGTTCGCGATTGATATAGTCATGGAGCCTTGCTTCAAGTTTTGCTTTTTTATCCTGATATTTCTTTCTTCCCGGGTTGCTCTGCTTTTCCCTGTGATAAGTTCTGTCACCGTCCCTCATAAAATTTACGAGATTGGTATGAAACTCTCCCAATTTTTCTCCATATACATGTCCTTCATGGGTCGTGAACATCTGCCAGACCCCCATGGAAATCCCTATCTCATTGATAAATTCATCATGATACTGTATTTCCACCGTTTTCGGAATTGCAACTTCTATCGTATTGTTTTCTTTATTTAACTTGATATACAGCTGCTTTTTATATTGGTTGGTGTCCGTCAATGGTACGAATACACGCTTGCGTTTTTCCTTGGTTGAAATATAAATTCCATGGCATTTGCCACTTCCTTCATTATTCTCTCCATATCGATACGCTCTTTCAGTTATGAAAAATCCATCCGCCTTATCCGTATGCATCTTATTCAGATTTTTACGAACCTGCCTGCGAAGATATCGGTGGAGTTTTTCCACATCGGATACACCAGACATAAGTTCTGCATATCTGCTTTCCATTTCTGTTGGAATTTCCATCTTTTTTCCACATAAAATATTGGAAAAGCAGATATCAATTTTCATTACAAACCGCAGATAATGTCTGTCTTCTTGTGTAAAGCCTTCATTTCTATTGATCCGCCTGAGTATTTCTGATTTCACTTTTGCCCACTGAGTCTTAATATCTCCCAAGGCATCAAATATTGCGAGATAAAAATATACGGACGGCAGCCCCAGTTCAGCCCTCCGCCCACTTCGTGTCATCTCATTCTGTACCGTATAGCCGGGATAAATCTTAGAAAGGCTGTTAATACTTCCATACCGCTGATAGACATAATTTTTCACCTTACTGTAATCATCTGCAATCTCCTGAAGTTTCTGCATATCTTCATCCGATAGCGATGTCTTGCTATGCTGGTGAATCGTCTTAACAATCGTACCAGGCTCCATGTTTCTCCTGCCTTAATAAAATGAAATCTACAATATCAAAAAATGAATCGTTCGCAGATTATTTTAATCTGTGAAAAATCATCTGCTTCAACTCAAATAAGGCATTCATTCTCATTGTTGACCCAAATATTGACCATAAATAACAGACAATGAATTCATATGATGACGCTTTGTTTCAACTGTCGGATGTACATAGCGGTTTAAGGTTATCTTGACATCTGAATGGCCCAAAATCTCGCTAAGACTTTTGATATCCGTTCCACTACTGATACAATTTGTCGCAAAAGTATGTCTCAGGCTGTGAAAATTCTTTTTTTGAATACCCGCCAGTTGCAAATATTTTTGGAATTTATTTTGATATGTTCTCGGCTCCATAGGCTTATTTCTGTTGAGCACATAAGTTTCCTTTTTGTTGTAATAAGAAAATAACAGTTTTGTTATCTCGTCTGATAAAGGAATTTCGCGCTTGGAAAATATGCTTTTTGGTTCTCCCTCCAAAAGAATTGTTCTGGTATCTTTTCCTTTCATTGCGATCCTTTGTACGGTCGTGTTTACATAAAGTAAGCCGCTCTGTAAATCGATATCATTCCATTTCAGAGCACAAATTTCACCTAAACGCAGTCCAGTCGATATACAAATAATAATCCCCAGTTTATAAATATCCATTTCCTCATATAAATATTGTATCAGCTTCATCTGTTCTGACTGATTGAAAGCCTTGACATTTTCATTTTGCTTTTTTTGTTTCTGATATGCATAATAGGGTGCTCTCACATGATAATGTAAAGAAGCATAAGAAAATATCTGGTTCAGAACGCAGGAAATACTTTTCTGTATGCTGTCAGATAACATCGGTTTTTCTTTTTCCTGAAAAATCGATGTCAAAATACTTCCATTTAACTGTGCAAACGAGAGATGTTCTAACTTTTTTCTGATATGTTTTTTGTAGATAGAATAATACTTCACATAGGTAGCATGTTTTTTGGAGTGTTTAATAACTTCGAGCCATTCTTCGGCCATCATGCAAAAATCGAGTTCCATATCCACGCTTTGTTCTCTTACTGTAACTTCCATAGACAGCTTTGCTTTTGCAAGTTTTTCTTTTACCTCCGTGTATGTCTTGGCATATACGGAATGACTGATTTTTTTGTCGGTCTCTGTTTCCCGCACATAGTAGCGTCCCTCCCATCGTCCGTCTTTCCGCTTCCGGATGTTTTCTCCTCGTCGTGGCATTTTTGATTCCCTCCTGACCATTTTTTTGACCCATAATAATCCCTTTTTATGAATCATAAGTAAAATTTTGGCAGAATTTGGTATATTATGCCATAATATTGAAAATATATTTGAACTGTATTGTTCCATCATGCTGCAATTCAAAAAGTATACTGTGTCAGTGCCTTTCTCCGGATTCATTTTCCATTTGACAAATCCTATCAGCACAAGTATAATTTGTATGTAAAAATGATGGTGTTCTTATCATTGTTTTGAATCGGTTCTTTTGACTGTTATATAGTTTTCACAGATTAAAATAATCTGCGAAAAAATACTATTCCAGAATAAACGCAAACAAAAAACAATATTTCTTATTTTGAACTAAAGGCGATTTTAACGATTATATCCCTATATAATATAACAAGGGGGCTTACCGCCCCCTCGTCATTTTTACTGCTCATGCTTTTTTCTCACACTTTTCTTTCCTGTTTCCCGCGTTTTCGCATGACCGCAATCCCGATCAACAGCAAAGCTACTGCTCCGCCTGCAGCATACCATATCCAGAATCCTGCCTGGTCGCCAGATACAATGCAGTAAGCCGCCGACACACCTGCCATTTTCACCTGAATATACTGGCCATATTCCTTATAGCTGATTTCCTGCCATGTTCCATCAACAAGTCCGAATACTGTTCTGATCTTACCATAAGGATTCAAAAGCCGTACACTGGATACAGTGTCATCGGACAGGCCGCCGTTCTCTACACGAATTTCATAAACAGCGGACTCCGCCTTCTGATTCATTTCCTCTTTCGTCTGCTGTGCCGTATATTCCGTGACAAAAGCAGACAGGACAGCATCATCCGTATAGATTCCCTCGATATACGCATACGGTTTATCCTGATTTTCCTCAGTATTGTCCACTGCCACAGTTCCTTTTTCAACGCTGGTCAGCGTCGTAATCGTGTCGCTGTATTCCGCCTCCAGCGTAATATTTCCAATCATCTTCATTTCCGTAACATCCGGCCATTTTCCATAGCATCCTGGAACAGGGGGCGCCTGCGGAAACTCGATTTCTGAAAGGGCTTTGCCGTATTTTACTTCAATCTGGTCCACTACTTTATCGTTTGCGATAAAAGTCAGCTGCAAATGTCTGTACTGCAGAGGGATTCCTTCTACCGCCAGCAATTCCTCATAAGTGACTGGCTCGGCAATACCGGCATAACTCACATCATCGATACCACACAATGTACCGCCGACAAAGAAATTGCCATTTATATCCTCGCTAAATCCAATCCGTTCGTCTTCTTCGGTTTCCAGCCAGCCGACAATTGCACCTTTTCGCACCGCCTCGCCATCAATCAGAACCATTGCATGACAGTTTTGAATCTTCGTACCGGCGCCGGCGATTCCGCCGACATACCGGGAACCTTTCAGAGAAGTCAGCGACCAGCAGTTTCTGATCAAAGCCAGGGATTCCCCGCTGATACCGCCGACGTATTCCCCTTCCGTACTCTCCACACTGCCGTAAGCTTCACAGTCTGTCACAATGCCAAGATTCATATAACCGACAATTCCGCCGGCGCCATCCTTTTTGACGGTAATCTGTCCGTTATTTTCGCAGCCGGTCAGAATGCATCTCGTCAGATAGCGGCTTCCGAAGGAACGATTCACGCTTCCGGCTGCATTTCCTTCCGGATCCTCTTCGTCGATCGCCATCGAGCCGGCAATTCCGCCGACATTAATATCTCCCTTTACGACCCCGTTGTTAACAGAACGCTCCACTTTGCCGGCCGTACTGGCGTCGATATCTTCATCCGAAATATCCTCGTAGCCGTCTCCGTCAAAATACAGTTCCTCCACATCATCAATCCGTTCTACAAACAGTTGGAAAATAAAATTGATCTGATCGTTTACCGCATGCATATCCGCTTCCAAAATATCGGAATGAACATCGAGGTCATCATTAATCTGGCCCGCATAGGTCGTAATCGCATTCAACTGATCGAACAGACCGTTAATGGACTCATCCATTTCAGAACCCAATTCCGTAAACTGAATATCAAACTTACCGGTCACATAGACCACCGTTGAACGAACTCTGTCAAAAGCGGAATCCAGACCGGAAAAAACATCCTCCAGATCGGCGATCACATAATCCATTTCTACATCCGCCTGCTTCAGCGCCTCCTCCATATAAGGAGTCATGACATTCGAGATGGATGCAAGATCGCTCAAAATATAGGAAAGTGTATTTCCCGCATCGGATAAATCCTGCGCCAGATCCAGGATATAGCCGATCAGTTCTTCATCATTCCTTATATCATCCAATGTCTTTCCGCTGACAAGCTGGTCAATTATTGACATGGTATCGGAAACACTCTGCATCTGTGTCTTTAACAGACTGACGTTCTCACTCAGGTTATCTCTGGAAGCGCTTACCGCCGCAGAGTCCGTACTTGCCGTAAAGGTTATCTTCACCCTGACAGGCGGATTTGCACTTGTCATATCCACCTCGTAAACATAAGCCCCCGCACTTTTTCTGGAAATCATCAGCTGACTTCCGGCGCTATCGACAACGGTTGGATGTTCTTTTTCCGCATAGCCAGCATTCGGCCTGACCTGCAGTGTAAGTTTGCTGCCGGATACGGTATAATCCGCCTTACCTCCCGCATTGGATTCCACAATGACCCCTGCTTTTACGAAGCTGACCGCTACATCCACATCCGCATCTGGCATTGTGAACTGATAGGCACGGCCTTCCATTTTCTCTGTAAAAGAAATCTCTCCCCCGCCAGCCGTTATATGTATGGATGCCTGACAGCCGCTGTCCGGCTGCACATTAATGACTACGACATCGTCCGCATAGGCACTGACCGTACTTTCCGTATCTCCGTTTTTCAAAACCGTAATCGTATGTTCCACGCCATTCAAGGCTGCTGTCGCGTTGACCAGTTTTCTGAACTGATGGTCCGCATCGTTTTTCCCATCATCCAGCATAGCCACCTCATTCGTAACATTGGCTGCATCCGTTCCGTTATCCGGTTCCGACGCGTCCTCCGCCGTTGCGTTTGAATCTTCGACCTGTTCTTCAGTATTTTCGCTTCCTGCATCTTCCCTGCTGCCATCCAAGTCTTCCGGAGCGCTCTCCAGTTCATTTCCATCATCGTCCACCTGATCATCCGGGCTTTCTGCTCCGCTGTCACCATTATCAGATTCGTCCGTGCCATCAGTCGATGCGTTCCCATCCACGCCCAGACCAGCGCCATCATTACCTGTCTGGCCGATATTATTATTTGTCTGGCCGCCGTTGCTGTTTGTCTGGCTTCCATTGCTATTCGTCTGGCCGTCATTGTTGTTTATCTGACTTCCATCGCTGCTTGCGTCGTTTCTCGAACCGGCAGGAGGCACCACCACCGATACGCTGCCGTCTCCCGCATCCGATGTGACACTACCGTCATATACAAACTCCGCTTTGACCACAACATTTCCGGAAGGCATGACAAAAGCGTACTCCGTATCGCTGAGCATCGTCAGTTCAAGGGTTGCTTTCGAAGCATCGGCCGCACTGATATAACTCAGCCGATAACCTTCCTCCGGCACAACCGACAGTGTAACCGTTTCCCCCTCTGCCGGCAGGGCGCTGTTCGTATAAACGTCACCGCCTACCCCGGACACGAGCGACAAACGGGCATGCGCCGTCTCATCATATACCGTATCCCCGGCTTTTCCGTTCAGGTCGAGCACATCGGCCACTCTGCCAAGTGCCTCCGCCGTCTCATTCATGCTGTCTATGGCAGAGGAAACATCATCCGCAATATAGGGAATCTGCTCCATGCAGTAACGCATCCGGTCGGCAGCCTCATTGACCGCAGAAATATTATCATCAATAAAATCCGTTGTTTTGTTTGCAATCGAATCCGCATTTTTCAGCGCTTCATCCGAATGACTGCGCAGAATATCAAAATCCGCACTTACCGTATCCTGTGTCTTGCCGGCATCGTTCAAAAAGATATCCACCAGATCGTGAAGCCGCTGCACTGCTTCCGAAAGTGATTCCGCCTCTTCTACACTGATATACGGCTCCATCTGTCCGACAATACCGCCTACATCCTTACGCCCATACACCTGACCGTTGTTATTACAGAAAAAGACCTGCCCGGACTGTCTGCCCACAATACCGCCGATGTTATAGCCGTTATGTTCGTAACCGACAACGCCCTCGTTATTGCAGTTAATCAGAAGACCTTTGGAATATCCCGCGATACCGCCGATATCCGTTCCGCTGATCAGCTTCCGTTCCTCGATGTCTTCCAGCAGCCATTCCAGTCCCGACTCATCCGCTTCCTCCAGCCAGGAGCTGTCGCTGTTGATACCCGCTTTGTTCGTACAATTCCGAATCGTACCATAATTACTGCCCGCAATACCGCCTGCCCGGTCATATCCCGTTACCGAACCGATGACGGAACAGGTGCTGATCGTACCGGTGCTTTCATTCTCCCCGACAATACCACCGGTTTCCGACTTTCCTTCCACCCGTCCCGAAAAAGTACATTCCAGAATCCAGCCGCCATTAATACCGCAAAAGCCGCCCGTACACTTTTCTTCATTTTCCGCTTCGACCCAGCCCGATATCGTCAGGTTCTGGACAATGCCCGTCGGCGCGATATAACGAAAAAAACCGTCCGCATATCCGTAACCCACATAATGAAAATCGCTGATCGTATGTCCGTTTCCGTTAAAAGTGCCCGCAAATACTGCAATCGGTTCAAAATCAATACCCTCAAGGGAAATGTCGTCCTGCAGCTCTATCAGCTTATCAGCAGACCAGACATCCGTGTCACATTTTTCGGCAACCGCTAAAAGTTCTTCGGCAGTCCTGACAGCAATCACCTCTTTACCCTCTGCCGAAACCGCAGTCATCTCTCCTTCTGCCTGCTCCAGCGCACTTTCTACTGCATCCGCTCCATCGGCTCCCGTTTCTGCTGCAGCCTCTTTTTCCTGCGTTTCTTCCTTCTTTTCCTCTGCTGCAAATGCCACATTTTCTGACACAAGTGTCACAATAAGTGCAGGAAGCATAAGCATGCTGACAATTCTATAGTAGTTTTTTGACAAATTATTTTTCTGTGACAGCAGTTTTCGCCGTGACAGATATTTTTTTATGCCTTTTATGACAGATTTTTGTCTATTCATGGCTGTCTGCCTCCTCTCTTTTTTCTCTGACCGCATCTTGTGTTCTATCCGTATCCGGCGTCACATCTTCCGGCCCTGCTTTCTCGTTTTCCCCGCTGCCGGCCTCTATCGCAAGCAGCGTCTCATCCACTTCTCCGAGCGGTATCATATCGCCCACTTCCATAATGGCATTGACTTCACCGCGCACGATTCCGTGAATCTCACCGATGACAATTCCGTTGATCTGTCCCCGAATCTTGCCGTTGACGCTGACAAGCCCGCTCGCTTTCTGCGTCATGACCGGCATGGAAACAGTGAAGGATGTCTTTTCAATGATCTTTTCTCCGAGCAAAAGTATCTGTGGCAGGATGAACATAACGATGAATATGGAAATAAACGTACCGCGCCCAAGACACTGTCCGATACCCGCGATTGCCGCCTCGGAAGTCATCTGCCCGATCAGGACGCCGGCAATTGCCAGCATGGAACCCGATGTAATGATCGTCGGGAAAGCGAAATTCATCGTTTCGATGATCGCATCTTTTTTGCTCATCTTTTCCTTCAGTTCCATGAACCGCCCGGAAATAACGATTGCATAATCAATATTGGCGCCCATCTGAATCGAGCTGACGATCAGATAGCTCATAAAGAAAAGATTGGACTTCATCAAAGCCGGGAAAGAGAAGTTTATCCAAATACTTCCCTGAATGACGATGATCAGCAGTACCGGCATTCCGGCCGATTTGAAAGTAAAAAGCAGCACCGCCAGAACCGCCAGAATGGATACCACATTGACCACCGTATTATCTCTGGAAAAAGTCTTACAGAGATCATACTGGCTGGTAGACTCTCCGACAACGAGAATCGTACCTTCCTCATAATATTTGCGGGCCATTTCATGCATTTCATCCAGAAAAGCAAATGTCTCATCGCCTTCCTCAGGCAGGTTCAGATAGATGAGCATACGGCTGTACTCCTCACCCTGCAGCTGTTCTTTGGCGATATTCATCTGCTGATAAGCGCTCTCCAGCGTATCCATCAAGTCATCTTCCAGTGTGACATACCCTTCCTCCACCTCTTCATACAGGAACATGATCATGTCAATGAGGGGTACGCTGTATGTAGAAATGCCGCTCACCAGCTTGGCATAGTTCTCATCGTTGACCGCATAGGCCATGTAGAGCAGTTCCGCCACCTCATAGTCCAACTCCAGAAGTTCGGAGAACTGCCTTGCCGACAACTTATCTGTCAACATGTATCCGTCCATCGCCTCCGTATTGGATAATCCAACGGAATAATCGACTTCTGCCCGCGCGTCGATATCTCTTAACAATTTACTTTCCTTGTCATAATTTCCGGCAGGCACGATCAGCGCCACAAAGTTCGTCTCTCCAAAACTTTCTTCTATCATATTGTCCGCTATCTGATACTGGTTGAGCAGCGGCGTCGTCAGCGTACTGTAACCGTAAACATATGGACAATTCTTCTGCAAAATAAAGAAAACGACCAATACCGCCACGAACACCGGCGGCACAAAAAACCTCGTTTTATAAGCAAACTTTCCGACGAATGGAATCTTCGGCACAAAGTTCTTATGAACGGTCTTATCCATCAGATTTCCGAACAAAACGATCAGCCCCGGCATCAGCAAAAAGACGGACATCAAACTCAAAATGATCGCCTTGATCAGGCAGATTGCCATGTCGCTTCCGATTCCGAACTGCATGAACATCATCGCGATCAGACCGCCGATGGTCGTCAGACTGGAAGACGATATCTCCGGTATCGACTTACTCAGGGCAATGATTGCCGCATCCCGGATTGGCAGCGTCGCATGCTCTTCTTTATAACGGTTACACAAAATGATCGCATAGTCGATGGAAAGTGCCAGCTGTAATACAACGGTCACGGAATTGGATACAAAAGAAATCGTACCGAAAACGAAGTTCGTTCCCATGCTCAGAATGGCAGCCGACACGAATGTCAGAAGTAATACGGGAACCTCCGCCCAGGTCTGGGAAGTCAACAAAAGCACAGCAACAACGATTACCGCGACCCACACGATAATGACACTCATCTCCGAAGCGATCGTTTCCGAAGACTGGTCTCCCAGGGAAGTCGAAACATAGAAATCGTATCCCGAAAGATACTCCTTTAACGCCTCCAATGCTTCCAGACATTTATCGTCCGTTTCATCATAATCGAAGGTGACATCGTACAGTGCGGAAAAGTTATTATAATGGTCTGTCGTATTATCAAAAGCGAGCATTCCGACCGTGTCCATCGCTTCTATTTCATCCGCCAGTTTCTGCGCCGCATCGTATTCAATATTTGTCACCATGATCTTCGCGGTTCCATATGTAATGAACTGTTCCTCCATCAAATCCAGCCCCTGACAGGTCTCCGCTGTTTCCGGCAGATAAGCGGAAAGTTCGTTTTCTACCTGTACCCAGTTCCTTGAAAAAGCCGAAAAGATAATTAAAATGATATAAATTAGAAAGAACAGGTTCCTCTTATCAACAATAAAGCTGGAAATTTTTATCATGATATTGGAATCCTGTTCAGGTGTCTGTTGTGATCTGCTCACAATGATTGCCCCCTTTACCGATGTCCTTGTGAGCACAATTTTAGAATAGGAGGTTGGAAAAAACAATTTACAATCTGGGGGATTTGTAAAAATTACGTTGCCGGGGACTATGCTCTGCCCGGCAGCTCCTACCATAACGCTATCCCTTATATAAGAAAACGGTAAACTCCGTCAGGCCGTCCGGTCTTGTTTCGGCTTTGATATAGGCTTTTTCATCCTCTAATATTTTTCTTGCGATGTATAAGCCCAAGCCTATGCCCTCGGTCACGGTATTTGTCTTCCCGCGGTAAAAACGTTTGAAAAGCAGATGGTACTCATGGGGGGAAATTTTTATTTCGCTTTCATTCCGTACTGCAATCCTGATATAATTCGTAAGATCGGTCACGGTTATCTGTATCGGCGTCCCGGATTTACCGTATTTTACGGCATTATCCAGAATGTTGAACAGGGCTTCCGTTGTCCATTTAAGGTCGAGCAGGGCGGCGGCCTGTGTTTCGCCGGACAGAGAAATTTCCATCCCTTTGTTCTCCGCTTTGACCATGGCCTGATTGATGGCGCCTAAAATGACGGCTTCGACTTTCTGTCTTTCCGGCCTCAGGCGGATGATGCCCGTTTCCAGACGGGATATTTTGGAAAAACTCTCTCCAAGCCAGAAAAGCTTCTGTGCCTGCGCTTCCATACAGGACAGGAATTTCTCCCTTTCCGGCGGTGTCAAATCGTCTCTTTTTAAAAAACCGACATATAACCGGAGATTGGTAATCGGCGTACTGATCTGATGCACCAGATTGCCGATATTTTCATCGAGCTGTTCCCGAATCTTCTGTTCACGCTCTTTGTGGGATTGCAGAATGTCATATAATTTCAAAAGCTGTCCCTGCAATTTGGACAGAACCGTATCCTCTACAGGCGAAAATTCTATTTTCTCTTTTCCGCCGATCAGCTCCTCCACCATGCCGCTGAGCACATACAAAGTCCCATTTACATGTCGCGCCAGAAAAAAATATACCACGATAAATACAAGCAGATTCATCATGCCGTACAGCACCGCCCATACCATAATATAATCCTGCCAGAAGGCCGCTGTGGACAGAAACAGCCAAAACAGCATGAGCGTCACGCCTACACCGCCCAGCCATATCCTGTCCGTCCCTTCTCCCCTTTTAAAATATTGTAATACTTTATCTTTCATCGCTCACGACCCGTCTCTTTCACACTTCCCACTTATAACCAATCCCGAACACCGTCCTGATATACCTCGGCTCTTCCGGATTGTCTTCTATCTTCTTGCGCAGTCTGCGGACACTGACATTCAGTGTCCGCTCTTCCACATACCGTTCTTCCGCATCCCAGATTTTATCCAGCAAATTTTCCCTTGTCAGCACAATGCCTCTGTTCCGGATAAAAAACTCCAGCATCCGCACTTCCAGCGCGGTAAGTTCTACCACGCTGTCACGCTTTCTTAGTGTCTTGCCTTCAAAATCATAAACCAGATCGCCGGAACAGTAAATCTGCCTCGACATTCCTTCGCTGCGCTTTAACAACGCTTTGATCTTCATCACAAGCACCGGCATGGAAAAGGGCTTTGTCACATAATCGTCACAGCCTGCGCGGAATCCCTTTAACATATCCTCCTCCGTATCGAGTGCCGTCAGGCAGATTACCGGGACAGACTGCCCGGCGAGAATATTCTGCAGAAAGTCCCGGCCGTCTCCGTCCGGCAGATTCACGTCGAGCAAAATCAGATTCATTTTCTGTCTAAGACGTTTTTCCGCCTCCAGAAGACTATGCGCACTGTGAACGGCATAGCCTTCTTTTTCCAGCGCAAATGCAATCCCGGCATTTAATGTTTTATCATCTTCAATAATTAAAATATGCTGTTCCATACCCTTCCCCCATAATACCGCTTCTTCCTTTTCAATTTCTGTAAAAAACTCCTTACACCGCTTCCCGCAGCCTCTCTACAATCGACTTTCTGTTCATGACCCGTGTCAGGATCCGCGCCATCGCCGCACTGAGCAAGATGGAAAAAACAAGAAAAATCGTGAATGCCTGCACAAACGCCGGAAGGGAAAATCCCGTAAACGTTGGGTTTTCGGCTGCCTGATAAGTGATCAGCGAACCAAATACTGCGGCAATCCCTACCGATGTCAGGATATAGCGGGCATATTTTGTAAAAACATCCCGTTCCATCTGTTTCCCGGTCATACCAATAGACTGCATCGCGGCATATTCCAGTTTTCTCGCCATCACATCCGTTGTCACCGTGTTGATCAGATTGGCAATGCCGATCAGGCCGACGACCGCCGCAAGAAACATACCGAAAACCGTGAGAATTTTCTTGTTTCCGGCAGAATATACGCCATCCTGGTATTTTGCATCAAGCATAAGCTGCAGATTTCCGTCCTCTTCCAGAATTTTCTCCACCGTCTCATACTGCGCCCTTCCGGCTTCCAGGCTCTTGCTGTCAAATTTCTGCGGAGAATCAAAGCAGATACTGCTCACGAGATTCTCATGGTCGGAATAAATACTGCAAAATTCTTCATCGCTTATGATAATATTACCGTTGTGTGTATTTGACGTCGAAAACATACTGTTATCAACAACAATTGCCATAACCGTATAAGTTTTCTCCACATAATGCTGTGCTGCGTCGTCATAAAAGCGCACCGTGACCTGATCGCCCGCATGTACCTGATATGCCATCCCCTCCGTCAACGCGAGCGCCTGCTCTTTCCCCACCAGCAGCAGGCGTTTATATATCATATAGCCGCCCTCTGCAAATTTTTCCGCATCCAGGCTGCCTTCCAGCACGTCCAGATATTTTTCATCCCGGGCCAGATATTCTGGCGGCACGCCGAGTACCCGGACCTTATAATTTCCTCTTTCGTTTTCCGGAAATTCATCCATGTCACCGCCCATTTCTCTAAAGTGCGCATTATAGGCACGCATTTCTTCCGCAAGCTCTCCCTCTTTTCCGATTTCCCCAATGGATGCTTCGTACTTGTATGAACCGTTCCATAAAAAATAATCCGGCTTCGTTCTTGCCTGATAGACCAGTCCGAAATTCTCCGTAAAATCAAGTGCCTCCAGCGTTGCGACCAGATTCTGGCTGATCGGCTGATAAGCTTCGTCCTGTATCCACAAACTGCCCTTATGTCTGATACGGAAATCCGTTTCATTATACCGGTCCATCATCACATCCACCTGATAACCCGCCGATATGGTATAGACCATCAGAAACAGAATGCCGCTGATGCCGAAGGAAAGTACCGAAAAGATTCCCTTTTTCTGTTTCCCACGGTATCTGGCCGCCTCTACCGGAGAGATGGCGCACGCCTTCCGAAAAGGCCGTCTGGTACTGATATAAACGGTAATCCATGCAAAAACCGCGCTCAGGACGAAAGATTTCAAAGGCCCCGCCGGCTGATAATACATCGCAATCCCTTCGGCAAATCCCGCAACGATTTTCCTGGAAGCAAACCGCCCGATGCCGTATCCGATCAGGCTTCCGATGACGATTCCCCACAGGGAAATCCGGTTCATCTGGTAAAAGAGCATCCGCCGCAGCTGCCCCGCCGTCATACCGATGGTTTTCAATTCCCCGTAAAACCGAATGTCATTGACAATGGATATATCAAATACATTATAAATGAAAATATACCCGCAGAACATGATCATGAAAATAATTACAAAGACCAACGCCATGACGCCGCCGCTCATATCGCTCATTTTATATCCGTTTCCATTTCCGCCGACGAGCGCATCCACTTCCGTCAGTTTTTCCTCCCTGTCATGCCCAAGCTTCCAGAAATCCAGATTGTTCAGTTTCACATAAATTGTGTCGTAACCTTCCGCCAACAGCGGGTTATAAGTCGGAAGAAAATCTTCTCCCGTATAAATTTCTTCATATATGCTGCTGACATTCCCCAGCGGGTTCCGGTAATAACCACACACCGTCATGGGAACGGCCTGCTCCGCTTCTTCTCCTTCACCCTGTATGACGACCGTCAGGGTGTACTCCGCCCCGATTTTTTCCTCCAGTCCAAGCCGCCTGGACAAAGTATCCGATACGAGGATTTCATTCGCTTTCTCAGGATACTTCCCCGCAGTCAGCTCCACCATGTTTTTCTCATAATGCACGTCATCCGCAATGAACAGACGGACCTCCATGCCCGAAAATTCTTTATTATGAAGATAAGTCGTGCTGCATCTTTTTACATAAGCTGCCCAGTCCACCTGGGGAAGCTCCCTCACCCGCGCCAGGATTTCCTCATCTCCATAGATGCAGCAGCTGTCTGCTCCCGGCCCGGGCGATGCTCCGAAAGACAGGTTCATGGCTCCGACAAAGCCGAATCCGACAGTGAAAACAACACAGATCAAAATAGCAGTCAACGCTACCGCAAGTATCGCCATCCTGTTTCTGACCGGATGGGCTTTGTAATCCTCCGCCGCCAGTTCTTTTTCCAGTCCGACATTGGAATTTTGAAATAGGATGTTCATCTTTCCTGCCCCCCTTCTTTGGCCTTATCCCCGACGATCTTACCGTCTTCCAGATGAATGACCCGGTCCGCCAGCTGGGCAATCGCTTCGTTATGCGTGATCATAACGATTGTCTGATGAAATTCTTTTCCCGTCATTTTCAAAAGCCCGATGACCTCTGCGCTCGTGTTGGAATCCAGATTCCCGGTGGGTTCGTCCGCGAGCAGAACCGCCGGCTTCGCCGCAAGCGCCCTTGCGATCGCCACCCGCTGCTGCTGCCCGCCGGAAAGCTGATTCGGATATCTGTCCATCTTCCCTTCGATTCCCAGCACATCACAGATATGTCCGATATATTCCTTATCCGGCCTGTTGCCGTCCAGCCTGATCGGAAGCACGATGTTCTTATAAACATTCTGCACCGAGACCAGATTATAATTCTGAAAAATGAATCCGATATTTCTCCGGCGGAATATGGTCAGTTCTTCTTCCTTCATTTTCAAAATCGAATGCCCGTCCACGATGACCTCTCCGCTGTCCGCATAATCCAGGCCGCCGATCAGATTTAACAATGTCGTCTTTCCGCTCCCCGACGTCCCCACGATTGCGGTAAAACTTCCCTTTTCAATGGAAAAACTGATATCATCCACCGCTTTCACAATCGTTTCTCCGCTCTCGTAATATTTTTTCAAATGTACTGCTTTTAAAATTTCCATAGAATTAACGATACCCCTTTCACAGATTGTTTTGTTATTTTCCGATTATAAACGGTGGATGTTACATTCTGGTTACATTCGGGTAAAAAATACTCATGACTATAAAATCCCCCTCATTCCTGCTTTTTTCTTTTCCGTTGAAGGATACGCCGCATTGATTGACAATTGCCGGGCCATTCCCGTATATTTAATTCATAAATTTAACACAGAATTACAGATGTGCAGGTGAATATACATGAAAAATATCCATAGCATTGAATTTTATACCGGAAGCAAGGAAGAATTACTTCCCGATTTTGAATGTGATTTTCCCTATATCGCTTCCAGAGCAGAACTTGACAAATATACAGGACGTTATGTACCGTGGCATTGGCACAAGACGGTAGAACTTTTTTATATGGAGAGCGGCTGCCTTGAATATAATACACCCGGAGGAAAAATATTATTTCCCGCCGGAAGCGGCGGCATGGTAAATTCCAATGTGCTTCATATGACAAAGGCAATGTCACAGATAGAGAAAAATATCCAGCTGCTTCATATTTTCGATGTTTCCCTGCTTGCCGGGGAACAGGGCAGCAGAATTGAGCAAAAATATATCACTCCTATTGTCACAGCCCCACAGATTGAGTTAATTCCCCTTTTTCCGGATAATGCAGCAGAGGAAAAAATTTTGAAACGTATTTTTGAAGCATTTCATCTTCCAGGCGGTGGTATGGGGTATGAAATAAAGCTGCGCAATGCCCTGTCGGAAATATGGCTAATGCTCTTTGAACTATTTTACCCTATTCAAAAGAAAAAGGGAGAACATAATAGAAGCAATGATAAAATAAAACTGATGATGATATACATTCATGAGCATTACCCGGAGAAAATTTCTATCCCGGAGCTTGCGGCGGCAGCATACCTGAGCGAAAGGGAATGTTTCAGAGTATTCCGTAATTGTCTGCATATGACCCCCGCAGAATATATAAAAGCTTATCGTCTGCAAACAGCCTGTCAGATGCTGGCAAGAGGACAGGAACCGGTTACGGCTATCAGCCATGCCTGCGGTTTGGGAAGCAGCAGCTATTTCGGAAAAGTATTTCGGGAATACGCACATTGTACACCGTCCGAATATCGGAAGAAATGGCAGAATCGTGATATATAAGGGCAGAAATGAAATATTTTTTTCATGTTGGCTGCTTTATAATGATACCTGTAAAGTCGATCAGCTATTTACAGGCGGCAGGTTTCAAGGCGCTATATGCGCCTGAGCGCCTTGACCTGCCCGCCCTTTTGAAAGGAGCTAATAATGGAGTTGAACAAACAGACCGCGGAACTGGCATTTAAAGAAGCGTCAGAATCTAATCCGGGGGCATGGACAGATCATTCCCGGTATGTGGCAGAAGCCTGTAAAAATATCGCGTCACGCTGTAAAAACCTATCCGCCAGTCAGGCTTACCTTTTTGGACTGTTACACGATATTGGACGTTATGCCGGAGTGAGCTCGGAAAAGCATTTGATAGACGGCTATCGCTATTGTATGGAACGCGGGTGGAAAAAAGCAGCACAGATCTGTATATCCCATGCGTTTATGATACAGGATATTGATACCTCTATCGGGAAGTTCGATGTCAGTGAAGATGATTATCTGTTTATGAAAGAGTTTGTCGCAAGTGCTGTCTATGACGATTATGACCGTCTGGTACAGCTATGTGACGCACTGGCTATGCCTACGGGCTTCTGCCTTCTGGAAAAAAGATTTGTAGACGTAACAATACGATACGGCGTACATCCGGCAACTATAGACAGGTGGAAAAAAATTTTAGAGATTAAAGAGTTGTTTGAAAAACAGATTGGCTGTTCTATTTATACCCTGCTTCCGGGCGTCGTGGAAAACAGTTTTCGATAGGGGCTAATTGCCCGATAGAAAGAGCAGGTCATACCGCCTGCTCTCTTTCAAGTCATACAATATTTTCTTCTCACGCTAGTCGTCATAGCCGTTCGGGTTATTGCTCTGCCATCTCCATGAATCGGCACACATTTCCTTGATGCCGAACTGCGCTTCCCAGCCCAGTTCATCTTTCGCTTTCTGCGCGTTGGAATAGCAGGTCGCGATGTCTCCGGGACGTCTGTCTTTGATGACATAAGGAATCTTCACACCGGTTGCTTCCTCGAAATTCTTCACGATGTCCAGGACGCTGTATCCCGTGCCCGTACCAAGGTTATAGATACAGAGTCCGGCTTTTTCTTCAATCTTCTTCAGCGCTTTCACATGGCCGACCGCCAAATCCACAACATGGATATAGTCGCGCACGCCCGTGCCGTCCGGCGTATCGTAATCGTTGCCGAATACGCCCAGTTCTTTCAGTTTGCCGACTGCCACCTGCGTAATGTAAGGCATGAGGTTGTTGGGAATCCCGTTCGGGTTCTCGCCGATGGTTCCGCTCTGATGTGCACCGATTGGATTGAAATAACGAAGCAGGATGACATTCCATTCCGGGTCCGCTTTCTGCATATCGGAAAGAATCTGTTCCAGCATGGACTTGGTCCATCCGTAAGGATTCGTACACTGTCCTTTCGGGCATTCCTCTGTGATCGGGATGATTGCCGGGTCGCCGTATACCGTCGCGGAAGATGAGAAAATAATATTTTTCACATTATGTTTTCTCATCACATCTACCAGCGTCAGCGTACCTGCGATATTGTTCTCGTAATATTCCCATGGCTTCGCCACGGATTCGCCGACCGCTTTCAACCCTGCAAAATGTATACAGGAATCAATCTTTTCATTATTAAATACTTCTTCCAGCGCAGCCCTGTCCAAAATATCCGCTTTATAAAATTTCACAGGTTTTCCTGTAATCGCCTCTACCCTTTTTAATGATTTCTCACTGGAATTGGACAAATTGTCTACTACAACGACATCATAACCTGCACTCTGTAACTCCACTACCGTATGGGAGCCGATATAGCCTGCTCCGCCTGTTACTAAAATTGCCATAGAAAATACCTCCTTGCATCTTTTCCAAATTTTTGTTTCCTTTGAGAGTCTCAAAATCCGCTTTCTTTACCTAATACTTTACGCTTAATTCGGGTTTTTATACAAGCGCGGAATGTTGCTCATATCTGTCAAAATGTTAAGGGAAATGTTTCTTAAAGTCATTTTTAAATGGCTTTTGCCATTATCTTTCCACAGGACATTATAAGATATTTCTCTCAATGAATTGAGCTACACCATCCATATCATTACTTTCTGTTATAAAATCTGCCACATTAAGAACCTCATCAATCGCATTGGAAACAGCAACACCCATACCGCAATTTTTAATCGACTCTATATCATCATTATCATCTCCAAAATATACCGCCTCATTCTGCTTGACGCCTACGGCTTCCAACATAGCTTTGATTCCATTCCACTTGGTTGCCGCAGTACTCATGATCTGTATTAATTTACCCTCTGCTACCGTCATATATGTATCTGCAGTTAAAGCCTTTTCAACTTCCTGCCGTATATCATTTTCCTGGCTGCGAAGTAATAACTTATAGATTATGCCTTCCGTCGGCAAAGCGGGAAATTCATGAAAAACTGTTACATTCCATTCCGGATCCGGAACATTTGAAAAAATACCGTTTCCTGTTTCCATTGACAAAATTAAATCAGGAATCATAATTACCTTTTTCAAAATCTTTTCTGCACTGGAAGGCATAATACCATTTTCAAGGGTACTGTGCGGTAAAATAATCCTCGCACCATTTAATGTCGCGATTGCCTCAAAGTCAATTTGATCACGATAAGTTAAAATAGTTCTTTCAGGACGGGCGGTCGCTGCCATGAGAATGATTCCTTTGTCATGACACCTTTTCAGTATAGTGCGGGTATATTCTGACACCGTCTTATCTGTACGAAGCAAAGTTCTATCCAAATCTGTTATAATTACCTTCATCCTGTTTTCTCCGCTTAATCCCATTGACATATAGACGCCCTGCAATTCAACTACAATTCAATTCCATTCTCCTGACACAGCGCTCTTGCGCTTTCTACGGAATCGATGCCGGTTTTGTTTTTGATCGGGGCGAACTCGTAATTTCTTTCTACTTCATAGGGCAGGCAGGAATCCAGTTCGTGAATCATATCCAGTACGAGCTGCTCGTATTTGTAGCCATTTGGTTCTTCCGGTTTGATCAGTTCTCCTGCTTCATCCAGACAGGGAATCTTTTTCTCTACAATATGAAGAGGCAGCTTCTTTGCAACGATTTCCTCCAGTGCTTTTTCACGGAACAGATAATTCAGTATAACGCCGAAACTGTATGCAGGCTCGCCGTTCTCGTCTCTGGCATTCATCAGTTCCTCTGTCAGTTCATAATATTCCACGATCGACGGTCTTCCATCCTCCAGGCATATTACGCCGATTCTTTCATCCGGCGCGTTCTTGCGGACAACTTTCGCCCCAACATCGCTGTCGGTCAGGATTGTCGCACCGACGAAACAGGGGTCGGCGATTCTCTGCAGTACATTATCCACCGCAAAAACATTCAGCCATTCGATGCCGGCTTCATGAATCTTATCCACGACACCCCACTTCATCATGGAAGAGAACCAGCCGCCGTTGCCATTGGGCGAAGTAGATATTTTGTCTTTCGCTTCCATATATACTCTGCCCTCATAATCGGTCGCGGGCGCCATCTCCTGCATGAAAAAAGTAATATATTCCGGCTTATACCCGAAGTAATCCTTTTCCCGGAAAAAGTTCACAGTCGCTTCGTGGTTCTTATCGCTCGTCATAACAAAAAGGTGAATCCAGGCGTCTGCCTGATGCACCACATCGAGCAGATTCTCTATCAAACGCTGGAAAATAAAGACTTCCTTTGTCAGTCCGATATTGTACACGCCTTTCGGCGCATCGGAGCCGAGTCTCGTTCCCATGCCGCCCGCCAGTAAAACGGCGCCGACCTTTCCGGCCCGGATCGCATCGATGCCGGCAGACATAAATTCCTCTTTTCTTTCCGCGATCTCATTTAACTGCATGGCGGACAACGGGGTTATTTCCCCTTTCTGATTCAGTTCTTCTTTATGCTTACACGATGCGGTCATTGAAAAATCGAGCGTTTCCACCTGCGCCAGCAATGCCTCTTTTTCTTCCTGTGTCAATTCCTCATAATATTTTAAAACGTGGAGCTGGCCGCTCTTTTCCAGTTTATCGTATGCCTGCTGATAATTCATGTCGATACCCTTTCCTTTCTTCGTATTTTTCATTTTAAATTTTTACCATTCTATCATATGTGGTAAGATTTCACAAGAGTTCCTATATTTTCGCCGGATTTTATGCTATAATATACAAAGTGCAAAAAACAAGCGACGCGAAACGGCATTTGTATAGGAGGACTTTTCCATGCGTAAAAAGACGAAACAATCCAAATCCAATATCCCCGTATACCGGCAGCTGCGTTTCAAGCTGATCTTCTTTTTTATGATTCCGGTACTGTGTATTGCAGTTCTCGGTGTTGCCTCTTACCAGAAGGCATCCGATGGTATCATATCCCGTTACGAGACCTCTGCTTTTCAGACAATGCACATGACGAATGAATATCTGGGGCTTTCCATCGATACGGTGCGCACTTCCTATAAAGGTTATTTAAATGAAGACGAACTGACCCGATATTTTCAGGGTCTCTATGATTCGGATACGGCTTCACGCACGAACATGAACAAGACCTATACGAAAGAACTGAACAGCAATGTAAATGGCGATGCGCTGATTTCCAATATTTACATGATTTCCGACAGCGTTCCTTCCATCACATCCACGCAGACCGCAGCAGAAGAACTTTATTCCATTTATACAGCCACGCCCGAGGGCGCACTGCCGGGCGGCGACCGATATAATTATTATCTTTTCGGAAATCAATCCGCTGCGGACGAAGCGCTCGGAACGGACGCATCCAAATATTCGCTCCGTCTCGTCCGCGGGTTCAATAATTCCAAAACGCTGATGATCATCGACATCAGCAGAGACGCCGTTATTGACGCATTATCTTCTTTTGATGCCGGAGAAGGCAGTTATATCGCTTTTATCACATCCGACGGCACGGAATTATATCCTGACGGAACTTCAACGAATGCCGATACGGTTTTTACCGGGACAGATTTTTACCAGAATGCACTTGCATCCGAGGAGACGAACGGCATGGAATATGTCACATGGCAGGGAGAGACCTACCTTTTCCTTTACTCCTCACTGCCTTCCCACAACGCCATGCTCTGTTCGCTGATTCCGAAGGCCACGATCATTTCACAGGCATCGGATATTAAAATGCTCACCATTATTATTGTCATTATCGCTTTATTTATTGCAACTTTATTGGGCAGTCTGATGGCTGCACATATTAATACAAATATTTATCAGATTGTGACACAGCTGCAGAAAGTCTCCTCAGGCGACCTGACCTCTCAGCTCAAAGTAAAGGCAAAAGATGAATTTAAACTGCTTGCCGAAGGCGTCAATGTCATGATCATCAATATGAAAAATCTGATCACCAACGTTACCGCCGCGAGCAATGCCCTGACGGATTCCGCAGATCATGTATCCACTTCTGCGGAAACATTTGTCGAAACTTCGCGGGATATCCAGAATGCCATCTCCGAAATTGAATCCGGCGTTTCACATCTGGACGAAAATTCCGAAGACTGTATGACGCAGATGGATACTTTGTCGTATAAAATTGGTGATGTAACGACCGGCACTACCGAAATAGGCGCGCTGACGGATTCCGCAGGCGCATCCATTGCAGAAGGTATTTCTTCTATGCAGAATCTGACGAACAGTGCCAGAAGAACTTCCGAAATGACTGCCAATGTCATTTCTGCGATTGAAGCGCTTTCCGAAAAATCCCGTTCCATCGGACAGATTGTCGAAAGTATCAATCATATTGCGGAAGAGACCAATCTGCTTTCCCTGAACGCTTCCATTGAAGCCGCAAGAGCCGGCGAAGGCGGGCGCGGATTTGCCGTTGTCGCAGAGCAGATTCGGAAACTGGCAGAGCAGTCGGCCGATTCTGCGGGACAGATTCAGCAGATCATCGATGACATCATCCACAACACGGAAGAAGTTGTTCTAATCGCCAGAGAGACTGCAGAAACCGTTTCCTCACAGGAAGCGGCAATGCAGCATACCTCCGACTCCTTCCATGATATGGACACGCAGATTCAATCACTGATGACCTCGCTTAACCATATTACACAGAACGTAGAAAATATGGAAGAAGCCAAAAACACCACCCTGCATGCGGTAGAAAGCATTTCTTCCGTATCCGCCCAGACCGCGGCAGGTTCCGCCAATATGCTCCGCACCGTATCTGCCCAGCAGGATGCGATCACAGCGCTGGAAGCCGCCGCCGAAAACTTACAGGGAAAAGCAGGGGAATTATCGGAACTGCTGAAGGGATTTACGTTATAGCATCCTCGAAGAAAACTTTCGTTTTTCGTTCGGCACCGCAAAATGATTTTTGGATACATAGAGGAACTGGTAAATGAAAAAGAAAACAATCTATGCAATACTCGCCGTGTCCGCACTCATACTTTCATGCACTGCCTGCGGCAGACAGACGGACAGCGCCGATATTGATAACCAGGAACGAATGCCCGATACGGGCGAGAACGATTCACCGGAAGCAGATCCGGACACCACAGACGAGCGGCAACACTATCATGTCACGCTCGACTGGCAGACGCTTGAAGCCAACGATACCGCAGAAGACGGTACGCTCCTGTACAGCGGCACCTGTACCTACCCGGTCGTTTCCATTGAAGGAAATCAGGCCGCCGCGGATAAGATCAACGCCTCCATACAGGAATATGTGACTGCTTTCCATAATGATACGTCCATACAAGGCTTTGCACGAGAAGATTATGTGCCGGAGAATCCCAGTTTTATCGCTTACAACAGCGATCTGAGTTTCGCCGCCCGCCGTTCTGACAGTAATGTCATTTCTTTTGAGGCAGTCTTCTACGTCTATTCCGGCGGCGCGCACGGCAATTACGGCACCGTAGGACTCAACTACGATACACAGACCGGAGAGCCGATCAGTTTTACAGAACTCGGTGAAGATGCCGACTCCTTCCGCGCGGATACGTTCGCTTTCAACCGGGCATTGGCCGATACACCATCTTATCAGGAAAAAATGTACGACGGCAGTCCTTCCGATGAACAGCTTGAAGCAGTTCTCTATGCAGAAGACGCATGGTTTCTTTCCACGAGCGGACTGACCTTTATCAGCAACCCCTATGCGCTCGGTCCTTACGCGGCAGGCGCAATAGAATTTACGATTCCTTATAACGAACTGGAGAAAATGGGATTCAAAAAAGACTATCAATACAACGGCAGTCTGACCGTAAAATTACAGGAAAATATTCCTGTTTCGATGGACTTGAACGGGGATGGAAAAGCGGAAAACATTCTGATCGATTTCGTCTATGACGGCAGTCCGGATGCGGAAACAGAATATGTCACCTGTTTTTTTATAAATGACACAAATGTCGTAAACAGCACAAATGAAGAACTGAACCAGCTTCTGCTCGACTTTCCATGGTCACAATGCACGCTTTATGATATAAATCCGTCAGACGATACGATCGAATTTGTTTTTATCACGACAGAATATCCCGATGACAGCGATGATGTACTCCTGACCAGCCACTTTTTCCGGTATGAAAAGGACGGCGCCGTCTCATATGCCGGCAAGACAGACGGCAGCGTTCTCGACCCGGCTGCGGTACTTTCCGTTACCGTTCCCTAATGTGAAAAGGCTCCCAGATGATTGAGAGCCTTTCCTTTTTCAAATCAGCGTATTTTCTTATGCTGTCCGGAACGCTTTGACGGCTTCCGCTACGCGCGCCTGTTCCGCCTCTTCCGTACAGAACATCCTGGTCGAAGCCTCTATCGCGATATCCGATACCCGCTCTTTTTGCAGGAATCGGACAGCTTCTTCCTGCATATCATTCAGCCGACAGGAATTGACCGCATCATTTAAACCGGTAAAATAGCGCACCAGTTCATCAAACTCCTGCATCCTGTCGAGCACACACTCGCCAAGGCTCTGCTTTTCCAGTTCACATACCGCAACTACCTGCATTGCGATTTTCAACTCGCCCGTGATATCCGAAGCTTCCATCAGAACATCCGGCCGCTTTTCCAACGATTCCAGAAAATAGGCCTTCGCTCCCGCGATATCTTTTTGTCGGAAAAAGTCCGCCAGCTTTTCCTTCATCTGTCTGGTCTCGTACTTCTCCGTCGTCATGCCAATCTTGCATTCGCAGACTTTCAAACCCTTCGTCTCCACCCAGACAAGCAGCAGAAATTCCGAGATAAAGCCGAACACTCGCTTATGATAATCATCATAGCTGCTGGCATCGATGCGCTTCTCCACCTCGTCAAAAATAGAGAACAGCCATGCACAGTACTCGTCGTACAGCGATTTCTCCGCCACCATCATGTTCGCAAAATAAGTGCCGTTCCCGTGAACAAGACGCTCAAAATTTTCATAATAAGCCGGGTATTTCTGCCGGATGACTTCTCCCGTCGTGATCAGGTCAAAAATATTGTAATCGCTCGCATAGCCGTCAAAATAAGAAAAGTTCAGCTTTAACCTTTTCGACACAATGATATCATACTCCTGCAGAAGCGACAGGTAATCCTTTTCGTTCAATATCCGTCCTTCTTCGGTGCAAAAATACCTTCTGTAATGACAGATACCTACATAATCCCTGGTCCGCACATTTTTCCAGACCCAGTAAACGCCCGTTAATTCTCCGTAATAGCAGTTCTTCGCGGAAATGTTATCTCCGGTGTCGTCTCCCGGATATCCCAGGTCCTCCCCGCAGGCACGCCCCACCTGAAGCGGCACATAAATGGAATCCGAAGGCTCTTTAAACTTTTTATGCGTCATCGTAAAAATTGTAACTGCCATGCCCTGTATTATCCTCCGCGTTTGCTCAACCTATCCTATCCCCGCACTACCTTTTCTAATCTCCGCTTCACATGCAGATAAGCCGGAATCAGAAAAATATCCGCAAATATCCAGGCGAGCGGATTGGCAAAACCGACCGCCGGAAAGCCGAAAAACGGTACCAGCACAAAACCCGCAATCGTTCTTGCGACCATCTCAAACATCCCCGCAAAAACCGCCAGTTTACTGAATCCCATGCCCTGTATCATGAAACGTATGATATTGACAAGCGCAAGCGGAATATAGAAGCAGCTGTTCATCGTAATGAACCACTGCGCGTTTTCCAGAATAGCCGCCTCGCCGCTGTCCAGAAACAGTAATAACATATATTTTCCAAAAAGCAGTACAATACCCAAAGCGATGACTGCATATACCACACCGAGCAGAATGCAGCTCTTCAATCCGCTGCCCACACGGTCCAGTTTCCCGGCTCCCACGTTCTGTCCGCCATACGTCGCCATCGTGCTTCCCATCGCATCAAAAGGACAGCACATGAGCATGCTCAGTTTACTTCCTGCAGTAACTGCCGCCACTGCATCGGAACCAATACCATTGACCGCGCTCTGTAGAATAACGCCTCCGATTGCCGTGATCGAATACTGCAGCCCCATCGGCAGACCCATACCGCACAGCTTGCCCATGAAATCCCTGTCTCTCCGCCATTCATCCTTACTTATCCGCAGGATGCTGAATTTTTTCCGCATAAAAAGAAGACAACAGATTCCCGCAGCCAACTGCGCCAGGACCGTCGCAACGGCGGCACCGGCAACACCCATATGAAATACAATGATGCACAATAAATCCAATCCGATATTGAGCACCGCCGACATCACCAGAAAAATAACCGGTGTCTTACTGTCCCCGAGAGAACGGATGATTGCCGATGTCATATTGTAAAGGTATGTAACCGGAATGCCAATAAAAATAATGACGATATAGCTGTAAGAACCGTCTATGATATTCTCCGGCGTCCGCATCAGACGAAGAATTGGCCGGCACAACAAGACGACGGCAATCGTCATGACCACCGAAAAAATAACGGAGAGCCACACGCTGTTTGCCACATATCTGCGCAGATTCCTTTCGTTTCTGGCGCCGAACTCCTGCGCGATCGGAATTGCAAAGCCGTTACACACGCCCATGCAAAAACCGATGATCAGGAAATTGACCGAACCGGTCGCGCCAACGGAAGCAAGCGCATCCACGCCAAGATAATGTCCGACGATGATCGTATCGACCATGCTGTAAAACTGCTGAAATAATAACCCGAATAACAGCGGCACCGAAAACCCCAGTATCAGCTTCATGGGGCTTCCTGTTGTCATATCTTTTTCCATAATCTCCTCCATACCTGTGATTGAAAGTCTCTGCTTTTCAATCTCTCCTCATGCCGGCCCGGCCGGCATCACCTCAATGTTCAAAAAAGGGAAATCTTCTACATCATATCGCAACGGTATGGATTGTCAAGATGGTTATGGAAAAAATTTTCCTATTTCATTTTATGGAATCATCCTGCCTCTACACAAGCGCCTGCGCCAGCAGTTCAAGCTGCTCTTCGGATGCCTCATTCAAAGTAGATTTTATCGAAACGACCGGCTCGACAATCGTAATCTCTTTCATCTGCGAAAAGCTTTCTTTCATAATCTTTCCCGCCATCGGCGCCCAGCTTCCGTTTTCCATGAGGCCGACGGTGCGCTTCTGGTAATTCTTAGATTTGAGACGTGCAATAAAGCTGTCCATGCAGGGGAAAATGCCTGCATCATAAGTAGCTGCCGCAAGCACCATGCGGTCGTACCGGAAAGCATCTTCGACGGCTTCCGCAATATCCGCTCTTGACAAATCCATGACCACGACTTTTTCCACACCTTTTTCCCGTAACAGCGCCGCCAGCTTTTCAGCCGCCTTTCCGGTATTTCCATGAATTGAAGCGTATGCGACCAAAACGCCCTTATCTTCCGGTTCATAACTGCTCCACGTCTGATATTTTCCCAGATAAAAATCCAGATTCTCCGATAATACCGGCCCGTGCAGCGGACAGATCATGCGGATATCCAGTGCGGAAGCCTTTTTCAGCAAAGCCTGCACCTGCATGCCATATTTTCCTACGATATTAAAATAATATCTCCGCGCCTCGCAGGCCCAGTCTTCCTCCGTGCTGAGCGCACCAAATTTCCCGAAAGCATCAGCGGAAAATAAAACTTTCTCTGTCTTTTCATAAGTCATCATGACCTCCGGCCAGTGCACCATCGGCGCCATGATGAACGTCAGAACGTGATTGCCGAGCGCCAGCTCATCGCCCTCTTTGACCACCACGCTGCGCTCGCTCATATCCAGTGTAAAGAACTGAGGCAGCATACTGAGCGCCTTTGCGTTCACGACAATCTGTGCCTGCGGATACTTTTCCATAAATTTCTGGATATTGCCGGCATGGTCGGGTTCCAGATGCGATACAACAAGATAATCCGGCTGTTTTCCGTTCAGCGTATGCTCCAGATTTTCAAACCATTCCTTCTCCGCTCTTTCATCCACGCCGTCCATGACTGCAATTTTTTCATCCAAAATGACATAGGAATTATAGGAAACGCCGTTTGGCACTATGTACTGGCTCTCAAATAAGTCAATGTTCTTATCGTCTGTTCCTACATATTGAATCGTGTCTGTAATTTTCGTATTCTGCATAACTTTTCCCTCCATATTTTTAATTCATATCTAACACACTTCTCTGCCGACCATATTAGCATAAGAAGCTCTTTTTCGCAAGTCGTATGCTTAGTCTCAAAATCTCAAGACAAACAAGTTTGTCAGGGAGAATGCCGCTTTTTAGGCATTCTTCACACTAATGACCATGCCTTTCTCTCAACCTGCGAACTTTGGGCCGACGCTGAAAGCGTCTTGGCACCAATATTCGCAAGACGAATAAATTCGTCTATGAAAAATCTCTGATTTTTCAATCTAATAACCATGCCTTCTCTCAACCTGCGAGTTTGGGCGCAAGCACAAACTTGCGGTTGAAAAATCTCTGATTTTTCAACCTATGCAACTTTGATGCAAAAATGATGCTCATTTGATGCACAAATGATACAACTATGATGTTTTCATTTTGTACCATAAGTAAAAGATGTTTTTAAAGGAACATTTCAAACTATGTAAAGGAGCAGATTTATGAAAACAAAAAAGCACAGAAGATTATTATGCCTTCTTTTTGCACTATGTATGTTTCTTGGCTGTACTCCCGTTGTACACGCGGAAGAAACGCAGGAAGAAGAAAAGGACCGGACCCGCTCTCCCTACTTTTATGTGGAAAGCGAAGAAGTCGGCGTAGACAGTTTTCCGCTGAAAAAAACGACTGTCAATACGACAATAGACGGCATCATCGCAGATACTTATGTCACACAGACTTATGCCAATGAAGGCACAGGCCCCATCAATGCCAGCTATGTTTTTCCGGCATCTACCAAAGTCACCATACACGGAATGCAGATGCAGGTCGGCAATCAGCGCGTGACCGCGACCATTAAAGAAAAAGAAGAGGCCGAGGAAGAATTTGAAGCGGCAAAAAGCGAAGGAAAGACCGCTTCCATGATGTCAGAACAAAGGGCCAATGTTTTCACGATGGATGTTGCCAACATCATGCCGGGCGATGAGGTCCGTATTGAACTGCATTATACGGAACTGATCATGCCGACCGACGGAACCTATCAGTTCGTTTTCCCCACCGTTGTCGGCCCCCGTTATGTAGGACCCATCCTGGATGACTGCGGCAACCGGGAAGAATGGACAGGAACACCTTATATGCCGGAAGGCAGTCTGCCGGAAAATGCTTATGAGATCAATGTCAATGTTACCTCCGGCGTACCGATCAGCGCCCTGTCGAGCAGCACACACGATGTCAATATCAACTGGAACGAAGCCAAAACAACGGCACAGGTCGCTCTCTCTAACCCGAATGATTATGCCGGCAACCGCGACTTTGTCCTGGACTACAAACTCACCGGCGAAGCGATTCAGACGGGACTTCTCATGGACAGCAACGAAAATGAAAATGTTTTCATGCTGATGATACAGCCGCCGGAACGCTGCGAGGTAGAAGAAATTCCGCCGAGAGAATATATTTTTGTTCTGGATATATCGGGTTCCATGTACGGCTTCCCGTTAGATACCGCCAAAGTATTGATACGGAACCTTGTATCGAACCTGCGGGAAACGGATACCTTTAACCTGATTCTCTTTTCCGGCGGCTCCTTTAAGATGTCCAATCGTTCCGTGCCTGCCACAAGAGAAAATATCGATAAAGCCATCAAACTGATCGACGAGCAGGAAGGCTACGGCGGCACCGAACTTTTGGAAGCGTTGGAAGAAGCGCTGCGCATTCCCGCAAATATGGATACCTCCCGCAATATCGTCGTTATTTCCGACGGTTATATTTGGGGCGAATCCGATGTTTTCCAGCTCATCAATGAGAATCAGGGCAAAGCGGATTTCTTTTCTTTCGGCATCGGCTATGCGGTCAACCGCTATCTGATGGAAGGCATCGCCAAGACCGGCCAGGGTGAATCGTTCATCGTCATGGAAGAAGAAGAGGCCGAGGCAATGGCGGACAAATTCCGTACCTACATACAGTCGCCCGTGCTGACCGACATTCAGGTGTCCTTTGAAGGTTTTGATACTTATGATGTGGAGCCCACCGTCCTTCCGACTCTCTATGCGAGCAAGCCCATTGTTCTGCTTGGAAAGTGGAACGGAGAGGCCACCGGTACGATTAAAATCACCGGCAAAACAGGAACCGGAGAATTTTCACAGGAAATCCCCGTTTCCAGCGCTTCCGCCGGAAGCAATGACGCACTCGGCTATCTGTGGGCCCGCAAGCGGGTGGAACGACTGACCGACTATGGCATCAGCCCCAGCAATCCCGATGTCAAGGATGAAGTAACACAGCTTGGCCTATCCTACCATATGATAACACCCTATACTTCCTTTATTGCAGTTATTGACACCGTCCGGAATCCCGATGGCAATGGCACCGACGTTGACCAGCCGCAGCCGCTTCCGTTAGAAGTATCCAACCTGGCAGTCGGCTACCGGATCGGTTCGGAACCCGGAGAAATCATCCTTTTTGCCGCACTGGTACTGATCATGTTCCTGCCGGCCCTGTCGAAAAAACTGAAAAAAGAAAAAGTTGAGGAAAAAAATATCTAAAAAAAGAAATACCGGAGAAAGAAAGTTCTAAAGAAAGAGTCGAGGGAAAAAGATGCTCATGAGAAAAACAACCTTTCAAAAATACTGGCCGCTTTATCTGCTGACGACCGCTATCGCTATCATACTGAGATACTTCTCCAAAACAACTGACAGTGATGTCATTAACTGGATGCTGGCACCCACCGTACGGTGGGTCAGCGTCCTTAGCGGCATTACCTTTGAATACCTGCCGCATCAGGGATACGCCAGCCATGCTTACTATTTCCTCGTGGCGCCCTCCTGCGCCGGCATCCGCTTTATGATGATCGCCTTCCTCATGCTGATTTTCTCTTCCCTGCACCGGATTGAAAAAAAGAAAAGCGGCTGTCTGTGGTTCTGTTTCAGTATCGTTTTTTCCTATCTTGCTACGATTCTGGTCAACAGCATCCGCATCACCGCCTCTATCCATCTTCCGTTTCTGCTAAAAAGGGCGGGACTGCTGGACGGCTGGCTTACACCTGACAGACTGCATACGCTGACTGGAACGATTGTTTATTTTTCTTCACTGTGTGTCATTTATTTACTGACATCCTCTATCTGTAAACGATGGTTCCTGCGCGGTGCTGCGGAAGCGTCCTCTGCCCTTCCATCAACTGCTCCCGCCGGTGCCTGCAAGGCTTCTTCCCGTCGATTGATCGTGCCTGTATTCTGGTATCTTCTGACCGTTCTCGTACTGCCCTTTTGCAAGAGAGTCGTGACCAATGACTGGGAAGAGTTCGGACAATATGCGCTGCTCGTTTTCGGTCCCTGCTTCGTGATAGCGACAGTGCTGTATTTTCCGTTTTCACGGATGCAGAGGCATTGACAATTTCAAGCGGTTCTTTTTAAAATATACAGCGCATACCCAATCGAAACAATACATAAGAAGATGCCCCCTGCCAGCTGCTTCTGTATCGTTACCACATTTTCATTTGCAAATACACTCAGACTGTTGATAACGCCGTGTGTAATGATACAGGGCCAAAGGCTTTTCCCCTTGTAAAAAATTATCGTAAAAAGAAAGCCTATGGCAGCCGCATAACAAATCTGTAGCAACGTTTCCGGAATATCTTGGCCGTTCAGTAAATTCACAATATGACCAACGCCAAATGTAACACTTGAAATGATAACAGCCTGCTTTATACTGGTCTTGCAGATTGCTTTAAACAGGAAACCTCTGAAGATCACTTCTTCCAAAAATCCGACACACAACATGCTCATCACATACAAAACCGTTTCACAAAAAGTCAGATTCAGCTGAAATCCCCACCAGAGATTGGTCGATGCCAATAACACAAGCGGAACAAAATATAAGTATTTTCCTGCATTTGCCCAAAAAGGACAAAGACCATATTTCTCCTTCAATTTATTTTTACTGATCCAAAAATAGATGATAAGCGCTAATACAAGGCCGATTGGAGCCGTTACGATCTTTGCAGCGCCTATTATCTCTGAAATGCTGTCTCCCGCACTCATCAGCACAACATAAAGACCTATCCACATCAATGCAAAATGTAACTCATTCTTATCGTATATCTTTTTCATTTTTACTCCCATCTGTCCGCTTCGGCAGACACTCAAATTCAATAGTTGAAAACGCTTTTCTTTCAACCTTCCCGTCATACCGCCTACGATGACACAAATAATCCATGCAGAATGGCTGCCGGGCACAACCTTATATCCTGTCCCTCTCTCACGAATTTGAGTCGTCAGACGCAGCCTTCTCTTTTACAACGTAAACAGCGCCGGAAAATACTTTTGATAATGCTGCCGCCAAAAGCTTCTCGTCATACATCATTTCGTTATTTGCAAACAGACTGGCATATCCATGAACGAAAACAAAAATCGTTGTAAAGATTTCCTTCGCTTCCGCTTTCGTCACTCCTGCTTCCTGCTGTAAGACCTGCAAAACCGGTTCCAGCGCTTCTGACTGAACCAAATCCGTCAGTCCGGCTCCTGAAAACTCATCTGACTGAAATAGAAAACGAAACAGATTCCGCTCCTCTATTGCAAAGCGGATATAATTCATTCCGATACTAAGCATCGGGTTTCCATCATCATGCTCCACATTCATCAGAAAGCGTGTATGATAATCATCCGCCATTTGATAAACAGCTGCTTTTATTTCCTCCACAGTCGCAAAGTAATACAATACGGGCTGCGTTGAGCACTTTAGCCTTTCGGAGATACGACGGGCAGTCATCCTGTCCGCGCCCTCTGTCCGTGCAATCTGAAGTGCTTCCTCCATGATCATTTCTTTTGAAATTCTTGCTTTTGGCGGCATAAATATTCTCCTTTTATAACTTTTGTTATATAACATATATTATATTTCTTTTTTTGTCAAGTAACTTTTTATATCATAAGATAGTATGCAAAATTCTTGTTTGAAACGCACTGCGATTACAGCAATTTCCTGTCATACAAAAAAGGTGAGGCACGCCCCACCTTTTATTACAGCTTTTCAACATTCCCGCCTAGAACTGCACCGGCTCCACATCCTCGCTCAATGCTTTCATTTCATACTCCGGCAGGCTGTCCAGCAGTTCTTCCAGACAGACTCCGGTATTATAGACCACATCATGCGCCAGCATGACTACGTTTTTCCGCCCAAGCGTGGTAGATACACCATTGGCGACCAGACCTTCCGGCGTCGTTTCAGGCGCGGCATCCCCCAGACTGGCGTTCCAGTCATAATAGATGTATCCGAGTTCCGTCATTCTGGCAATGATATCATCGCTGACTTCCGCATTATAGGCATTGACGCTTCCGCCGGGAAATCGAAACAGTTTTGCATCCACACCCGTTACCTCGTAAATAATCTGATGCGCTTCCTCGAAATCCTGCACGAAACTGTCTGCATCCGCATAGATTGCCGTATAATCATGGGTATTGCTGTGAATGCCTATCGTATGTCCTTCCGCCACGATTCTTCTTGCGATTTCCGGATTCTTCGCCACGTTTTCCCCTACCAGAAAGAATGTCGCCTGAATACCCCTTTCTTTTAAAATATTCAGAACCGCTTCCGTATTTTCTTCGGAAGGCCCGTCATCAAAAGTCAGATACATCGTTTTGGGATGAAAATAATAATCGATTCCCCGCACGATTCCCGTTGCTATCTGCTCCTGATATTCTTCCGTGACGAGCTTATTTCTCTCATCCGCATTGGTCAGAAATCCGGTCTCGATGAGACAGGCAGGCATCGTGGTGCTTCCCGTCACATGAAAATCCGCATTTCCACGGAGTTCCCGTTCTACTACTTCCGTACTCCGGGCAGTCTGCTGTCTTATGAGCTGCGCCAGCCTTTTATTTTCACGGCTTACATCGGAACCGTCATACCATACCTCCATGCCGCTCGCGCTGCTTCCATCGTCGGTCGCATTCTGGTGGATGCTCACATAAATATCTGCCTGTGAGGCATTTGCCTGTTTTACCCGGTCTTCCTTTGATACATAAACATCCGTATCCCTTGCCATGATGACCTTATATCCCAATTCCTCCAGCTGCTCCTGCACTTTCAGCGCAATCTCGAGATTGATCGTTTTTTCCTCCACACCGGCTCTGGAACAGCCGGCATCCGCGCCGCCATGTCCGGCATCCACGAAAACAACCGGTATTGCATTTTCTTCTATCCATGCCAACAATTCTTCCGCATCTATCTGCACCGGTTCCCCGAGCGCCGTTCCCATATCGGAATGCTTCGGCCAGTATACTGCATCCTTATCTGTCGCCGCATAAACCTCTCCCGCAGGTATCTTCTGTATCGTAAAAACTGACAGACAAGTCAGACATATCGTAAACACCGCTGCCAGAATCCGCTTCGCTCTTTTTCTCCTTTTTTCCTTCCGCTGATACCGATGATAATATCTTGTCATGTAGCTTCCTCTTTCGTGCATCCGTACACCATTCCTCTCTACCATTTCCAAAAATGACATTTATGTCATTGGGAACCCACAAAAAAACTCTTGTGTCATCTTGTAAGATAAGATTACACAAGAGCTGCATCAAATTATCATCATTTCTGCATCAAAGTCACATCATTTTTGCATCATTTTTGCATCATTTCTCGATTTTCAGGAACAATTCATTGATCCCTTCATAAAATCCGACCGTAACGATCGTCCGTCCGTCTCCCATTCCCGGAAAGACATACTTTTTATAATAGGGTGTCGTTTCTAACAGCGGGTTATCCGATTCGTAGGGTTCCGGGCTGCCAAGCCCCATATAGCTGCTCCACGCTTCGATGATGGCGTCCGCATCAATATCCTCCCACAAAAGCGGCGTCCGCACATAGAACTCATATAGTTTTCCGTCCTCGGCACCGATAAAGGCATCCATCAAACGGTTTTCCTTATTCGCATTTTTCTGGCTGTTGGAAAGACTCAGTTTCCAGACCGCAATGTTATTCCTCGGTTCCAGCACATCAATGGCGGAATAAAGCGTCGCATCGTAGGATGCGGGCATTATTTCTTTCACTTCTTCCGGCAGAATCCCCGCTTCTTTCATATCGGCAAGCGCATTGTTGCATATCTCATAAATCTCCTCGTCGGTAATCTCTTCACCCGACGGGCTCCGATAATTCGCAATAAAAGCATAGGAACCTTCCACGTCCTGATAAAGCCCCGTATCCGCACGGTATGTCAAGGCATTCTGTTCACTTTCCGGAATCGTCTGACTGCTCAGACAGCGGGAAAGGATGTACAGTTTTTCATTGATATTCAGCTTATAGCGATAACCCATGCCCGCCTCTTCGACCGTTTCCGTATGAATTTCATTCAACGTTCCTCTGTCCTGATACCGCGCCAGCGCCTCCGGGCCCCAGATAGACAATGCCATCGAAAATACCGCAAACAGGATGAACACCGCTATTTTTATCTTATATCTCATTCCTGCTCACCGCCTTTCGCCAACACAAAGCCAAAACAGGAGCCTTCGCCTGCTTCGCTCTCGATTTCCAATTCACTGTTGTGTATCTTCAAAATCTCCACGCAGAGCGCAAGACCGAGTCCTGCTCCGTTCTTGCTTCTAGCACGGGATTTATCCACCATATAAAAGGCTTTCGTGATCTTATGCTGCTCTTCCTCCGGAATGCCGATTCCGTAATCCCTGACCGCAAACCGGTAGCCGTTCTCCGACGCGGAACCGCTCACTTCAATGCGGCCGCCGTCTTCCGACGCTTTACACGCATTGTCGATCAGATTGACCAACACCGTTTTGATCAGGTTAATTTCCGCCAGTACCGCTCCCGGCTCATAGTCAAAATGAAATTCCATTTTCCGGCTGCCAACGAACATTTCTTTCAGATAGTCAAACACCAGCTCCACAGGAACCTGCTGCAGCTGCGCCTCCTCTTTTCCCGCAACGATAATGTCCAGCAGGCGCAGGGACATCGCTTCCAGGCGCTTTCCTTCCGTGTAGATATAATTGGCGGACATCATGCTCTTTTCCTCATCCAGCTTATGGGAACGGAGCATATCCGCATAACCGATGATCGCTGTCAGCGGTGTTTTCAGTTCGTGGGCAAAAGCACCCATAAATTCCTCCTTTGCCTCGATTTCTTCTTCCAGCTTTTCAATATTTTTCTCAAGAGCCTCCGCCATACTGTTGAAATCTCTTGTCAGCTGCCCCAGCTCATCCTGGCTAATCTGCTTCGCCCGGTAAGCATAATCGCCCGCCGCCATTCTTTTGGTCGCCTCCGTCAGCAGCCGTACCGGTTTTGTCAGCAAAGAAGAGATCAGCTGCATGATCAGGATGCCGGCGAACAACATGATAAGCGTCACTTTGCGGTATAAGGAAAAACCCATTGCCCGCTCCGTGAACACATCCGAAACATCTTTCAGATTTTCCAGATAAAGAATCCGGTTCAGGGCATTCACTGTTGTTCCGGTATGCACATAATAGGCATCTTCCACCTGAATGATCCGATATGTCTTGATATCTTCTCTGGTCTGCATCAACAGTTCATCATCCATCTCAAAACCGTCGCTGGCATAGAGAACATTTTTTTCCTCATCCGAAATGCGCAGCAGCCGTCCCGTACTCTGTCCGCCTCTTTCCAGATTGGCGGCGATTTCCTCCACCGTATTGTCCGGCAGCACACTGTATTTTGCGGGCACGCTCAAGGCAGCCGTTTCAAAGGCAAATCCCAGAATACTGCTCTCATCCATCGCCTGCCCGACTTCCCTTTCCAGAGATGTCTCGAACACATAATTCACAAAATAAAAGCCGCTGAACCCCAACGCCAATGCCATGACAATGATTGTCCACAGCAAAATTTTTAAGGAAAATCTCATCACAAATAACCTTGTCTTTCTTTCATGCTAACTCCAGTCGATAGCCGACTTTATACACTGCTACCAGGCTATTCTCCCATCCCAGTTTTCTTCGAAGCCGCTGTACATGGAGATCCAGCGTACGGCTGTCGCCGTAATACTCTTCCTCCCAGACTTTTTCATACAAAGTCTCCCGGAAAAGCGCCACATTTTTATTCCTGATAAAAAGCACCAGAAGGCCGAACTCTTTATTGGTCAGTTCGACCGGCCGGCCCGCCTTAGTCACTCTGCGCGCCTCAACATCCACCGTTACATCCCCCGCAGTCAGCCGCTGCTCCGTCTTATTATAGCGGCGCAGCACCGCTTCTACCCGCGCGACCAGTTCCACCACGTCAAAAGGCTTCACCAGATAATCATCGGCTCCCAGCTTCAGCCCTTTGACCCGGTCCTTCACTTCGTGTTTGGCCGTGATAAAAATGACCGGAACGCCCAGCGGCCGTATGTATTCCATAACATCATAGCCGTCCGCTCCCGGCAGCATGATATCCAGCAAAATCAGGTCATAGGTTTCCTGTTCTATTTTTTCGATTGCCTTCAGTCCGTCCTGCACCGCATCGCAGTGATACCCCGCCGAAGACAGATTCAAATCTATTAAATCGCAAATCGGTTTTTCATCATCCACAATCAGTATCTTGATCATTCCTCTTCATCCTTCCCTGACCATCCCCAATACGCCCGCGCTTCTTCCACAAGCAGTTCCATTGTATCCTCATCGCCGCACTGATAAGTTTCCTTCATTTCGGTATCCTGTGAAAAACCGCCCGTTCTCTGGTAATAAATGGAATAGTCGCTCTCCACAATGAGCTGTCCCTCATCGCCCTCATAACTGTATCTGGCCAGTATAACGATATCCTTCAGTCCGTCTCCGTCAATATCCCGACAGTTGATTCCTTTTAACGCATACAGATTATCATAATCTCCCATGGGCTGTAAGCTGAACAGAATATCCCCCTGTTCACTGACGAGATAGACCATAAAAACATCATAATTGGAAATCCGGTAAGTTCCAGGCACGACCTGCAGTTTCCCCAATTTCCCAAATGTCCTGTAATTGCACTGTTCCGGAATAATTTCCAGCCCCTGGGATAGCAGTTCCTGCAAAGTCGCGGCCGTATATAAAAATTCCGTCGAATACCCATCCCGGACAAAGGCGGTGATCACCTCTGCACTCTTGTTCATTCCAAAACGGTTGATTTTCTCTGCAATCCGGTAATCCCGATAGAAACCTGCCTGCTTCCTGCTCTGGAACAGGACATCTCCCACCTTGTAAACTTCACCGGAACCGTCCGCCGCAGTACAGACCGTGATCAGAATAATATCCATACGCCCATCCATATCAAGGTCCCTGAAAGACACCGCCGCAATCGAACAGTCCGGCTGTTCCATCTGACCAAGCACACGATTGTTCGTCTCCAACTGGTCTGTCTTATAAATGACCTGTCCGCTCTCCGTCACAAAAAATAAAACGAGGCGGTGATAAGTTACCTCAAACGCGGGAATAAGAGACACTTCTCCGTATCCCGCAATTTCTATCGGAAAAATCTGGTTTTCAACAACCGAAAAACCATTCTCCGCGATTTCCGACCTGTACTCTATGGAACGCAAACGCTCCCCATATTCCTGATACTGCATAAGGACATCCGCATCTCCGCTCCCAATCGCTTCTGCCGCCAGCGCTGTCCGGCATGGCAGGAGAAGCGCGCAGAGGAGTGCCGCAGTCCTTACATATTTCAAAAATTTCAATTCGCCGCCCCCGTTTTATCTGTTTGTATCTTCCTGCTTTCGATTATACACCATTTTCCTTTCTGCGTCTAAGCCAAGTATACTCTCAAGCAAAATTGATTTCAAGGTTTACTGCCTTTTCAAAACTACACGGCAAAAAAACAGGCTGTCCGCTCCCAAAACACAGACAGCCCGCATCAACTGTTCTTAACCACCGCCGAACGACGGCTTTTACAAATAGTCCTTCAAATCTTTACACAGTTCTTCCTCAATCGACACCAGACGCCTGCAGATATCTTTTGAAGTCTTATCCGCATCCTGATACTGGTTCAGATATTTGTGGAGCGACTTAACGCCCATATTACAGCCGTCTGTCATAACATCCGCAATGGCGGAATCGCTCTCGTTCATGCCGATCTTCATATTGGTCTTGAGCCAGGACATGCTCTTCGCCATAGGGCTCGGGTCTTTTTCTTCGCTGTCATGTTCGATGAGCAGAGAGTGAATTTCGTTGCCTAATTTTTCGTGGTGCATCTTGCTTTCCGAAAGCAGGCTTTTCATATCGGAATCCTGAACCCGGCCAAGCACTTCGTCGATAGAAGTTACCGCCATTTTCGTTCCGGAATCACATTCTTTGAGTAAAGAAATCGTATCGCGGTTCTGCATATATTTTCCCCTCCGTTTCCGGGCGTCAAGACGCCCTCGCATAGTTATTCAAAGTTACCAATTGTTATTCAAAATCATAGTCTGATATCCCCAAAATAATATTCCCAGTCAAACAAAATAATATGACAAAAAGCGCATTGTGGAATATAATAACAGTTAAGTCCGGCATTAAATTTTAATGGCCAAATTTTTTAATCACCAAATTCGGCGGCTGTAAAGTTCTGCCTCAGAAAGGAACGCATCGGGATGCACTTCGTCAACACAAAAGGAATCTTATCATCGGGAAACGGCATGAATCTTTACAGAGGATGCACGCATGGCTGTATTTACTGCGACAGCCGCAGCGTTTGTTATCAGTTCACACATGATTTTGAAGATATCGAGGTAAAGCAGAACGCCCCCGAACTGCTGGAAATGGCGCTGCGTTCCAAACGGAAAAGATGTATGATCGGGACCGGCGCCATGTGCGACCCCTATATGCAGTGCGAGGAGCAGCTTGGACTGACAAGACGGTGTCTGGAATTAATCGATGAATACGGTTACGGACTCGCAATTCAGACCAAATCGGACCGTATTCTGCGGGATTTGGATTTACTGCAAAGCATTCACCGCAAGGCAAAATGTGTGGTCGAAATGACATTGACGACTTACGACGAAACGTTGTGCCGGATATTGGAGCCGAATGTCTGTACAACCAAACAGCGCTATGAAGTGTTAAAGGTCATGCAGGAAAACGGCATTCCGACAGTCGTCTGGATGTCACCGCTTCTGCCTTTTATCAATGACACAAGGGAAAATGTGGAAGGCATTCTGGCCTACTGCATACAGGCCGGCGTATATGGTATCATGTGCTTCGGAATCGGCCTGACGCTCAGACAGGGGAACCGGGAATATTTCTATGCAAAGCTCGATGAACACTTTCCGGGACTGCATCAGAAATACCATCAAAAATACGGTTACGATTATGAGATTGCCAGCGAGAACAGTGCGGAGCTGATGGCACTTTTTCGGGAGCAATGTAAAAAACATCATATCGTCTGCGACGTGGACGCGCTTTTTTCTTACTTTCATGAATTCCCGGAAAATAAAGGGTATGAACAGTTGAGTCTGTTTTCGCTGTAAACGGCATTTTATGACAGTATTGTCATATCAGTTTTTTCATCATCCAGTCGGCATCCGCGTATCGGCCATCCGCATATTTCATATTCCCCGGAAAGGTTCCATATTTTTCAAATCCCAATTTCCGATAAAGGGCAATCGCGCCCTCGTTTCCGGAAATGACTTCCAGTTCTGCCTGTTCATAGCCGGCTTTCTTTGCCAAATCGAGAACGGTCTGCATCATGATATTCCCGATGCCTCTCCCGCAAAATTCCTGATATAAAGCAATCGCTATATCACAGCGGTGGGCATATCTTTTATACGGACCGATACTCATGAGCGAACAGTTGCCGATATGTCTTCCGTCCACAGCTGCGATCAACATGATTTCCCGCTCCGTATCGATGCAGTTTCTGATAAAATCCTCTTCCTGCGCAACTGTTAAGTGGACTTCATCGGGCTCCCTGATCAGAAATGGCGTTTCCGAAGCCGTTATTTTCAAATATTCAATTAAATCTTCTGCGTCGCCTGTTTCTGCATTCCGCAGTACGATTGTTTGTCCTGTTTTATCTTTTACTTCCAACGGGCCGAATCTCATAGCTATGTCCCCCTTTGCGGTTTTTATCGTATTCTATCATATGCGACGGCAGGAATCAACGGACAGGGGATCCGCTTTCGTTACAATTCCGCCCACGGCCTGGCAGCGCATAGTTCCTTTTGCCAGGCCTGTTGCTACTTGTCAAGGACGTATTCATCATTTTTCATTACTTTTTCTTGTTTTTCCCTGTTTCCCATGCTCTAAATCGTGGAGAATGACACGCCTTAGCTTGTCCTTTACACTTTGGGTACTTGTATCAGAGAAATGTACCTCGACTAAGTAGGTCGTCTTATCAATCTTCTTTTGCAAACAGGGCGTTAATCGCCCTGTGATGTTGGTCTGAATGTTGTCGCTCATGTTCCTCCTTTTGGATGCAAAAAAGACGCATGGCTTATATTTACTGTCCATGCGCCTTTACCAACGCATCCGCAGGTGCGTGTTATTTTGTTATTAAATTGTTTTGTTGATTACGCTAGCTGCATAACCTCGGCTTCAAGTTCCTTTAATTCCTCCATTGATAATGCAGGAACGTAACGTGCAATCTTTTCAAGAGAGAGTTCTCCGTCTTTAATCATTCTTTCGGCTGTTTCTCTTTCCGTTTCCCTTTTAAGGTCTTTCTCATAAGTTCTCATAATCTGCTCATCATCAAATAAACTCATCATAATCGTTACTACCTCCACTTCCTTGCTACTTAGATACTGTTTTAAGATGTTCCTGTCCTTGCAAATACGGATTGTTTCTGTAACCGCCTGTTTCGTCATTCCATGTTCTTTTATCTGCTCGTTAAAAACTTTGCAAAAAACAATGTACTCATTGATTATATTGTCCTTGTCGCTCTCATATATGACTTTGGCTTTTATCTCAATATCAATATCTGCACCGTCAAAAAACTCTTGCGATAAGGATATTGTATCGGGTTTTCTGCCTTTATTGCCTGTGTATATCACATATAATTCGGG
>CAMWXB010000009.1 GCA_947178125.1 uncultured Lachnospiraceae bacterium | reverse complement strand
AGGAACCATACACCGTCCTGTCCGGCGGCTGAACTGTTACCTAAATCATTTACTTCCTGCATTTATTCAATAGAAAAACATGAAAACTGCTTCCCTGTCCCGGCTTGGAAGATACGGTGATATAACCTTTTTCATGCTGTAAAATAAGCTGGGCGAGATATAATCCGAGACCGCTTCCCTCCTGCTGCTCCACCGCCTTTCCACGATAAAAACGCTGGAAGATACGATGATACTCATTCTCCGGGATGCCGATTCCTTCATCCGAAATGGTAATTCTCGTATAGATATCCATTCTGAGAATCGCAATTTCTACCGAACTGCTCTTTGGCGAATACTTGACTGCATTTTCCAGAATATTTGTCATCGCTTCCGCCGTCCACTTAGGATTATGATAAAGTTCGAAATCCTGAAATTCTTCTACGGACAACTGTATCTGTTTCGCAGAAGCCTGCGCGTATACGGAGCCTACCGCTTTTGCAATCGTAGCTTTGATTCCAGTATTTTCCGCCTGAAACTGAATCATGCCGTTTTCCAGCTGGGACGCTTTCAGGAGACTGTTCATCAGCCACTGCATTTTTTCGACCTGTGTTTCGGTATGCTCCAGAAATTCTTTTTGCTGCACTTCTGTCAGCGTATCGCCCCGCAGAAGCTCCATATTCATGACGATATTGGCTAAAGGCGTCTTTAACTGATGGGACAGGTCCGAAATCAATTCCATAACCTGGTCTTTCTCTTCCATGGCCCGTTCTTCTTTAAACCGTGCGCTGCCCAGAATCTGAATGAGCTTTGCGACCATTTTAGACTCCCGCGTCTCATATAATTCATGTATGCGCACACCCTCGATGTTCCCGCTTTGAAAATTTTCCAGGATGCTTTCCAGTATTTTCCATTCTTTTAAAAAATAAATAACAACAAAAACCAGCAGCAACATACACAACAGCAATCCGATTCCGAATATCCAGACAAGCGCTTCCGCATTCATGCCTTGTCCTCCCATAAATAGCCCATTCCCTGAATCGTGCGGATGCAGTTCTCTCCCAGTTTCTTACGAAGCCGGCTGATATTGACGGAAAGCGTATTCTCTTCTACAAAATTCCCGTCCGCATCCCAGATATGCTGTAAAATCTGTTCCTTCATGAGAACCTGACCTTTATTTTCCAGAAAATATTGTAAAAGCCGAAACTCTGTCATCGTCAGATCGATTTCTTCTTCTCCCCGAAAAGCATGGAGTGTTTTCGTATCCAGCGACAATTCCCCGGAACGCAGAAGCGTATCGGTTCCGGACTTTTCCTGTCTTCGGTTCAGAATATTCTGCACTCGAATTTTCAGGACAGAAACGGAAAAAGGTTTCGTCATATAATCATCCGCCCCGCTGGTCAGTCCCATGATTTCATCCACTTCCAGATCGCGCGCCGTCAGCATCAAGATCGGAATGTCGAAACGGCTCCTTACCTTTTTGCAGAAATCAATACCGTCCCCGTCTGGCAGATTCAAATCCAGTATGAGCGCATCCGGCTTTTCCTTTTCCAAAAGCATATAACCGTCTTTGATTGTCTGCGCCGTACATACCTCCCAGCCATCCTGCTCAAAAGCAAAAGAAATTCCACGGCTCAATCCCGCGTCATCTTCTACAATCAATATTTTCATCATAACACCCCTCATCCGCTTCAACGGACACTGTTTCCCTATCAAATCTGTTGGAAGAACGCCGCTTTTCAGGCGTTCTTTCGTGTGAGGAAGGTTCGCAACGCGAACCGTAGAAGTTCTTAGCGAAACGCCCATTGGCGCCACACCGTCAGGTGTGTTGGCCTTTTAGAACTTCTCCTCACACTATATCATAAAGCCTGCTAAAAAGCATCTTTTAACTTCTATTTAAAAAATCTTATAATGTGTATTGACAAGTGATATATACTGTTATATACTGTTTATCACAAAGCAAGTGAAAGATAACGTAACAGAAAGGATGAAGGAAAAGTGTCCATATGAACATCATAATAAGTAACTCATCGATGGTACCGATTTATGAACAGGTTACAGGACAGATCAAGGCAATGATCATGGACGGACGGTTGTTGGAAGAAACGCCGCTGCCTTCAGTCAGGTCTCTGTCCGGCGATTTGAAGATCAGCGCACTGACGGTCAAAAAAGCTTACGATTCTCTGGAAGCGGACGGCTTTATCGTTACGGTGCATGGAAAAGGAAGCTTTGTTGCGCGGGGCAACCAGAATCTTTTACTGGAAGAAAAAAGAAAAGAAGTAGAAGCCGAACTGGAAAAGGCCATTCAGGACGGACGTAAATGCGGCATGAGCGATGCCGAGATCAGGGAGTTATTTGACCTGATCATAGAGTGAAAAGAAGTTCTAATCACTCGCAGCAAAAACATGCTTAAGTTTCACCTGAAGGTGAAACGTGGAGAACTTCTATGGTTCGCACAGCAAACCTTTTTCACTCGAAAGAATGCCCAAAATACGGGCATTCTTCCAATAAAAAGACCAAGGAGGATTATGATAATAATGCTATTACGACTGGACAACGTACAGAAACAATATAAAGATTTCTGCCTGAACTGTTCTTTGCAGGTAGAAGAGGGATGTATCACAGGAATCATCGGCGCAAACGGAGCCGGTAAGAGCACGACCTTCAATGCAATTCTCGGATTGATCGAAACAGACGGCGGCATGATAGAAATTTTCGGTAAAGACAGCCGGAAGATGACGATTTCGGATAAACAACAAATCGGTGTCGTCCTTGCGGAAAGCACCTTCATCGATATTCTTACCATTCAGGATATCCTTCCCGTTATGGGCGCGATGTATCCCGCTTTTGAGAAAGAGAATTTTCTCCGAAAATGCGGACAATATGATTTACCACTGAAAAAACCGATCAAGGATTTTTCCACCGGTATGAAGGCCAAATTCAAGCTGCTCCTCGCCATGAGCTATGGGGCGAAGCTTCTCATACTGGACGAACCCACATCCGGCCTGGACGCCGTTGTCAGAAGCGACCTGCTGGATGAAATGCGTGAATATATGAAGCAGGACGGCAGAGCCATTCTCGTCAGCTCTCATATTTCCTCCGACCTGGAAGGACTGTGTGACGACTTATATTTCATACAGAACGGTGAAGTCCTCTTTCACGAAGATACGGATGTCATTCTTTCAGACTACGCTGTTTTAAAGGTAAACGATGAGCAATACCGCTCGATGGATAAAAACTATATCACTTACGAAATGAAAGAAGCTTTCGGTTATAAACTTCTGACAAAAGAAAAACAGTTCTATCTGGATAATTATCCGGGGATTGTTGCAGAAAAAGGAAGTATTGACGAAATTATGCTGATGATCACAAAAGGGGGATTATTACAATGAAAGGATTATTGATTAAAGATTATAAAATCATACTGCATAACAAAAAAATGTTTGTCATTCTGTTGATCGTACAGCTGCTGGCTCTGCAGAACTATAACGGATACAGTTTTCTGATCGGGTATACGGCGATGATATTTATACTGCTTGCCTTAAATACGATAACGATGGACGAATACTACAAAGGCTTTCCTTTCCTCATGACGATGCCGATCAGACGGGAAACCTATGTAACAGAAAAATACGTTCTGATGCTGGGTTTCAGTTTTCTGGGCGCTATGCTCAGTACGGTGCTCGTTATCCTGCTTCACCGCGGAATAATGCAGGAAATTTTACTGCAAAGCATTGTCATCTATGTTATTCTCGCCCTGTTCCAGCTGCTCATGCTGCCGATACAGTTAAAATTCGGCGGGGAAAAAGGAAGAATCATATTGATAGGACTTCTTTCATGTATTACGGTCGTTGCCACTTCCCTTAACACGATTCTTCCCAGTGCTTTCGGAATGCAGGGCATGATTGGAAATCTGATGCGGAATATGCTCACAGGCTTCCTTTCCCTGTCGGCCGGAATGATGGCGCTCATTGTTCTGCTGATGTTCATTGCCTGCCTGACGGTTTCCTATTGTATCAGTCTGCGGGTCATGCGGAAAAAAGAATTTTAAGAACAGGCATATTTATGGAAAGGCGTATGGAACAGCAATGAACCATACGCCTTTCGACGACCAAAAATGAGAAATTCTTGAAAAAACGAGTAACCAATGCTACACTAGTCTTATAGTAAACGGCATAACAAATTTCTGCTTCCGAATCTTGCCAAAGCCATATATGAAAGCTTTTGCAAGGCTGAAAGCAAAATTTTTGATGTCATTAACTATAACAAAAAAACAGCTCTAGGAAAAGGAGAGATGGAAGATGAGCAAAATAACATTTGATTACTCCAAAGCCGCTTCTTTTGTAAAAGAAAATGAAGTGGAATCCATGAAAAAACTGGCTTTGGATGCAAAAGAAGTGCTTGTGGGAAAGACTGGCGCAGGAAACGATTTTCTGGGATGGATCGATCTCCCGGTCAATTACGATAAGGAAGAATTTGCAAGAATTAAGAAAGCAGCAGAGAAGATTCAGAGCGACTCGGAAGTACTCTTAGTCATCGGCATCGGCGGATCCTATCTGGGTGCAAGAGCGGCAATCGAATTTTTAAGACACAGCTTCTATAATGTAGTGGACAAGTCCATCAGAAAAACACCGGAAATTTATTTTGTCGGAAATTCTATCAGTTCCACCTATATTAAACATTTGATCGATGTTATCGGCGACAGAGATTTTTCCATCAATATGATTTCCAAATCCGGCACAACGACGGAACCGGCAATCGCTTTCCGCGTGTTCAAGGAAATGGCTGAGAAGAAATACGGCAAAGAAGGCGCGGCTAAGAGAATCTACGCAACGACCGATAAAGCAAGAGGTTCCCTGAAAAATCTCGCGACGGAAGAGGGATATGAGTCCTTCGTCGTTCCGGATGATGTAGGCGGCCGTTTCTCCGTTCTTACAGCAGTCGGCCTGCTGCCAATCGCCGTATCCGGCGCAGATATCGACAAATTGATGGAAGGCGCGGCAGAAGGAAGAAAAATGGCTCTGGAAGCTCCTTTTGAAGAGAATGATTCCTTACAGTATGCGGCTCTTCGGAATATTCTGTTAAGAAAGGGCAAGAACGTCGAGATTCTCGCTAACTACGAGCCGAGCGTTCATTATGTTTCCGAATGGTGGAAACAGCTGTATGGCGAATCTGAAGGAAAAGACCAGAAAGGTATTTTCCCGGCAAGCGTAGACCTGACGACTGATTTACATTCTATGGGCCAGTTCATTCAGGACGGCGCAAGAATCATGTTCGAAACCGTTCTGAACATTGAGACGAGCAGAGAAGAGATTTTAATCGGTGAAGAACCCGTCGATTTGGATGGCCTGAACTATCTGGCCGGCAAGAGCGTAGATTTCGTAAACAAGAGCGCAATGAACGGAACAATTCTTGCACACACCGACGGACAGGTTCCGAACTTTATCGTCAATATTCCGGAAGTAAACGAGTTCTATCTGGGCGAATTGTTCTATTTCTTTGAATTTGCCTGCGGTGTCAGCGGTTATTTACTGGGTGTGAATCCCTTCAACCAGCCTGGCGTTGAAGGCTATAAGAAGAATATGTTCGCATTACTTGGTAAACCGGGTTATGAAGCCCAAAGGGAAGAGCTTCTGAAGAGATTATAAAGAGTTATAAAGGCTATTGTAAGATAGCCTGCTATCGCAAGATAGCCTTTGAAATCCACCAGATTTTCTTCAAATTTGGTGGATTTCAGATGTTTGACAATATTTTTGACAAAGAGGTACGAAGGTTGAAAGAACTGCATTCTTTCAACCGCAAGTTTGTGCCCGATGGCCCAAACTCGCAGGCTGAGGAAAGGCATGGTTATAAAGATGAATGAGGGGGAACTCAAAAATCGAAGGATCATCATCAAAAATACTGAAAACGACCAGGTCATTGCGGATACCCGAATTATCCGATATAACAGTTCATCCAATTCCGTTATGATCAGTGCAGCCAGTCTATTAGAAAAAAAGTTTTATAACATTTCCGCATTTATTTTTTCAGAAAACAGTCTATATGAATCCTATGGTACGATCAGAGGAACCGTTACCGGAAACGAAATCGAAGTCTTTCTTGGAAAAAGCAGGGAAAAAGAAGACCGTGCCAAGACCAGATATCCGATTTCCGTAGAAGGAAACGTCATGGGAATCTATATTGACGATAAAGAAATTTCGCTCCATCGGGGCATTCATATCGAAACGATCAACATGAGCGCAAATGGCATTCTGATCAAAGCGGACGCCGGAAGTTTTGATACGGGAGAAATGTTCACGCTGGTTCTGGAAATGGGGAAAGACACGCTGGAACTGCAATGCGAAGTGGTAAGAACGCAGAGCGGCAAAGAACTGCTCGAAGAATACGGCTGCAGAATCGATGAAATCAAAGTACTGCAGGGAAAGGAACAAAAATAAATGGATTCCGAACGACTGATGCCTCTTCCAATCGAATATTTATGGGATGGTCATGTATTAAAAAATGATATTTTCAATCATACAGGCGTCGTTATGCTGCTGCCCAAAGGAGAAACCATTACCCGGCCCAAGCTGAACCGGCTTCTGCAGTTTTACGGAAAAGACAAATATATCATGGTACATGAGGACACTTATCTGGAAATTATGTCGGATGATCATGCACCTCTGAAAGCGCGTCAGGAAATGACGGAACAATACATGGGCTACACCAAACTGCACCGGAATATCGGAAGCATTTTTAAAGCCCCTGATCTCGATTTCCAGTTAAGCAGCGCGCAAATGGAACCCTTAGTCGAGGCAATCTCAGAAAAACTTGTCCAATTCGATCCGATCATGATTTTTTCCTGTATCAATTTTCCACGGCCGATGGATGAAGGACTGCAGCGCCATTCACTGAATGTCGCGCTCTTAAACGGTATTCAGGCAGAATGGCTGAAGCTTACACCGGAAGATGTCAAAACATTTACGCTGGCCGGCCTGCTACACGATATCGGCAAAACAATGATACCGGAAGAAATTCTGAACGCGCCACGCAAACTGACAGATGAAGAATTAAAAGTCATGCGGATGCACCCTCTTTATTCGGACAGGCTGCTTGGCGATAAGTTCGGCGACAGCGTCAGACTGGCCGCCAGACATCATCATGAGAAACTGAACGGCAAAGGTTATCCGGACGGCATCCAGGGCGAAGAAATAGACCTGTGCGCCAGAGTAACAGCGATTTCCGACATTTATGATGCCATGATATCCGCAAGAAGCTATAAAGGCGCCAGACTTCCTTTGAGCGTTCTTGATATGTTCTATAAAGAAGAATTTGACGGACTCGACAGAGGGCTCGTCATGCGCTTTCTGAAAAATATGCGTTTGAAATATACGAATAAGCCGGTCATTATGTCTAACGGTGAAAGAGGTATCATACGCTACATACCGCCCAACGATGCCGGTCATCCAATCGTACAGCAGGATGACGAAGTAAAGCAGGCGGACGAAGAATGGTACTGCCGGGAGATGGTCGCGGTCTATTAGGAATCATTTCAACGATTATGGAATCGTCGCTTCAAAGCGGCGGTTTTTTATTTTTTTCTCTAAAAAAATCTCATAATAAATTTTGATAATAAATTTTACAAATTAGTATTGACATAAAAGTTAGTTAGTGCTAACTTATAGATACAGAGGTTAGCTAATACTAACTATTAAAAAGACAATTCTACACAGAATCATAAAGGAGATGAGCATATGCCATTATTATTAGCAAAAGAAGGAGAATCCAATCTGATTAAAAAAGTGACCGGCAAAGAGGAGACCAGATTATTCCTGGAAAAATTAGGTTTTGTAACTGGAGCCGCCATTACGGTCATCTCTTCCATCGGCGGAAATTTAATTGTTAATATTAAAGATTCGCGTGTTGCCATTGACAGGAATATGGCAAAGGGCATCTTTATTTAAAAAGTTTTAAATAAAATAAACTTCATTTAAAACAGAATGAGAGAGGAGTTGTGAGAAAATATGAAAACATTACGAAGCGCAAAACCGGGCGATACCGTAAAAGTGACAAAAATCAACGGTGAAGGCGCCCTGAAACGCCGCATTATGGATATGGGTGTTACAAAAGGCGTTGAAATCTATGTCAGAAAAGTAGCGCCGCTCGGCGACCCTGTGGAAGTTACGGTCAGAGGATATGAATTATCCGTCCGCAAAGCAGATGCCGAAATGATAGAAATCGCATAAAATAATAGAAAGGAACCAGAAAAATGGGAATTACAATAGCGTTGGCAGGGAACCCGAACTGCGGTAAAACAACATTATTCAACGCACTGACAGGTGCAAACCAGTTTGTCGGGAACTGGCCGGGTGTTACGGTAGAAAAAAAAGAAGGAAAACTGAAAGGGAACAAAGACGTTGCCGTCATGGATTTACCCGGCATCTACTCTTTATCCCCCTATACATTAGAGGAAGTCGTGGCAAGAAATTATCTGCTCAAAGAAAGACCGGACGTCATCTTAAATATCGTAGACGGTACAAATCTGGAGCGGAATCTGTATCTTTCCACACAGCTCCTTGAACTCGGAATTCCGGTCGTCATAGCGGTCAACATGATGGATATCGTTACAAAGACCGGCGATCAGATACATACGGATAAACTGAGCCGGAAACTCGGCTGCGAAGTCGTCGAAATCTCCGCTTTAAAGGGAACGGGCGTACAGGAAGCGGTAAAGAAAGCCATTTCTGCAGCAGGAAAAAATGCGGCTCCGGTGCATACCTTCGCGGAAAGCGTAGAATCCTCCATTCAATTTGTCGCAGACGAACTCGGTATGAATGTTCCGGAAGAACAGAAGCGGTTCTTTGCAATCAAACTTCTGGAAAAAGATGATAAGATTTCGGAACAGTTAAAAAGAGTTCCCGATGTATCCGGTGTCATCGCATCGCTGGAAAAAGAATTTGATGACGATACGGAAAGCATCATTACAAATGAAAGATATGTATATATTTCTTCTATTATCGAAGAATGCTGTACCAAAAACAGAAAAGAAAAGCTGACAACTTCCGATAAAATTGATAAAATAGTGACGAACCGTATCCTTGCTCTTCCGATTTTTGCGGTCGTTATGTTCATTGTTTACTATGTATCCGTTACGACGGTCGGTGCAGTCCTGACAGATTGGACAAATGACGTTCTCTTCGGGGAGATCATTCCGCCCGCTATCGAAAGCGTATTAACAGCCATTAATTGTGCGGACTGGTTACAGGGATTGATCCTTGACGGTATTGTCGCCGGTGTCGGCGCGGTACTTGGCTTTGTACCACAGATGCTCGTATTATTCATCTTCCTCGCTTTTCTGGAAGGATGCGGATATATGGCGAGAATTGCCTTCATCATGGATCGTATTTTCCGTAAATTCGGGCTTTCCGGTAAATCCTTTATTCCGATCATGATCGGTACCGGATGCGGTGTACCCGGCGTTATGGCCTCCCGCACGATTGAAAGCGAACGCGACCGCAGAATGACCGTCATGACAACGACCTTTATCCCGTGCGGCGCAAAACTTCCGATCATTGCATTGATTGCAGGCGCGCTCTTTAACGACGCATGGTGGGTTGCTCCAAGCGCATATTTCGTCGGCATTGCGGCAATCATCTGCTCCGGCATTATTTTGAAAAAGACAAAAATGTTCGCAGGCGATCCGGCTCCTTTCGTTATGGAACTTCCTGCATACCACCTTCCTACAGTCGGCAGCGTACTCAGGAGCATGTGGGAACGCGGATGGTCCTTTATCAAAAAAGCAGGTACGATCATCCTTTTATCTACTATCGTACTCTGGTTCTTAATGAGTTTCGGCTGGGTAGACGGCTCCTTCGGTATGCTGGAAGCGGAACAGCTCGACAGCAGCATTCTGGCAGGCATCGGTAGTATTGTGGCTCCTCTCTTCATTCCGCTTGGATGGGGCGACTGGAAAATGGCGGTTGCGGCAGTATCCGGCCTGATTGCAAAAGAAAATGTCGTAGGTACTTTCGGTATGTTGTTCGGTTTCGCAGAAGTTGCGGAAGACGGCGCAGAAATCTGGGGACAGCTTGCTGGCAGTATGACAGCGACAGCCGCTTATTCCTTCCTTGTATTTAACCTTCTGTGCGCGCCCTGTTTTGCCGCAATGGGTGCGATCAAGAGAGAAATGAACAGCAGAAAATGGTTCTGGTTCGCGATCGGATACCAATGCGGTCTGGCTTATCTCGTATCCCTGTGCGTATACCAGATTGGAAATGTTTTCGCGGCAGGAACATTCGGTGTTGGAACAGCGGTCACAATCTTAATCATCATTGCTTTCCTCTATCTGTTATTCAGACCTTATTCGGAAAGCAAGACATTAAAGCTTAGTGTCAACACAAAATAACAGAAATCAAGAATGGAGATTGTTATGGGAACAGTCATTACTTTGGTAATCATAGCTACGGCCGTTTTACTCGCAGTCAGAAGCATGATACGGGATAAGAAAAACGGTAAATCCTTACAGTGCGGCGGCGACTGCAGTCACTGTGGCGGCCATTGTCATTAATCCTTTATCGAAAAGGCTATCGTAAGATGCAGTTTATCGTAAGATGCAGGCTATCGTAAGATAGCCTTTTCTAATATATCGACTGCCCGCTCATTCTCTTCCAGACAATAGGATATGATCTCATCTTTCCCTTTGTCCGCCACAATGCTCGTATCCGCACCCAGCTGCACAAAACAGATATAATTTTCAATCGTTTCCATCCGGGATGCTTCCACTTTACAGAGATTCTGCGGATACTTCTGGTTTTCCTCTATCATTTTGAGCCGATAGTCTTCCAGTGCCTGCTCGACTGCGCCGACATAATCTTCTTTGGCGTGAATGATGATCAACCTGTCCATATTTGTCTCCGTACTCGGCTTTTCCGCCAGAAATTCGATATACATATTCCGCGTAATTCCCGTTTCACTCTCCAGTTCTTCTTCCGATATGGAAATTTCGGGCCAATAGCGCTCAACCAGTTCTTCTTTTACCTCCTCCCGCAGCTGTGTTAAAGTAGGAAACGTTTTCTTTGCATATTGTTCCTCATTTTCCACATAAGAACTTCCCACCGGTATTTCCAGTATCTCATTCTGTTCATCAATATTTCTTTTGTTATTTACCATCTCCCCTGTCGGTGTGCTTTTACCGCATCCTGACAGGCTGCATAAAACCAGGCTTGCCGTCAATACTATCATTATCTTTTTTTTCATCATTTTATCGTCATACTCCTTTCTATTATCCATTGTAACCTTTTTCCGAATTTGGTATACTATACCATATTTGATTTTTTTAATTATATGGAATCCGGAGCAGAACTTTTGAATTGAAACGTCTGCCAAAGCAGACAAATGGGTGTAAATATGTTATTTAATTCTTTTTTATTTATATTTATATTTCTGCCGCTTACACTGATCGGCTGGTATTTATTGAATCATTTTGAACGTTATGAACTGGCAAAGGTTTTCCTGGCCGGTATGTCGTTATGGTTCTATGGCTATTTCAACGTTTACTATCTCGCTATTATTGTAGTCAGCATCGCAGTCAATTATTTCTTAAGCTGGCTTCTTATCCATGCCCGGACAAAACTTGCAAACCGGGCCGGACTGCTTGTCGGCCTTTTATTCAATTTAGGACTGCTCTTTTATTTCAAATATTATGACTTCTTTATCGAAAACCTGAATCTGGCTTTTCATACGGATTTTACCCTGAAACATATTCTGCTGCCCCTCGGCATCAGCTTCTTTACCTTCCAGCAGCTTTCTTTTATCATAGACCGCTGTCTCGGCAGGGCGGAACACTATTCCTTTATCAATTATGTGACCTTTGTCACCTTTTTCCCGCAGCTCGTCGCAGGACCGATTGTTCTATATAAGGAAATGATTCCTCAGTTCGAGGATACGGCGAACCGCAAACTGAACGTGCAAAATTTTTCACAGGGCATCGTCCTGTTCGTTCTCGGACTTGGTAAAAAAATTCTGCTCGCCGATGTTCTCGCGCTCGTTGTAAATTACGGTTTTGCACAGACCTTTAGTCTGGACACGCCTTCGACCGTTCTCGTCATTCTGGCTTATACTTTTGAAATCTATTTCGATTTCAGCGGTTATTCCGATATGGCGATGGGACTGGGCAGAATGTTCAATATCATTCTTCCCGTCAATTTCAATTCCCCTTACCGGGCCTGTTCGGTCAAAGAGTTATGGCAGCGTTGGCATATGACGCTCTCCCGCTTTTTCGTCACTTATGTTTATATTCCGCTCGGAGGCAGCAAAAAAGGAAAGCTGCGGACAATACTTAATACGATCATTATTTTCTTCCTGAGCGGCCTCTGGCACGGGGCGGCGTGGACTTATATTGCATGGGGCACGATGCAGGGACTCCTCGTTGTCTGGGATAATCTCGGCATTGTCGGTATCAGTGGAAGAGCGGAAAAACATCCTGCAAAATTTCATATTCCGGCATGGCTTGGATGGATCCTGACCTTCGGCTTCTTTAATCTTTCCCTGTTCTTTTTCCGAAGCGAAAGCATGGCCGGCGCCATACAAATGTTCCGAAATCTGGGCGCAATGAATTATACGGGAAAAATGTTCGAAGTCGCTTCGACGCTGGATATCCCGGAATTTTACGTTATAAAAGAAGCGCTCGGCATCATGGCGCCTCAGCTTACCGGTTATGCTTATCTGGGACTGCTGCTTTTTTATCTGGCTCTGTCCTTCTTCATGATCACCCGGAAAAATGTCCTGGAAATCGCGGAGAATGGAAAACTTACTTCCGGTAAATGCTGGGCAGTCACGGCAGTTTTCGTATGGTGTGTCATCTCTTTATCACAGGTCAGCACCTTTTTATACTTTAATTTCTAAAAAACAATAAAGAAAGGCGGTGGAACGCAAATGACAGAACAGAAATTTATCAAATCTTTTTTTATAAGAAGTATCGGGACTCTTCTGCTCATCATTGCAATTGTTATACTGTTCGATCCTTTTTATCAGTATCATAAGCCGCTCCCCGGCCTCAAGAGCGTGCTCACGGACAAAGAATATCAGTGTATCGGAACGCTGCGCAATTTCGATTACGACAGTCTCATTGTTGGTTCTTCCGTCTGTGAAAATTATAACAATACATGGTTCGATAACGGCTTTGGCTGCCGGACGATCAAAGCGATACGTTCCTACGGCGCAACTGCAGACCTGTGCTATCTGCTCGATGTCGCTTATGAGAATCGGGATCTGAAATATGTATTTTACAACATCGACCCTTCTTCTCTTTCCGCCAGTACGGAAACGACCTACGAATCCACGGGCTGTCCCATGTATCTGTATGATACGAACATTTTGAACGATTATCCTTATGTCCTGAATAAGGACATCCTTTTGGAAAAAATTCCCTATATGCTGGCTTTTTCTTTAAAAAGCGATTATGACGAAGGAAATTCCTATAACTGGGCACAGTGGAAGTTTTTCAGTGCAGAACTGGCAACGGGAATGTATAACCGATTATCTTCTGTCAAACCCATGCAGGAAAAGACTTATTATGCGGAGGAGCTTGCAGGAAATGTTGCATTATTGACCAATATGGTCAAATCACATCCCGGAACGACCTTCAAATTTTTCTTTCCGCCCTACTCCATGCTCTGGTGGGATAATGTTTACCGGAGCGGCGAGCGGGATGCTTATCTTTACAATGAAGAACAGGCCATTGCCGCACTCCTGGAATATGACAATGTAGAAATATACTATTATCAGGACGAAGAAGATATTATTACGGACCTGGACTTATACATGGATATGATTCATTTCTCCAAAGACATCAATCAGGTCATCTGCGATAAGCTGATTGCCGGAGAAAACAGGCTGACGAAAGATAACTATCAGGAACGGATTCAAAATATGTACGAACTTTCAGAAAGAATCGTACAGGAGGATATACTGGAATACTATCCAAATTAATAACTCCGTAAATAACGGAGTACACGCAGGAATGAAGAGCGACAGCAATTGCGAAACGCATTACTCCAAGACAGCAGTTGTGCATGTTTCGCAATTACCTGTCAAAATAAATCAACAAAAGGAGACGGATAAAACATGAAACTGATATCATGGAATGTGAACGGACTGCGGGCCTGCATAGGCAAAGGATTCATGGAATTTTTTAACGAAACAAAAGCGGATATTTTCTGCTTACAGGAGACAAAATTACAGGAAGGGCAGATTTCTCTGGAACTGCCAGGCTACCACCAATACTGGAATTATGCGGAGAAAAAAGGGTATTCCGGCACAGCCGTTTTCACAAAGGAAGAGCCGCTTTCTGTCACTTACGGAATAGGCATCGAGGAGCATGATCATGAAGGACGCGTCATTACTCTGGAATTTCCGGAATTTTATGTAACGACCGTATATACGCCCAATTCACAGCGGGAACTCACCAGACTGGCCTATCGCATGCAGTGGGAAGACGATTTTCTTTGCTTTATCAAAAAACTGGAAGAAAAGAAACCCGTTATTTTCTGCGGCGACCTGAACGTAGCACATCAGGAAATTGATTTGAAAAATCCAAAGACCAACCGCAAAAATGCCGGCTTTACCGACGAAGAACGGACGAAGTTCACGACTGTTACAAAGTCCGGCCTGATAGATACCTTCCGTTACTTTTATCCCGATCTGGAAGGAGCCTATTCCTGGTGGTCTTACCAGTTCCATGCAAGAGAAAAAAACGCGGGATGGCGCATTGACTATTTTATGGTCTCCGAAAGCCTGAAGGAAAAGTTGGAGGATGCGGTCATTTATAAGGATATTATGGGTTCTGACCATTGTCCGGTCGGACTGCTTATGAAATGATATCAGGATAAAGAACAAAGATAAAAATAATGGATGAATGACAAAATGATAATGGGAAGAAAATGGATTTACTGTATTTTAATCGGAATCAGTTCGGTATTGCTTTTAGGCCTGAATAAGCTTTCTGAATATCGAGATACAGACAATGGAGCTTCAATCGAGAATATAGGAGAAAACGGGGAGCATACGGCGGATAATGCCTTTATTCGTGTAGCAGGACATGAAATCGCACTCTGGCAAAAGGATGACCAGTATTATGCGTTTCTCCCTTCCGCCTGTAAAAATGCGGATGTGGAACCGGAAATACCCGCGGGCATAGAACCTTCTTCCATTGTATGGATGTATTCCGAAAATATTCCGGCAGTGTTTATCGATACGGAATCGGGAACATCGGACGAAATCAACAGCGACAAAAACTACAGGGAGCCGGGATACATCTCCGTACTGGAAGCAGATGGCAGTACGGACTTCCAGCTTCCGCTCACTTATGTAAAAGGCCGTGGAAATACTTCTTTTACGGAATTTGAAAAAAAACCTTATCAGATCAAACTGGCCGATGACATTCCCTTTCTTGGGATGGATTCTGCCAAAAAATGGATTTTTGTTTCCAATTCCGCAGACCCGACATTATTACGAAATGCATTGTCCAGAAACCTTGCAAACCATCTCGAACTGGCACAATCGGAGGAAGGCGTATTTGTCGATTTATATTTAAACGGCGAATATGTGGGAAATTATTACGTCGTAGAGAAAATAGAGGTTGAAAAAGAGCGCCTTGATATTACAGATTTGGAAAAAATAACTGAAATTGTAAATAATGAAACAGACTTAGGACTCTATGAAACGGCATGGACCGATACAACAAAAGCAAAGCAAATACCTGATGACCCCGATAATATCACAGGCGGATATTTGATTGAACGGGATTTTGACGACAGGTTTCTGAAGGAAGTTGAAAATAACGAAAGTTATTTTATTACAGACGCTCAGGAATCCTTTATCCTCCGTTCGCCGGAATATGCTTCGGAAAATCAGATTGCATATATCAATGAATATGTCCAGAATGTGGAAAATGCGATTCTTTCTCCCGATGGGATAGACGCCAACACTGAAAAATACTATACGGATATGATAGATTTGGATTCTTTTGTCAGAAAATACCTGTTAGAAGAAGTAACCGCCAATTATGACGGCGGCGTAGCAAGTTCCTATTTCTATAAAGATATCGATTCCATAAGCGATAAACTGTATGCAGGGCCGGTCTGGGATTATGATGTTACATGGGGAAATGCACCCGCTTATCTCGGCCATATCTCTTCTTCTCCAGACAGACTCACCAGACTTGCCGCCCACAGTGATTCTTCCGTATGGTTTTCCGCTCTGTATAACAAGCCGGAATTTTATGATGAGCTCACCGCCTGCTATCAAAACGAAATAAGCGGTCATCTATTGACACTCGCTGAGGATGTGCTTCCACAGCTTGTCGAAATGACCAATGCCTCTGCCGCAATGGACAGAGTCCGTTGGGATGAACAATATATTCTAAACGAGGATACCGCAGAAAGAGAAGAGGAAACCGCCTTTTTGTACAATTATATTGTAAAGCGCAAAGCTTTTCTGGACAAGGCGTGGATAGAACAGGTTCCTGTGCACCAGATTTCCCTGTATGTCGAAAATACTATCTATGATACTTTATATGTTTTTGACGGCGAAACTCTTCCGGCTTTTCCCGAAGCGGATTTCGATTACGCGCAGTTTTCCCATTGGGCCGCACCGGACGGCTCTATGCCGGATATGGATGCTCCTGTAGATGAAAACATGGATTTCCATGCTGTTCTGCAATATGACTAATAGTATCTCCACTTATTCGGAGATACTATTAGTTATTGTACTTGCTTCAAAATCTTTGCCCCCTGTACTTCCGATATGCCCGGAATACACAGAATACCGAAACAAAGGCCGCAATCCCTATGGGCATCAGCCAGATATCATAAATAAAATCAATGGTCTCTCCAATTACCATAAAAACAGGCGCCGCGGCCAGCAGTTTTCCGATTCCGTGAAAGCCGTTCGTAAACATCGCAACGAGAACAGGCGCACCCCAGCAGACCGCACTCATTGTCACCGCATGAAAAGAACTCTTACAGAGAGCAGAAATACACATTGTGATTGCGCACAATGAAAGAATACCGAAGAAACTGAGCATCAGTACCATGAGAATATAAGACGGCATCGGTATCATCCTCGCCGGCCGCCAGGTCGATAAATAAGTAAGCACCCCGCTATAACAGTCGAGTCCGTCCAAGCCATAGACAATACCGCATAGCAACAAATCTAACAGAAAAATTCCCATCCAGATAATGAATGATACCGTAATGGCCGCTTCTATTTTTATAGTAATATCTTTTTCTTTACCTTCTTTTGTTGTGAAGAGTAAGGATAACATTCTGCTCTGTCCTTCACCTGCAAAAAGGGGCGACACGGTAAAAATAACGAGGATACTCCCCAGGACCATTCCAACGTAATGCACGATAATAAAACTCTCCCAGCCTTTATAATATTCCAGAACAATTTCTTTTCCGGTAATTTCTCTCACCGCTCCCAAGTCACTTTCCGCAAGCGGATAAAGAAAAGAAGCCACCCGGTAATCGTCCATGCTGTTCACATAGGCATCCGTCAAATATGTCGTCACGAAATTATTCAGAAAATTCGTATCCCTGAAATAATACCATCCTTTTTCCACCTTCTCCGGAAAACCATATTTTTCGATGATCTGCGCCGCTTTTTCATCCGTCAGAATGCCTTTAAATTCTTCCGTGATCTGCCTGTTGACCTGTACCGCCTGATAACCTTCATATCTCACACCGTCTACCGTTGCCTCCTCGTCCATGACCTGTACCCAGAACGTAAGCAGTACGATTGCCATAACGGCAACAGCGCCCACAATAAAAAGCTTCCGGCAGCATAATTTATATAATTCCATTTGATATAATTTCATAATGATACCATCCTCTTCTCTCAGCCTGCGAACGACTTTATTTTTCAACCTGTTATATGTCCTGCTGCCTCTTATACTTCCAATACGCGATAATCACACAGATGATGGAAATAACGATTGCGATTGCCGCTAATATGTGCCAGATTCTTCCAACATCGTAAATCGAAGAACACATACACTGATAAAAAGTCGAAGCATAGATCAAAACTCTTATCAATGAAAAAATAAAACCAATTGGCATAATAAACCACAGTAAAACAGGCAGTCCATAGCTGACTGCGGCAATGGAGACTGCATGAAAAGAACTCCTACAGCATGCGGAAATATAAATCGTCACCGCACACAATAATATAACGCCGATAAAAGAACGAAGCACAACAACCATCAGAAAATATTTTACAGTCCATATTGACACCGACCAGCTCTGCGCTGTAATAAAGAACGATATATTCGTAGCGCCAACAAAACTGTCAATTCCGTCATAACCATAAACAAGCCCGCATGCAATGAAACTCATGAGGATTACGATCAGCCAGATACCAGCCGTTACCGTAAATGCCGCCGCTATTTTCATATAAATATCCTTTTTTCTTCCCTCTTTTGTCGTAAAAAGCAGAGGCAGCATCTTCTTCTGCTTTTCACCCGCAAATAAGACCGAAACGGAAAATAAAATCAGGATACAGGCAAGAACCATGCCGACCTCCATCATATCAATAAAGACTCCCCATCCATTCGTATATGCCAGCATAATTTCCTGTCCGGTAAGTTCCCTTATCGCGCCGAGTTCCGTATCGGCAATCGGATAAGTCATAGTCGATATCTGATATTCCCCTTCTTCCCATCCTCTCATGAATCCGTCCGCCAGATATTTTATGACAAAATTATTCAGAAAATTACTGTCCCTGAAACCGCCGTAGTCCCATACGACTTCCTGTGGAAATCCATATTTCTCAACAATCGCATTCACTTTTTCATCCGTCAGTACCCCTTTAAATTCCTCCGTGATCTGCCTGTTGACCTGTACCGCCTGATAACCGTGATATGTTACTCCATCGACATAAGCCCACTCGTCCGAAACCTTCATCGCAAAGAAAAACAGCAAAATCCCAATAACACAGAGCATTCCCACGATTACAATTTTTCTTTTGAATAATTTATATAATTCCAGCTTATATAACTTCATATTTACCCCCATCTGTCTGCTTCGACAAATACTCAAATTCAATAGTTGAAAACGTTTTTCTTTCAACCCTGCCCTATGCCTGGATAAGATACAAGTAAATATCCTCCAGCGTAACATCCTGTATTTCGGCATTTTCCGTCGGCTTTTCTTTGGAGACAATACGCAGTTCCACCCGTTCTCCCTGATTTTTCAAATTGCTCACGATATAATTTTCGTTCAGTTCCATCGCTTCTTTTTCCGTGACAAGGCACTTCCAGACACAATCTTTTACTTCCTCTGCCATCTGGGCTTCCGTTCCCGTCCGTATCATTTTCCCATTCTTCATGATCATGATTTTGTCGGCAATATATTCCACGTCCGAAACAATATGGGTAGAAAGAATTACGAGCCTGTTCTTTCCGAGGGAACTAATAATATTTCGGAAACGCACCCTTTCTTTCGGATCAAGGCCGGATGTCGGCTCGTCCAGAACAAGAATTTCAGGATTATTTAAAAGCGCCTGGGCGATACCGATTCTCCGAATCATGCCGCCAGAAAAAGTTTTCAGCTTCTTGTTCTTTACCGCTGTTAAATCCACCATTTCCAGCAGTTCATCGATTCTCGCCCTCGCATATGCTTCCGGAAGAGCTTTCAAAGCCGCCATATAATGTAAAAATCGATGTGCGGTAAAATCTTCATAATAACCGAAATCCTGCGGGAGATATCCCAAAAGACTCCTATATTCCCCCCCCAACTTCTCAATTCTCATTCCGTCACATCGGATTTCCCCATGAGACGGTTCCAAAATACCACAGATCATCCTCATCAGCGTTGTCTTTCCGGCTCCGTTCTCCCCGAGCAATCCATAAACGCCATGCTCCATGCGCATACTGATACTCTGCACGGCTATCTTATCTTTAAAATTCTTTTGAAGCTCCACCAATTCTAATTCGCGCATAAAATTTCTCCTTTCTCGATTCCACGAAACAATATCTTAATCTGTACCGCAAGCAGCAGCAGACCGATCATCAACGCGGCTCCCCATACGGCCAGCGCCGCTGTCCGGTACAATTCCGGTGAAGAAGCCAGAATACAATAAAATACAATAACAAATGCTCCTACCATTATCAGGAGATAAGAATTTTTTCTACCGGCTTCCGAAAGCACCACCATCAGACAACAGCATTCCGCAATGACGAACGGTACAAGTATATACAATCCGATGCGGAGCAGTTCCATTTTCCATCGTATCCCAACGAAAAGAATACCGATGAACAGAAACATGAGATTTATAATACCGGATAAAACAAGTTGAAACGCCACCATCTGCCTGACATTGAAGTAGCAGCTTTCGCTCAGTTCCGCAATGCCTGAGAAAAAAACGCGGCCGACTTCCATAATAGAAACAATGCCCAGAATCCCGGAAAGAATTGTGGATATCAAAATAATCTCTTCTTCTCCTATCTTCATTATGAATCTTCCATAACCCGCGGACCAATGCAGAATGACCATTATCAGTACCGGAATGATACAAAATGCGGCATGTATCCCGATCATGAACTTATCCATATACCGAAACTGCTGAAGCAGGATTTCCATCCTATTGCTTAATACATGTGTCTGTTTTCCGGCAATTTTTTTCTGTAGATATAACAGTGTTTCCTCTTTTCTTTTCTCATCAATGATAATATTTTGATCCGTTATTCGAAATTCTTCCCGGATATCTTTTTCTATGATCTTCATATATTTTTTACTCTGTTCCTTTCCCGACCCTCGGATTTCTAATTTTCAAGCAGCCTGTCCAACTTTTTAATTCCCTGGAAATAACGTGATTTTACCGTAGAAAGATTACATCCCAATATCTTTGCGATTTCCGTATACTTCAATTCTTCGTATATCCGCAGAATAATCACTTCCCGCTGTTCCGGCGAAAGGCCGATAAGCGCCTGATGCAGCAGCATTTTATTTTCTACACGCGTAATTTGTGAATCTTCTTCCCCGGATTCTGCAATTTCATCAATACAGGTCGTTTCTTTTTTATGTCGAAAATAGTCATAGCAGGCATTGCGGGCAATCATCAGAAGATACCCCTTTAGATTTTTATACTGATAAGAATCGACATACCGGATAAATTTCAGAAACACTTCCTGCGTAATATCATAAGAATCCATTTCCTGTCCTGTCAGATACAGACAAAACCGATAAATTTCATCATAGTACTTCCGAACAATGGCATTCAGCGATTCCTTATCTCCATTATGCACTTTGCGAATCAGTTCTTTATCTGTCACTTGCTTCTTTACGGTTGAAAACTTCAAATTTTCGACCTGCTCCTTCTCGTAAAACGTCTTACACTTAAATAACGGATTATGGATGCAAAAAGTTTAACAATTCAATCATTAAAAATGTTTTTCTTTTAACTTTCCCATCATAATATCGTATATTAATAATAATTTATTGTTTTTCAATAAATATTTGTTGACATTCGTTATACATCATGTTATATTATGGAAAAACAAGGAGGTACTCTATGAAAGACAAATTAACGCTGTTTACTAAATATTTACTAGATCTGATGTATTTTGCAGGTATTTTCGTAACAGCCACTCTTCCGTTTTCCATCAAATTTTACGGAAAATACAACTCTTACTTCAGGGACAATTTTTACTCTCTGCTCGTTGTTCTTTTCCTGTCAGGTATATTTGCCGTTCTGATCATTCACGAACTGCGCAAAATGTTCCTCTCCGTCATCAAAGATGACTGCTTTATCAAAGAAAATGTGAACAGCCTCGACAAAATGAGCATATACAGTTTCTGCATCGCACTCATAACTGCATGCCGCCTTTTCATTTATATAACACCCGCCGTTTTCATTATCATTCTGGTATTCGTTATTGCTGGTCTGTTCAGCAAGGTACTGGCCCGCGTATTTGACAAAGCGATTACCTATAAACTTGACAATGACCTGACAATATAAAACAAATGTGTCTGCTGAAGCAGACAGATAGGAGTAAAAATGGCAATTATGATCAATCTGGATGTTGTTATGGCAATGCGCAAAAAAAGCCTGACAGAACTGGCAAACGAGGTCGATATTACACTGGCCAATCTTTCCATACTGAAGAACAATAAGGCAAAGGCCATTCGTTTTTCTACGCTGGAAGCTATCTGTAAATCGCTTGACTGCCAACCGGGCGACATCCTTCAATATATAGATGAAGAAGAGCAAACCGAAAACTGATTATTCATATCTGCGCCAAAATCCGCAGACAAAAAAGAATGGAGGAATAATATGAACGAACCATATCAAATCGACCAACCAAATGCTTACGCCGTAAATAATTACTTCCGTCAGGAAGAAGCACAGAAAGCAGAAATCAAAAAAGAAGAAACGGTACTGACCAGACAAATGAAAAAACAATTTTCTTTTTTTGCTCCTGCCAGCATACTCTATGCTCTATTTTACGCATTCTGCCTGTACAGAAATGCTTCTGGCATCACTTACCCTTTTTTCGTCGCCGGAACCCTTTGCTATTTCTTCTTATCTATGAAAAGGTTAGGGGTTCCATACAAAAAAGACAGTCTTTTCTATGTGATTAGCGTTCTCCTGCTTGGAGTTTCCAATTGCTGTACCGATTCCCCGCAGCTTTTATGGATGAACAAACTGGGCATCTTTTTGCTGACTTTTATTCTGATACTGCATACGGTCTATTATGATGCAGGATGGAATCTTCCGAAATATCTGGGTGCCATTCTGCGCACGATGGGGAGTTCTATTGCCTGCCTTTTTTCTCCCTTGATCGACCTGGCTTCTTTTTATGATGCCCAAAAAGAGAAAAAAAGCGATAAAAAGAACTATATTCTGTATATTATGATTGGATTTTCCGTTTCCGTACCGATTCTTATCGTTATGACAATCCTTTTATGCAGTGCGGATGTCGTTTTCCGCAGTATGATGGAAAACCTCTTTTATTTCGATATTTCTTTAACGGGAATCTTCAGAGTCGGCTTTTTGATCACAGCGGTATTCTTTGCATCTTATTCGCTGTTATCGGCACTTTGCAAAAAGACCGTACCGGAAGAGGTCACGGTGAAAAAAATCGGAGAACCCATTATCGCGATCACTGTGACCGGTATGCTTTCCCTTATTTATCTGTTATTCAGCTTTATACAGATTTTTTATCTGTTCATCGGCAATATGAAGCTCCCGGAAGGATACACTTATGCTGCTTATGCCAGACAGGGATTCTTCCAGTTATTGGCAGTCTGCATCATCAATCTGTTCCTCGTGCTGCTCTGCCTGCATTTTTTCAAGGATAATCTTATCCTGAAAATTATTCTTACCATCATCAGCGGATGCACTTTTATCATGATCTTATCCAGCGCGCTCAGGATGTTCATGTATATTGCGACCTATAACCTGACTTTCCTTCGATTTTTTGTGATATGGTCACTTGTGGTCATTTTTCTGCTGATGACAGGCATCACGATTTATATTTATTTTCAACGCTTTCCATTATTCTTTTACAGTGTGGCGGTCGTTACCGTATTTTATATCGGCCTTTCTTTTTCCCACCCGGATTATTGGATAGCCCGCTATAATTTAAACCCCGCACATACTGCTTATACGGAAGAATACAACACACGGACGAGCGACCATTATTATCTTTCCACCCTTTCGGCCGATGCCGCACCAATTTTACTGAATGAAAAAAGCAATCCTTATTACACGCCTGATAATATGGAAGCTTCCTGGATGTATGACTACTGCCGCCGCATGGGTAAAAAATCCGACAATATGGGTATCCGGAATTTTAATTTTTCTATTTTCTATACTAAAAATAAAGTAGATGTATTTTAATCTTTCGCTTTTCTTATGATTATATTATAATAGTAAAGGTGGTTTTAAAATCCTATTAAGGGAGAAAGCCTTTACAGGCTGAGAAAGGAGAATTGGTATAGCAATGGAAAGAAAAGTCGGAACCGTATCCAGAGGAATCCGCTGTCCTATCATCAGGGAAGGCGACGATCTGGTAAAAATTGTTACAGATAGTGTATTAGAGGCGGCACAGAGCGAGGGATTTGAACTGCGTGACAGAGATGTTATCGCGGTAACGGAATCAGTTGTAGCCAGATCACAGGGAAATTACGCATCGGTAGAAGCGATTGCAGAAGATGTCAGGACAAAACTCGGCGGAGAAACGATTGGCGTTATTTTCCCAATCTTATCCAGAAACCGTTTTGCAATCTGCCTGCGGGGAATCGCAATGGGCGCTAAAAAAGTCGTTCTGATGCTCAGTTATCCAAGTGATGAAGTAGGAAATGAGCTTGTTTCTCTGGACCAGTTAGATGAAGCAGGAATCAATCCTTACAGCGATGTACTTACACTTGAGAAATACCGTGAACTCTTCGGAGAAAATAAACATCCTTTTACAGGTGTGGATTACGTTGATTATTACGGAAATCTCATCAAAGAAGCAGGCGCAGAAGTAGAAATCATCTTTGCTAACGACTGCAGAAGCATTCTTTCTTATACAAAGAATGTTTTGAACTGCGATATCCATACGAGAATGCGTACGAAGAGACTTCTGAAGGCGGCGGGTGCCGAAATCGTTATGGGAATGGACGATATTCTCACAAGTCCTGTAAACGGAAGCGGGTGCAACGAAAAATATGGATTACTCGGCTCCAACAAATCGACGGAAGATACAATCAAACTCTTCCCAAGAGAATGTACCGATCTGGTCATGGATATCCAGAAAGAAATCCTGAACAAGACTGGCAAACATGTAGAAGTCATGGTATACGGCGACGGCGCCTTCAAGGACCCTGTCGGAAAAATATGGGAACTCGCAGACCCCTGTGTATCTCCTGCAAGCACACCCGGTCTGGAAGGAACGCCCAATGAAGTAAAACTGAAATATCTTGCAGATAATGACTTTAAAGATTTATCCGGCGAAGCTTTAAAAGAAGCGATTTCCAACCGTATCAGAGAAAAGAAAGACAATCTGGTCGGCGATATGGCTTCTCAGGGAACGACGCCGAGAAGACTGACAGACTTGATCGGTTCATTATGTGACCTGACAAGTGGTTCCGGCGATAAAGGAACACCTGTTATTCTCATTCAGGGATATTTCGATAATTACACCAATTAAAAAAGTTCAAACGAGATGTTCTTCCAGGAATGAAGATTTTTTAAATCTTCATTCCTTTTTTATATTCTGCATTTCCTTTATAACGCTCATCCCAATCGGAACAGAAATCACAAGCGTCAGAACATCCGAAACTGCCTGACAGATTTCAACACCAAAAAGACCGAAAAAATATGGCAATATCATAATGAGAGGTATAAAACAAAGTCCCTGCCTTGCAGATGCAACAATGGATGCTTTCAAGCCTTTTCCAACAGACTGCAGCATCATATTACACATAACAATCCAGGCATTCAACGGAAAAGCAATGACCTGATACCGCAGAGCAGCGCTTCCGATTTCAATGACATCAATATCATCTTTTCGGAATAAAGCCACAAGACCCGGTGCAAAAATAAATCCTGCCGTTGCCACAACTAATAAGAACAAAAAAGCATATTTCACGCAGAACCAGAACGCTTCCAGCACCCTGTCATTTTTACCCGCACCATAATTAAAACCACAGACAGGCTGGAATCCCTGCCCAAATCCGATCAATGCAGAATTTGCAAACATTGAAATTCTCGATACGATAGACATCCCGGCAATTGCCGCATCTCCGTAAAAACCTGCCGTACGGTTCAGAAAGATCGTTGCCAGACTCGCGAGTCCCTGTCTGCACAAAGACGGCGTACCTCCCCGCACCATTTCCTTAAAAAAATGAATACTCGGCTTAAAATTACGAATACGAATCTGCATATTTCCGCCTCTTCTGATCATGATCAAAAGAAGTACAAAGCTGACATACTGACTAATCGTCGTTGCCAGTGCAGCTCCGGCAATTCCAAGACTGCATCCAAAAATTAAAACAGGGTCGAGTATAATATTGAGCACTGCACCGGATACAATTCCGATCATCGCATAAAATGCGCTTCCCTGATACCGCATCTGATTATTCAATACAAGAGAAGTCGTCATTGCCGGCGCACCGAGCAGAACAATTCCCAAATAAGTAACTGTATAAGATAATATTGTATCCGTAGAACCGAGCAGATATGCCAGCGGTTCAAGAAAGAGAAGACCTGCCGCCATCAGCACAATTCCTGCAATAAATGCCAAAAAAAAGCCGACTGCTGCCATTTTCTCCGCTTCTTCCATTTCCTGTGCGCCTAATTTCCTGGATATGTAATTGCCGGAACCGTGTCCAAAGAAAAATCCCACGGCCTGAATGATTGCCATCACTGAAAATACAATACCGACCGCTCCTGTTGCCTGTGTATTGATTCTTCCTACAAAAAAGGTATCTGCCATATTATAAAAAGAAGTAATCAGCATACTTAAAATGGTAGGACCTGCTAAAGTACAGACCAGTTTTTTGACCGGTGTTTCCAGCATATAAGTTCTTTTTTCATCCGCATTTGTAAAATTCATAAAATAACCACGCCTTTCTCACAACCTGCGATATTTGGGCCGACGCTGAAAGCGTCTTGGCACCAATATTCGCCTGCGAAAAATAAATTTTACGCAGTATTCAACTCCATTGATGAGTATAAAAAAAGATATTCTTTGTATACTATAAATGATACTATTTTCTAAAAACAAAATCAAATGTATAATAGAAATAAAAATTTGAAAAAAACATTGAGAAAGGAAAAAGTTTCATGAATCCAAAAGCTTTTTTTCAGCTATCCTATGGTCTTTACGTTGCTTCTGCAAAATCAGGATCTAAGATGAACGGCTGCATTATCAATACCGTAACGCAGGTGACTGACGACCCGAAACAAGTCACAATTGCAATCAATAAACAAAACCTGACCTGTGAACTGGCTCAAAAATCCGGAATGATATCGATTTCCGTTCTTTCCGAAACGGCGCCTTTTTCCCTCTTTCAGCATTTCGGATTCCAGAGCGGAAGAGAGACCGATAAATTTGTTGGAATTCCTTTTCAATTGACTGGTCAGGAGCTTCCTTACCTTACGGAGCACACGACGGCATATTTCGACTGTAAAATTACCCAATCCTATGATTTGGGAACCCACATACTCTTTATCGCACATGTTGTCGATGCAGATGTTATCTCTTCCGAAAAGGCGATGACCTATTCTTATTATCATGAATTTGTAAAACCGAAGCCTTCTTCCGATGCTGCATCTCCCAAAAAAGGATGGCGCTGTGTCGTATGCGGTTATGTTTATGAAGGAGAAGAACTGCCACCCGACTTTATCTGTCCATGGTGCAAGCACGGTATTGAGGATTTTGAGAAAATCGTGTAAAAATGCGGCATGCAACCTGAAATTAACACGGAAAAACTGAAAAGCAACATGAAATTGATGGTGTTTACATTCCTTTTTTCTTATAATGAAGCTATCATTTAAATGAAACTATGGCGCCCATATATTACACAGAAAATAAGAATTGTTTGTGCCAGCCAAACAGATGTCACAAACTGATGGAAAGGAATGGTTACTAAAATGAGCTTAGGAGAAAATTTGCAATTTCTTAGGAAAAAGAATGATATTACACAGGAACAGCTGGCTGAAAAGCTGGAAGTTTCCAGGCAGTCCGTATCGAAATGGGAATCCGATACGACTTATCCGGAAATGGAAAAACTGATACAGCTATGCCAGATGTTCCATGTGACTATAGATGATCTGATACAAAAAGATATCAGTTTCCTTTATGTAGAGGATAAATCTCATTATGATTCTCATATGAATCTGTTCAACAAAATGATATCACTGGGAATCGGCTTGATTTTATTTGGCCTTTCCCTGATGGCATTTTTGAATGGAATCGGCTTTGCCGATGAATTAAGTACTATTGCATTTTTTATTTTTCTTGTCATTGCTGTCGCAATCTTTATCGTTATGGGATTACAGCATGATAATTTCCAGCAAAAAAATTCTTACATAGAAGATTTTTACACAGAAGAAGAGATTGATCATTTTAATAAAAAATTTGCTATTATGATAGCCTCCGGTGTTTCCCTTATTTTAATCGGTATTATCTTAATGCTTGGCCTAGAACCGATTCTGTCAAACCACTTTACAGGTACAATGATAGATGCCGATGGACTTATGAGTTCCATGTTCCTGTTTTTTGTAACAATTGCGGTAACTATTATCGTATATGCCGGAATGCAAAAGGAAAAATACAAAATCAAACATTATAACCTGATGCACGACAAAGAATCCGAAGAATACAAAAAAGATCAACTGACCAGTACCGTTTGCGGCTGTCTTATGATGACCGCCACCATTATCTACCTGATATTCGGCTTCAAAAACAACGGATGGGGCATGCCCTACATCGTTGTCTTTCCCGTATTCGGTATCGGCTGCGGCATCGCATCCATGATCATCAACGTGAAACGTAAAAAATAATATATTAAATAATAAGAAGAATACCTGCATTTAAGTCATTCTTCCGGGTAAGAAAGGTTCCACAAAGCGGAACCTTTCTCACCCCTAATACCTGTTAAAGCATGCAAATATTTCCTGTACCCTCGGCATCGCAAGCCCTGACGGCACATTTCCGGGACTATTTTCCTTATTACAGATACCTGCAAGCCCTTTCGTCTTTAAAATATTCTCAAGTGCTTTCACAATACTTGTGATATCAGCATTTTTATCACCATAATTTTCTTTTGCATAACGGAGCATATAAGCCAATGTCTGCGTCTGCTCTTCATCCACCAACTGTTCCACATAGCGCAGGTCCAGATTTTCTTTCCCGATTGAAAAAGCGGTTTTACCCATCCGCTTGATTTTCAGGCGTTCTTCCACATAACCGTTTCCACGGTAAGTTTTTCGTTTCTGAACGGAACCGGATAAATCAATTCTGCGCCTTTCGGAAGGAAGATGGAATCCCGGAGCGCTTATGGCCGGTATCGGATAATTTTTAATGATTTCTTTTGTTTCGTTGGTAATATCAACGGCCTGATAAGAATCCATCTGAATGATTTTATCCGCAATATGAAAGTAAGAGCCGCAGCTTCCGACTACGAGAATCGTAGATATCCCGGCTTTCTCATATAAATCCTTCGCACGTTCTAAAAAAGGCGTAATAGGTTCTTTCTCCCTGGCAACAATCCTCTGCATCAATTCATCCCGTACCATAAAATTTGTAGCGGATGTATCTTCATCGATGAGCAGAAGTTTACTTCCTGCCTCTATTCCTTCTACGATATTAGCCGCCTGGGAAGTACTTCCGCTGGCATCCAGCGTACAGAATCTTTCGGTATTTTTTCCATTAGGAAGATGATTGATAAAAAGGGAAATATCCGTATTCGTAATCTTTCTTCCGTCTTCTGCACGAAGCTTTAACGCTGTTTCATCCGTGATAACATATTCTCTTCCGTCTCCGGCTATATGATCATAGACACCTCGTTCCAAAGCTTTCAGAAGGGTAGATTTTCCATGATAACCGCCGCCTACAATTAATGTAATTCCTTTTCTGATGCCCATGCCACGAAGATTTCCTTTATGCGGAAGATGAAACGTCACCGCCATCGTTTCAGGAGAATGAAAAAGAATACCATCTTTTAACGGTCTGTCGGATACGCCGCTTTCTCTCGGTAAGATGGAACCATCCGCAATAAATGCCACAATATCCTGCTTTTTCATTTCTTCTCTGATAAAATACTGATCTTCAGCAAGAAAAATTATTTTTTCCAATTCCTGTTTCGGCGTTTTATCATAATATAAACTCTGTTCCACGCATACGGGTATAAAATCGAATAAAATTTTTTCCAATTCCGGTGCGTTGATCGTACGCCCATTTGCCGGAAATCCTACTTCAAATCTTATAATAATATTATCTTCCGTAATCTCACATGCCGTTCTTTCTATGATTTCCTGTCCACAGCGGCTAACGGTAATAATGCCGCTCTTCCCGGAACCTTTTGCCTGAAAACAAAATTTATCAGCCTGTCTGTGAAAACGACGTATCAGATAGTCTTCCAAAGCAATTTTATTCCACTTTGTTCCATAATAGGATGCAGGAAATCCTGCAATTTTATGTTCAACTTCCACACTGAGTCTTGAGGGCGCTGCAAAAGGATCTCCCTGCACATGTTCAATATTTAATGTGTATTTTCCAAAAGAATAACTGCCCGCCAATGTTTTATATGCAGGATAACTTTTATGATTTACCGCACGCAGATTATTTCTTAATTCTTCCGATGTTTTCTTTGAAAAATTTTTCATAAAATATTTCTGTTCCTTTCTAATTGAATCTTCCCTATTGAATCCCAAATGTTTCCGCCGCCGTTTTCCAATATTTTTCCGAAAAGTCCGGCCAATTTACGCTTCCCTCTGCTTCCTTACATAATTTCATCGCAAGCTGAAGACAGGGCGTCGTAAAATCTTCTCCCGTATAAAGATTATGAAGAACTAACTTTGCCCAATAAAAAGATTTTTCAGCAAGACCGGAAGTTTCAAATTCTTTCTTAACGGCATCCACATCATATTCTAACTGAAAAAATTCTTCTTTCCATTCATTATCTGTTCCATGCAAGATCATATATTGGCTTTTTCCGCCATAATACCAGGGTACACCGGCAGAACCCGGATGAATTAATTTCTTATTTCCATACATTCTGCTCTCCTGTATATGTGTATGTCCGCTGATCAACAGATCAACATCCAGATTTTTCATAATGGATTCCATATTTTCATTTTCAGGCAACAATAATTCGGTAGATGATGTCAAAGAACCGTGACAATATCGGAAAGAAGGATATCCTTCTTTATGATAAATTCCATGAATATCCAATTTTTCATAGAAATCAAAATCTTTTTCAGAAAGATTTTCATAAGTATATAAAAGATTACCGCTTGCCGAACAATAAGTCCAATCATTTTCCGGATTTCTTCTATGATTTAACATATAATCTTCTCGATTTCCACGAATAAAAAGACATTTATATTTTTCGCTCATTTCATAAATGACTTTCATCGTCTTTTGCGGATAAGGACAGTCACTGATATAATCTCCAAGAAAAAGAAATTCATCTACATTTCTATCCAGTGCATGACGAATACACGTTTCCAATGCAATATGATTACTGTGAATATCCCCTATGACTGCTATTTTCATGGTCGTTCTCCATATTCTTTTCTTCTAAATCTGTTCTTCTTTTATTTCAACATTATCATAAAGTAAATACCGCGTAACAATTGTATCAAGGGTCATTTTATAATTGATATAAGAATAGGAATTTTCATCTGCATCTTCATATTGTACGAAAAGACCACTGCTGTTCGTATACTTATCTGCCGGTACACTCCATAATTTTATAATCGCTCCATTTCCATAATCAAGCACTATCGGATTTCCTTCAGGCAAATCTTTGCTTTCTTTGCCATAACTGTTAAGTGTGATATAATTAAAAATTCCCTGCATATTATCATCTGTTATTCTAAAAAGTTTTCCATCTATCTCTACGATAAGGCTGTCTTCCTCTTTTGCATAAGAAGTACATTCTGAAAGTTTTTGAAGAAAATGAGAAAACCGGTAACGAAAACCAAAAGACCAGGCGAATAAACTGACCACAATTAATGAAATGGTCATTATTATAATAATAATTAAGATAAATCTTGTATCTTTTTTTTCTATTTTATTTTTATTCACTTTATCATACATATAAGTATTCATCTTAATTTCCTCATTTTTCCTTCAACCTTACGCAACCTGTAAGCAGTTTTTTAAAAAAGAGATGCCATATATCAGCATCTCTTTTATGAAACATTTACGCTTCGTCCTTCTCCTCCGGCAAAGTCACTTCATTATCATCAGAAATATCTCCATATTTCTCGTCTTCCGGTATCTCTTCCATCGCATCATCTATATTTTCAAACTCCTGATTACCATCGCTTACCTTTTCCCGTACTTTGGCAATCTTAGCTACTTTTACATCTTCTTCCAGATTCATCATCTTTACACCGGATGTAATTCTGCCGAGAGTTGAGATATCTTCCATTCGAAGCTGAATGATAACGCCTTCTGTCGTGATCATCATGATCTCATGGTCATCGTTAACAGCTTTTACGCCGACTACATTACCTGTTTTTTCCGTAATCTTATAGCATTTCACGCCTTTACCGCCGCGGTGCTGTGTTGTAAATTCATCCAGATAAGTACGTTTACCGAGACCGTTTTCAGATACAATCAAAAGCGAATCTCCCTGATGATCTAACTGCATACCAATGATTTCGTCATCGTCCGACAAGTTCATTCCGATAACACCCATAGATGCTCTTCCGGTCGCTCTGACGTCTGTTTCCTTGAACCGGATACACATTCCCTGTCTTGTAACGAGGAAAATTTCCGTATTTTCATCGGTAGATTTTACCTCTATCAATTCATCATCTTCCCGAAGGTTAATTGCTGTAAGTCCCTTTTTTCTGACATTGCTGTATTCCAGAATGGAAGTTTTCTTTACAATACCTTTCTTTGTTACCATAAAAAGATTTTTATTATCTTCATAATCTTTAATCGGTATCATAGCAGAAATTTTCTCGCCCGGCGTTAATTGCAGCAGATTAATGATTGCCGTTCCTCTTGCCGTACGTCCCGCTTCCGGAATCTCATATGCCTTTAATCTGTAGACCCTTCCATAATTGGTAAAGAACATCAGATAATGATGTGTCGTTGTCATCAGAAGATCTTCTATGTAATCTTCCTCTATCGTCTGCATTCCTTTGATTCCTTTACCGCCGCGATGCTGTGCCTTGAAATTGTCCACTGTCATACGTTTTACATATCCAAGGCTTGTCATAGCAATGATCGTATTGTCTTTTGGAATCAAATCTTCCATATTGATATCATATACATCAAAGCCAATCTTGCTTCTTCTGTCATCGCCGAATTTTTCCGATATGATCATAATTTCTTCTTTGATAACACCAAGCAGTAATTTTTCATCCGCTAAAATTGCTTTTAATTCCGCAATTTTTGCCAATAATTCTTTGTGCTCATTTTCAAGTTTTTCTCTTTCCAGACCTGTTAGAGCACGCAGACGCATATCGACGATTGCCTGCGACTGAACATCAGTAAGTGCAAAACGTTCTATCAGTCTTTCTTTTGCAATCTGTGTCGTCTGGCTGCTTCTGATAATCTGAATGACTTCATCGATATTATCAAGAGCAATTAATAATCCCTGTAAAATATGATCCCGTTCTTCTGCTTTATTCAGGTCATATTTAGTCCTTCGTGTAACAACATCTTTCTGATGATCAAGATAATACCCGAGCATATCCAAAAGATTCATGACTTTCGGCTGCCCATCCATAAGAGCGAGCATAATAATACCAAAAGAATCCTGTAATTGGGTATGTTTATAAAGCTGATTCAATATTACGTTTGCATTGACATCTTTTCTGAGTTCAATGACAATCCGCATACCTTCACGGTTCGTCTCATCTCTGAGATCTGTAATACCGTCAATTTTCTTTAATTTTACGAGTTCGGCAATTTTTAATATCAGATTTGCCTTATTGACCATATAAGGAAGTTCTGTAACGATAATGCGGTTCTTACCATTATCCATCGGCTCTATATTCGTTACGGCACGCACTCTGACTTTACCGCGGCCGGTACGATATGCTTCTTCCGCACCTCTTGTACCGAGAATGATTCCCCCGGTAGGAAAATCGGGCGCTTTTACAAGCTCCAGTATTTCTTCCATTTCCGTCTGCCGGTTTTCCTGAACTTGATTATCAATAATCTTTACAACAGCAGAAATCACTTCCCGCAGATTATGGGGCGGAATATTTGTCGCCATGCCGACTGCAATGCCGGAAGTACCGTTCACGAGAAGATTCGGATAACGGCTCGGCAGAACAACAGGTTCTTTTTCCGTATCGTCAAAGTTCGGAACAAAATCCACAGTATCTTTATTGATATCCGCAAGGAGCTCCATTGAAATTTTGCTCAGCCTTGCTTCCGTATAACGCATGGCAGCCGCACCGTCACCGTCTACGGAACCGAAATTACCATGTCCATCGACCAGCGGATAACGAGTAGACCATTCCTGCGCCATATTAACGAGCGCTCCATAAATAGAACTGTCTCCGTGCGGGTGATATTTACCCATTGTATCACCGACAATACGGGCGCTTTTTCTGTGCGGTTTATCGGGACCGTTATTCAGTTCGATCATAGAATAAAGAACCCTGCGCTGTACCGGCTTTAAACCGTCTCTTACATCTGGCAGCGCACGCGCCGCAATAACGCTCATCGCATAATCGATGTAGGAATCTTCCATCTTTTTCTTCAGGTCTACATCTTCAATTTTATCAAAAATACGGTCATCCATTCTCTTTTATAACCATGTTCCTTTCTCAGCTTGGAGAAAATACTTAAATGTCAAGATTCTTAACAAACTTTGCATTTTCTTCAATAAAAATACGCCGCGGCTCTACTTTATCACCCATCAATGTGTTAAAAGTAAGGTCTACTTCAGATTCCTCTTCTTCATTAATATTTACACGAAGCAAAATGCGTTTTTCCGGATCCATTGTTGTATCCCAGAGCTGGTCCGCATCCATCTCTCCAAGACCTTTATAACGCTGAATCTTATTATTCTGATCTCTTCCGACTTCTGCCAGAATCTTATCCAGTTCTTCATCGCTGTAAGCATACCAGACCTGTCTGTTCTTTTCCAGTTTATACAAAGGCGGTTTTGCCAGATATACATGTCCCTGTCTGATCAGTTCCGGCATAAAGCGATAAATAAAAGTGAGCATTAAAGTCGCAATATGTGCACCGTCAACATCGGCATCCGTCATGATGATGATTTTATCATAACGAAGCTTCGTAATATCAAAATCTTCATGGATTCCTGTGCCGAAAGCAGTTATCATCGCTTTAATTTCCGCATTCGCGTAAATTTTATCAAGCCTTGCTTTTTCCACATTCAATATCTTTCCACGAAGCGGCAGAATAGCCTGTGTTGCACGGCTTCTCGCCGTTTTGGCAGAACCGCCTGCAGAATCTCCCTCAACGATATAAATCTCACAATTCTTCGGATCTTTGTCTGAACAATCCGCCAATTTTCCCGGTAAAGAAGAATTTTCAAGCGCTGATTTACGACGTGTTAAGTCTCTCGCTTTTCTGGCTGCTTCCCTTGCCCGCTGCGCCATGATAGATTTTTCACAGATGATTTTGGCAATTGCAGGATTCTGTTCCAGAAAATAAGTGAGCTGCTCGCTTACAATACTGTCAACAGCGCCTCTTGCCTCGGAATTACCGAGTTTCTGTTTTGTCTGCCCTTCAAACTGCGGATCTTCAATCTTCACACTGATGATCGCCGTCAGACCTTCCCGAATATCATCACCGGAAAGATTTTCTTCATTTTCTTTGATCAGTTTATTACTTCTTGCATAATCATTGAACGTCTTTGTAAGCGCATTCTTAAATCCGATTAAATGTGTACCGCCTTCCGGCGTATTGATATTGTTAACAAAACTGTAAACACTTTCATTATAAGAATCGTTATGCTGCATCGCTACTTCAACATAAACGTTATTCTTACTGCCTTCAAAATACATGATCTGCTCATATAAAGCATCTTTACTTTTGTTCAGATAAGTAACAAATTCCTTGATGCCGCCTTCATAATGGAATACCTTTTCCTGCTCCTGTCCTTCTCTTTCATCTGCAAGAATGATCTTAAGCCCTTTTGTCAGGAAAGCAGTTTCCCTTAATCTTGTTTTTAATGTTTTGTAGTCGAATACTGTATCTTCAAAAATTGTTGCATCCGGTTTAAAATGAATCTTTGTTCCAGTCTTTTCTTTGTCACATTCACCTGTCATTTCCAACGGATAGCAGACATGTCCTCTTTCATACCGCTGTTTATATACTTTCCCTTCGCTGAAAATTTCTACTTCAAGCCAGTCTGAAAGCGCATTAACAACAGAAGCTCCTACACCATGAAGACCTCCCGATACTTTATATCCTCCACCGCCAAACTTACCGCCTGCATGAAGAATCGTAAAAACAACTTCCACCGCCGGGATTCCTGCCTTATGATTAATGCCGATCGGGATACCGCGTCCGTTATCAATGACCGTAACGGAATTATCCTGATTGATTGTTACATGAATCGTATTACAGAAACCTGCCAGAGCTTCATCGACAGAATTATCCACAATTTCATAAACAAGGTGATGAAGACCCCTGCTGGACGTGCTTCCAATATACATACCCGGTCTCTTACGAACCGCTTCAAGACCTTCTAATATCTGAATTTGATCCGCGCCGTATTCTTCGTTAGCCATTTATTACCATACCTTTCTCAATTCATTTCTCAACCTGTTAAACAGCATTATCCACAATTTTTCCGTTTTCAATTTGAAATACTTTATCGATTTCAAATCTGTTATTCACAAATTCATCCAGACCGGTACAGGTAATGATCGTTTGAATATCTCCTATACTGTTCAAAAGATAGTTCTGCCTGTTACTGTCAAGTTCCGATAGAACATCATCCAAAAGCAGAACAGGATTGTCTTTTATCATTTTTTTAACCAGTTCAATTTCCGATAATTTCAGAGAAAGAGCAGCCGTTCTCTGCTGCCCCTGAGAACCGAATTTACGAATATCAACATCTTTTACCATAAAAGAAAAATCATCCCTGTGGGGTCCGACCGTCGTCTGTTTTAATTTAATATCTCTTTCCTGATTTGCAGACAGAGAACGCTCATAATCTTCTATCAGAACATCGGGTTCATAATAAATCTTCAGTTCTTCTTTATCACCGGATAATTTTTTATGTATTTCATAAATGATCTCATTCAGCTGTTTTGTAAATAATTCTCTTCTTTCGATGATCTTGCTTCCGAAAGAAACAAGCTGAGAATCCCATATATTTAGCGTATCCCGCAGTTCCGGCTGAAAATACAAATCTTTTAAAAGTTTATTTCTCTGATTCACGATTTTATTATAATGGTTCAGATTATACAGATAAAAAGAATCCAGCTGACACAACTCCATATCCACAAATCTTCTTCTTTCAGCCGGACCATTCTTAATAATGTTCAAGTCTTCGGGAGAAAAGAAAACAATATTTAATAATCCAAGAAGTTCTGAAGCTTTCTTAATCTTCTGTCCGTCAATGGCTATTCCCTTCGATTTACTTTTTCGAAGGTGCATATCTATTCTGCTTTCAATACCATCTTTCTCTAATAATGTCCTGATGTGTGCTTCTTCCTGATTGAAATGAATAATATCCCTGTCTTTACTTCCTTTGTGGGATTTTGTTGTAGAAGATACATAAATTGCTTCTAAAATATTGGTTTTTCCCTGCGCATTGTTTCCGTATAAAATATTGGTCCCGCTGCTGAAATGAATTTCCAGGGAATCATAATTTCTGTAATTTGCCAATTCCAATGATTTAATGATCATCAGTTTTCTACCTTAATCTGCTGTCCGTTAAACTCAATAACGTCACCTGCATATATTTTTTTTCCGCGTCTGCATTCCACTTCGCCATTTACAAGAACATTGCCGTCCTGAATCTCTATCTTGGCATCTACACCGGATTCTACAAGACCTGCAAATTTCAAGACCTGGCCAAGTTTGATAAACTCATCCTTAATTTTTATTTTTTCCATAATTATCCATTCTTAAACACTTGTTAGCTGACTGTTGTAAAATTAACCGGAAGAATCAGATAAATATAATTTTCTTCCGCATCACGGATAAAACAGGGTGCCTTTGGATTGACCATATACAGATCTACCTCCTCATCGTCAATTACCCGCAGCGCATCAATCAGAAATTTCGGATTAAAACCGATCATCAAATCTTTTCCATCCTTTGTAATATCGATTTCTTCATCCATGCTGCCGATGATCGTATTCATTTTCAATTCCATCGCGCCATCCGTAATATTAATAATAACAGGTTTCTTATCTCCTTCTTTTACAAGAAGTGTTGCCCTGTCAATACAATTTAAAAATTCTTTCTTGTTGATTCTGACCTTCGTTTCATAATCACTGGAAAGCATCTGGTCAATTCGGAAGTATTCTCCTTCGATCAATCTGGAAACAACGATCGTATCATCAAATTCAAACAAAATATGATTGTCCGTAAAGAAAATATTAACATCCTTGTCCGTATCACCGGAAAGAATCTTACTGATCTCGCTTAAAGTTTTCCCTGGAACAACAATTTTTTTAGAAGAATAGGTATTTTTCAACTGAATCTTTCTGATGGAAATTCTATGCCCGTCCAAAGACACAACTTTTAAAGTATCCTCATTGATCTCAAACAATTCTCCTGTCATCAGTTTATTATTGTCATTATCAGCAATCGAAAAGATAGTTTGTCTTATGATTTCCTTTAAAGTAAACTGTGAAACAACAACGGAATCATTTCTTTCAATCAACGGGAGATAAGAAAAATCTTCTCCTGATTTTCCAATAATGTTGAATTTTGCTTTTTCACAGGTTATCACTGTTTTTAAATTGCTGTCTGTTTCTATTTTGATATTGCTGTCTGGAAGTTTCCTTACGATTTCAAGGAATATTTTTGCATCTAAAGCTATCATACCTTTCTCGATAACTTCGCCTTCGATTCTCGTCTCAATACCGAGTTCCATATCATTTGCCGCCAATTTGATTTCGCCGTTTCTTACATCGATCAAAATACATTCCAGAATAGACATTGTAGTCTTGCTTGGTACTGCTTTTGAAACAATCTGTACACCACTTAGGAGATTTGCTTTTTTACATACAATTTTCATCTGTGTATTACTTCCTTTCTGAGTATTGGCAAGGTTAAAAGAAAAGCGCTTTTAACTATTGAACTTGAGTGTCTGCTTCCGCAGACGAACGGGTATAAAAATCTGAATCGCCGTATATATTTATTTATTATATATTTCGTAATCTATCTTAATAATAGATGTTGAAATGTGCATAACCTTATTTATTATACTATTTTTCAGGGAAAAAGAAAACGTTTAATATGTTAAAAAGTCAGGATAACTTCATAATTTATCTTAACTTATCAACAATCTTTGAATTATGAAGGTATAATTTTCTTTTTAATAATATCAATTTTATTTTTTAATTCTTCATTATTCACAATTTCATCGGAAATCTTATTCACACCGTGGATAACTGTCGTATGGTCTTTTTTCCCAAGGAGTTTACCGATTCCGGCAAGGGAAGTCGCTGTCAGGTCTCTGCAAAGGTACATAACAATCTGTCTTGCCTGAACAAGTTCAGAATTTCTCTTCTTGGACATGATATCATCAGGAGTAATACCAAAATGGTCTGCTACAACATTAATAATTAAGGAAGGCGTTACTTCTCTCATTTCATCCGGATAAATGATATCCTTTAAAGCTTCTTCCGCATGCGTCAGATTGATGTCCAGATTGTTTAATTTGGAAAAAGCAAGAATTTTGTTAAAGGCTCCTTCCAGTTCCCTGATATTGGATTTAATATTCGTTGCAATGTATTCTAATACTTCATTATCAATTTCTTTGTTATAATTCTCAGCATTTTTTCTTAAAATAGCCATTCTTGTTTCATAATCCGGCGGCTGAATATCAGCTACCAGTCCCCATTCAAACCGGGAACGGAATCTTTCTTCCAGTGTTTCCAGTTCTTTTGGCGGCCGGTCAGATGTCAGGACAATCTGTTTTCCGTCGGAATGGAGCGTATTAAATGTATGGAAAAATTCTTCCTGTGTACTTTCTTTACCGATGATAAACTGAATATCATCGATGAGAAGGACGTCCACAGTCCTGTATTTTTCCCTTAATTTGCTCATTGTCTTGGCGTCACCGCTTCTGATAGATTCAATGACTTCATTCGTAAACTTTTCGGATGTTACATACAATACCTTCATATCTGTATTCTGCTGTAATATAAAGTGTCCGATAGAGTGCATCAGGTGTGTTTTTCCGAGTCCTGCTCCACCGTAGATATAAAGAGGATTATAGGATTCACCCGGTGATTCCGCTACAGCAAGACATGCCGAATGCGCAAATTTATTATTGCTGCCGACAACGAAGGTGTTGAAATTATATTTCGGGTTCAGGTTCGCATTTTCATAATTTATATTATAAACAGGGTTCTGTTTCGGATTATTTATTTCATTTTCTTCATTGGCATCTTTTTCCAGAATAAAGGCGATATCATAAGTATGGTTCATCATTTCGGAAATAGTTACCTGAAAATAACTTTTATATTTATTTGAAATGTAATTTAAAAAATGAGACTGATTGGATGGAATCAGTATCGTGACGACATTATTTTCCATGTTATAGAAATTGAGGGGAGCAACCCATGTTGAATAGGCAATATCCGATAAATCATATTCTTTCCTCAATGTTTCTTTAATCAAATCCCAATTATCCTTGATAGAATCCATTCTGTAAACCTCTTGTTTCTAAAAAAATGCAGTGTTCGATATAATACAAAAACTCCCCTGTATATATATTAATATAAAAAAGATAAAAATTCAATTCATAAGTTATCCACAAATAATGGACAGGTTGACATATCCTTTTATCATTATTTTAAAGTTGTGTATAAGTGTGAATATCATAATGCACATTAAAAAAGTAATAAAAAAGGTAATAAACAGGAGGAATTGAAAAAGTTTTTAGCATTGAAAAGAAAGTTATACACAACTTATCCACATTATGTGGATATATTTATGTAAAGTGGATATTATTTTTTTCTTTGAAAAATTTTATTTTTCATAAAATATGGGACAAAATGCGTGGATTCTCTTGACGTATCCAATTTATTTATATAAAATAGAGGTGTTGTTTTCCAGACAGATATTTACTTCGTAAATAACATTTATTTCGTAAATGGTGAGAGAGCGTTTGTAAAGGAGGTGCATCGCAATGAAAATGACATATCAGCCGAAAAAGAGACAGAGATCCAAAGTTCATGGATTCAGAGCCAGAATGAAAACAAAGGGCGGAAGAAAGGTTATCGCTGCAAGAAGAGCAAAAGGTAGAAAAAGATTATCAGCATAGGCCGCATTTATGTGGCCTTTTTTTCCTTATTGGAGAAGTGAAGGTAATTTGATCAATGAAATTCTCAGAATCATTAAAAAAGAACAAAGATTTTCAATATGTTTATCAGCATGGTAAAAGTTACGCGAATAAATATCTTGTCATGTATGTATTGGAAAATAACACAGAGATGAACAGATTGGGAATATCGGCCAGTAAAAAGGTAGGAAACAGTGTCATAAGGCATCGTTTTACCAGACTGGTGAGAGAAAGTTACAGACTACATGAAAATATATTTAATAGTGGTTTAGATATAGTAGTCGTTGCCAGAAAAAGTGCAGCTTTCGTTGGTTATGAAGAAATCGAGAGCGCATTATTACATCTTGCGAAAATGCACCATATTTTAAAAATATTTTTTTGTTGAAATATTCTGAAGGTGCATCAATTTAGAAATTGATATGAAAAAAATTTTTATTTATCTTATTAAGTTCTATAAAAAATATATTTCTCCTATGAAAAGTACGAAATGCCCCTATATTCCGTCATGTTCTGATTATGGTCTGGAAGCGGTGGAAAAATATGGGGCCGTTAAAGGCGGTCTGCTCGCTCTGTGGAGAATTATAAGATGTAATCCTTTTTCAAAAGGTGGTTATGATCCGGTTCCGTAAGAAAACGATAATAAGGAGGAAACAGGAGTGCCAGGTATTTTATTAACGCAGGATTCTACATTTATTATAGGGCCTATTACAAAGTTATTAGGTTATATAATGGAAGGTATCTTTTTCGTAATCGATAAGATCGGAATCCCAAATATCGGACTGGCTATCATTTTATTTACGATTGTCATGTATTTATTAATGATGCCGCTCACGATCAAACAGCAGAAGTTTTCAAAGCTTTCGGCTAAGATGAATCCTGAACTTCAGGCTATTCAGGCAAAGTATAAAAATAAAAAAGATAATGACTCCATGATGGCAATGAATGCAGAAACGCAGGCAGTCTATGCAAAATATGGTGTTTCTCCTTCAGGAAGCTGTGTACAGTTGCTCATTCAGCTGCCGATCATGTGGGCATTGTATCGTGTTATTTATAATATGCCGGCATATGTAAACAGTATTAAAAACGCATTTTTCCCATTGGTAGATAATCTGATTGCACAGAGTGGAAGTTCAGAATTTGTCCAGACTTTCAAAAATGCAGGAATGTACAGTAAACAATTTGCCAATGAATCTTTTACAAGCGGTGTAACGACTTATGTTCAGAATACTTTTATCGATGTATTGAACAAGGCGTCCAGTACGGAATGGCTCAGTATTAAAGATAAATTTCCGAGTCTGGCCGGCGATGTGGATAATACGCTCGCTCTGTTGAACCGTTATAATAATTTTCTGGGATTGAATATAGCAAATTCACCTTCTTTTACATTAAAAGAAGCTATGGCGGCCGGAGCTTATGGGATGGTAATAGCGGCTTTGGCAATTCCTGTTCTTTCTGCTGTCACACAGTGGCTGAATGTAAAATTAATGCCACAGCAGGAAACAAATAATAATGCGAACGACCAACAGAGCAGCATGATGCAGTCTATGAAAATGATGAATATGATGATGCCTATCATGTCAGCTTTCTTCTGTTATACACTGCCTGCAGGTCTTGGTCTTTACTGGATAGCGGGTGCAGTAGTAAGGTGTATTCAGCAGGTTGTCATCAACAAACATATTGATAAGATGGATTTGGATGAACTTATCAAAAAGAATTCGGAAAAAGCGAAGAAGAAATTGGAAAAAGCCGGTGTCAGAGCGGAAAAATTAAATGCTTACGCGAATATGAACACAAGAAATGTAAATACGCAGAGCAAATCTTCCAAACCTTCCATGACACAGGAAGAAAAAGAAGAAGCGGTAAGGAAGTCTACGGAGTACTACAATAAAAATGCCAAACCGGGAAGCATTGCGTCTAAGGCAAATATGGTCAAGCAGTATAATGAGAAGAATAACAGGTAGGAGAATAGGTTATGGATTTTATTGAATTTTCAGCAAAAACAGTTAATGATGCCATTACGGAAGCATGTCAGAAATTTGTTGTGACAAGTGATAAATTGGAATATGAAGTAGTGGAAGAGGGTTCATCAGGTTTTCTTGGAATTGGTTCTAAGCCGGCTTTGATCAGAGCAAAAGTAAAATCTTCCATCCAGGATATGGCAAGAGACTTTTTAAAAAGCGTTTTTGAAGCAATGAATCTTGTTGTTGTTATTGATATCAATTATGATGAAGTAAATAATTCCATGAATATTGATCTGAGCGGCGACGAAATGGGTGTTTTGATCGGTAAAAGAGGCCAAACACTGGATTCTCTGCAATATCTTGTATCTCTTGTAGTGAATAAGGATGTTGAGAATTATATTCATGTTAAAGTTGATACGGAAAATTACAGGCAGAGAAGAAAAGAAACGCTTGAAAATCTTGCGAAGAACATTTCCTATAAAGTAAAAAGGACAAAGAGGCCCGTATCTTTAGAGCCGATGAATCCTTATGAAAGAAGAATCATTCATTCCGCATTGCAGAATGATAAATATGTTACGACACACAGCGAAGGGGATGAACCTTTCCGTCATGTTGTTGTGGTATTGAAGAAATACAGTAGGTCATAAACAAGGATTGTTTAAAGATTGATAAAAGATTGGAATGTAAATTTATTTACATTCCAATTTTTATAGGTTATATTTTACTATAGAAATGAAAAATAGAAATAGAAAATCAGGAAATGGGAGGCTCTTATGAAAACGGATACGATTGCAGCTATTTCGACTGCTATGACAAATTCAGGAATTGGTATCATTCGTGTCAGCGGAGAAGATGCTATTTCGACTGTGCATTCCGTTTTTGTAAATAAGCAGAACAGAAAATGTCTGGATACTTATCAATCTCATACAATCCATTACGGATATATAGCTGAAAAAAATGGAACGATCGTCGATGAAGTAATGGTATCCATTATGAAAGCTCCTTATAGTTATACGATGGAAGATGTTGTTGAAATTAATTGTCATGGGGGCATTTTTATTTTACAAAAGATTATGGATATCGTAATCGATGCAGGTGCAAGGATTGCCCAACCGGGAGAATTTACAAAAAGGGCTTTTTTGAATGGAAGAATTGATTTATCCAAGGCAGAAGCAGTCATGGATATTATTTCTTCCAAAAATGAGTTCGCACTGCAAAGTTCTATAAAACAGTTAAAAGGTTCCGTTTCTGAAATCGTTTGTGATTTAAGAAAAGAAATCTTGTATGAAATCGCTTTTATCGAATCTGCTTTGGATGACCCGGAACACATCAGTCTGGATGATTATCCGGAAAGATTATTTGAAAAGACAGAAAAGATTTGTAGCAGACTTCAAAAATTATTAAATTCCGCCGATGATGGAAGATTGTTAAAAGAAGGAATCAATACGGTAATTGTCGGCAGGCCGAATGTCGGAAAATCTTCTTTATTAAATATTCTTGTCGGAGAAGAAAAGGCAATCGTAACAGAAATAGCCGGAACAACGAGGGATATTTTAGAGGAAACGATTTCTCTTGATGGTATCACGTTAAATATGATAGATACGGCGGGAATCAGAAATACGGAAGATATTGTTGAAAAGATTGGCGTGGAAAGAGCAAAGAAAGTAGTTAAAGAAGCTGATCTGATAATTTATGTAATAGATGCTTCTGTTCCGATGGATGAGAATGATTTTCAAATCATGCAGATGATAGCAGATAAAAAAGTAATCATTCTTTTAAATAAATCTGATCTGCATGTTCATGTAACAGAAGAAAAAATATATGAAGTCATTTCAGAAATATCAAAGAATGATGCGAAGGATTCTTTTTTAAATCGTGTAAAAATTATTAAAACTTCCATGACCAGAAAAGAAGGAATTACTTTATTTATAAAAACAATCAAAGAAATGTTTCTGCATGGAGATTTGTCTTATAATGATGAAGTTTATATTACAAATATGAGACATAAAGAAGCTTTGAAGGATGCCTGTGAGAGTATGCTGCAGGTTAAAAAAAGTATAGAAGATTCCATGCCGGAAGATTTTTATTCTATCGATTTAATGAGTGCATATGCTTCACTTGGAACGATTATCGGGGAAGAAGTCGGAGAAGATTTGGTGAATGAGATATTTTCCAGATTCTGTATGGGAAAATAGGTTGTGAACAGGACGTTTTCTGCGTCTGCTTTAAGTTTGCAGACTGAGGGAGGAATTGTATAAATGAATGAACAAGTTGATGTGTGCGTGGTAGGAGCAGGACATGCAGGATGTGAAGCAGCGCTTGCCTGTGCGAGGCTTGGACTTGAAACGGTTATTTTTACAGTCAGTATTGACAGCATTGCAATGATGCCGTGTAATCCAAATGTCGGAGGAACTTCCAAAGGACATTTGGTAAGAGAAATTGATGCACTTGGCGGTGAAATGGGTAAGAATATCGATAAAACTTTTATTCAGTCCAAGATGTTAAATAGGTCGAAAGGTCCTGCGGTACATTCTCTTCGTGCACAGGCGGATAAAGCGGAATATTCCAGAGCTATGCGGAATGTTTTGGAAAATCAGGAAAATTTAACGATCAAGCAGGCTGAGGTATGTGAGATAATTTCAAAAAATATAGAAAATAATGATAAAAAAGAAACGATTAAACAAATTATAGGAATTAAGACTTTTACAGGAACTGTTTATGAATGTAAAGCGGTCATCTTATGTACGGGAACTTATTTAAAAGCGAGATGTCTTTGTGGTGAGGCGATTACATATACCGGGCCAAATGGATTACAGCCTGCTAATTATCTGACCGATTCTTTGAAAAATCTTGGAATTAAAATACGGCGGTTTAAAACCGGGACACCGGCCAGGATGGATAAGCGCTCTATTGATTTTGAGAAAATGGAAGAGCAGTTCGGTGATGAAAGAGTGGTTCCTTTTTCTTTTTCTACAAATCCGGAAGATGTGCAGATAGATCAGGTTTCCTGCTGGCTTACTTATACGAATGAAAAAACGCATGAAATTATAAGAAATAATCTGGATCGTTCTCCTATTTATGCGGGAATCATAGAAGGGACAGGACCAAGATACTGTCCCTCTATTGAAGATAAAGTCGTAAAATTTGCGGATAAGGAAAGACATCAGGTTTTTATAGAACCTGAAGGTCTGCACACAAATGAAATGTATGTAGGCGGTATGTCATCTTCTTTGCCGGAAGATGTACAGCTTGCCATGTATCGGACTGTTCCGGGACTGGAACAATGTAAGATTGTCAGAAATGCTTATGCCATCGAATATGATTGTATTGATTCAAGACAATTATACCCGACGCTTGAATTTAAAGAAATAAAGGGGCTTTTCAGCGCCGGACAGTTCAATGGCAGCAGCGGGTATGAAGAGGCAGCGGCGCAGGGATTGTTAGCCGGAATGAATGCTGCTCTTACGATTCTTGAAAAAGAGCCTGTTATTCTTGATCGTTCTCAGGCTTATATAGGTGTTCTGATAGATGATCTTGTTACAAAAGAAAATTTTGAGCCTTATCGGATGATGACTTCCAGAGCAGAATATCGGTTACTGCTTCGGCAGGATAATGCTGATCTGCGTCTTCGTAAAATAGGTTTTGAAGTTGGTCTTGTATCTAAGAGGCAATATGATGATACTTTAAATAAAAAATATTTAATTGATAAAGAAGTCGAACGTTTAAAAAATACCGTAATCGGTGCATCAAAAGAACATCAGCAGTTTTTGGAAGCTCATGGAAGTTCTTTATTAAAAACGGGTACAAATCTTGCAGAATTGATGTGCCGTCCTGAACTTTCTTATGAGATTTTATTTGAAATTGACCCGGAAAGAAAATGGCTGTCAGAAGATGTCATAGAACAGGTTGAGATTGAGATTAAATATGAAGGTTATATTGAAAGACAGATGAAACAGGTGGAACAGTTCAAAAAGATGGAGAAAAAACGGATACCTTCTGACTTGGATTATCAGGATGTCAGCAGTCTTCGATTGGAAGCAAGACAGAAGCTGTCTGCTTATCGACCCGTTTCTGTCGGACAGGCTTCAAGAATTTCAGGAGTATCTCCGGCTGACATTTCTGTTCTTTTGATTTACATGGAACAAAAATATCATTCCAGTCGTTAAATTGATATTCGGAAGAAAGAGGAATAATAGGTTGAAAAATCAGAGATTTTTCAACCGCGAATTTGTGCCTGCGGCGCAAATGTCGCAGGTTGTGGGAAAGGCATGGTTATTAAATTGGAAAATTATCATTCAAATGTTTCTTTAGAAGATTTTAAAAAGGATTTGACAGAATTTCATATTTCGCTCGATGAAAATCAATTGTGTCAGTTTATGTCATATTATGAATTATTGATAGAATGGAATCAGGTTATGAATTTGACTGCAATAACTGATTTTGACGAGGTATGTAAAAAGCATTTTATAGATAGTCTTTCTCTTGTAAAAGCATGTGATATGAATGCTGCTATGTCTGTCATGGATATCGGAACGGGGGCCGGTTTTCCCGGTATTCCTTTAAAGATTGCTTTTCCAGATTTAAAGATGACGTTGCTTGATTCGCTGCAGAAAAGAGTTGGTTTTTTACATGTGGTTATCGAGAATCTCAAATTAAATGGTATTGAAATCCTTCATGGAAGAGCGGAAGATTATGCGAAAGAAAAAAGATTCAGAGAGCAGTATGATTTGTGTGTTTCCAGAGCGGTAGCCAACCTTTCAACACTTTCCGAATACTGTCTTCCTTATGTAAAAACAGGAGGCCGTTTTATTTCTTATAAATCAGAGAAGCTTGCAGAAGAAATGAAAACTGCAGAAAATGCGATTGATATTTTGGGCGGCAGAATAGAAAATCAGGTAGAGTTTCAAATTCCCGGTTCAGATATTTACCGGAATTTATTAGTCATTTATAAACAAAAAGAAACTCCTGCAAATTATCCGAGAAAAGCAGGAGTTCCTTCTAAGAAACCGATAAATATTTTATAAAAATAATTGTATTTGTTCCAATATTTTATCGGGAGCTTCCAATTGAGGAAGATGTTTTGTTTCGGGCAGATATTCTATTTCAATAGAACTGTTATAATAAGCATAATTTTCCAATGTTGTTTCGATATCTGTTTTCTCTTCTCCGCCGAGCATAAGAATGCTGTGATTGACTTCTTTTAAAGAATGAATGATATTCGTGTTCATAAATTTTCCGGTAAAGCATGCAAAAGAATATTTTGCATGAAAGCCGGATAGCTGCGACGCTTCCATATAGTTTAAAATATATTTTTCTTTTATATTAGACTTATCATAAAAATACTTGTCTCTAAAAGTTTTTTCAAAAGAATGTTTTGTATTGAGTATATTGTAAATAAAAGTTCCAATAACAGGTGTTTCAAATATAAATTTCAATAATTTCGTCTGCTTGGACGGAATCTGATTTTGACTGTATAGACTCTGTGGATTGATAAATATCATTTTGTCAAAAAGTTCTGGATTATGATGACACGCTGTGATCATAAATGGAACTGAATTTCCGGTTGCAACAATAGAAGTTTTTCTTCCAATAACATTTTTGATGAAATCAGTTATCAGTTGTTCATATAAATTATATGTATAAGTAAGAGATGGTTTATCGGAAAGACCGTATCCCAATAAATCTAATGTGTAAATTTCATGTTGGTCTGTCAGATTATTGACCAGTCTGTGAAATTCATAACTTGAACTTCCTACTGTCAGATCGTGTACAAAAAGGATGGGACTTCCTTTTCCTTTTTTATCATATTTGATCTGACCAAAACGCCATTTATAAAAATAGTTTTCAGAACAGGATAAAAGTTTTCCGGAAGTGTAGAGAAAATGTTGTGTTCTGTTAATTATATGAATAGCAGTAAAAGCAGAAGATGATAAGGCGCTGATTGTTACGATTTTTTTATTCATATTGATCCTCCAATGTGAAATCTCTTTCTCACCTTATTATATAAGATAATCTGAATGATTACAAATAAAACTCTTTCCTTATCTTAAAAATTATTATATGATAGTAGTAACCCTGTAAAGAAAGGCAGACAATTGATTTTTTTGAATTTTGTCTGAACTTGGTATATTCTTTTGAATAATAAATCTCAGAATAATGAAAAAAATAATTTTTCTATTCTTGATGTCAGAGAAAAAGAACGACAGAGAATAGCAAAGGATTTGCATGATGTCACTTTACAAAATCTTTCTCATTTAATACATAAAATTGAATTAGGCTCGATTTATATTGATAAAGACCCTGTAAAAGCAAAGTTGGAATTTGCGACTGTAGAACAGGAATTACGACAGATCATTAATGATATGCGCACCGTCATTTATAATATGTATCCTGTTTCTTTAGAAGATTTGGGTCTCAAAATTACAATAGATAAATCGCTTAGTTTGATGGGAAAAAAATATAATTTTACAGTGGTATCGGACATTGATGATGTTTCATGTGAAAATAAATTAATACAGATATCTATTTTGAGATTCATACAAGAATGCTGTTATAATGCAGTCAAACATTCCAAAGGAAATAAAGTATATATTTCATTAAAAGAACATGAAAAAAAATTCTTTTTAATAATAGAAGATAACGGGATTGGTTTTAATGAAGAAGAAATAGATAAAAGTGATTATCACTTTGGATTATCTATGATGAAAGAAACGGTTTTTTTATTGAATGGGAAAATAAATATCAACTCTTCTAAAAAAGGAACAAGTATTAAAATAGAAATACCTTTTTAATTTTATATAAATTATAATTTTGGAGCGTAAAAAATAATGGATACAATCAAAGTTATGATTGCAGATGATCACAATTTGATGAGAGAAGGAATTAAACAGTTATTGGAACTTGACGGAACTATAAAAGTAATTGCGGAGGCCGGAGACGGTTTGGAATGTCTGGAAAAATTGAAAGAATATAATCCAGACATTCTTTTGCTGGATATTAATATGCCAGAAAAAAATGGAATAGAAGTTTTAAAAATATTAAAAGAAGACAAAGCAGATGTTAAAGTCTTGATGCTGACTCTTCATAACGAAGTAGAATATCTGGTCAAAGCTGTTGATAATGGAGTAGATGGATATATTATGAAGGATTCTGAGTCAGCAGAATTGAAAAAGGCTATTTTTATGGTGCTCAGTGGAAAAACTTATATACAGCCAAGTTTGATTCCTGAATTGAATTTTCACCTGGCTAATAGAGATGTCGAAAAGGATAAGATTGACTTTTTAACAAAAAGAGAATTAGAAGTATTAATTCAGGTTGCAAATGGCATGTCAAATAAAGAAATTGCTTTAAATCTGGATATTAGCGAACGTACTGTAAAAAATCATATTTCTAATATTTTTAAAAAAATAGATGTTTCCGATAGAACACAGGCAGCGGTTTTTGCAATTAAAAATAATATTATCAAAGTATAGGTTGAAAAATCAGAGATTTTTCAACCGCGAATTTGTGCCTGCGGCGCAAATGTCGCAGGTTGTGGGAAAGGCATGGTTATTAGATTGAAAAATGTTTCATGTGAAACATTTTGATTCATAATTTTTCCATCATCAAGATAATGTTTCATGTGAAACATTTTGATACTAGATATTGTAAAAAAATCGTGAAACATTTCAAAATCTATCTAAAAGAAATTGTGAAACATTTATTTGCTAACATTTTATAAATAATTTTGGTAATTTTATAGATTATACAAATAATTAGTGATATAATAGTAGACGCAAAACAAAGGAAAGTATTGAAAGCGCGTATTTGTGATTATAGATATATAGTTGCAAACTCATACTAAGAATCGGAGAAAAATGGAATATGGGAAGAACTATTGCAATAGCAAATCAAAAGGGTGGGGTAGGTAAGACAACAACATCAATCAATTTATCTGCATCCTTAGCAGCAAAAGGAAAGAACGTATTGGTGATTGATATCGATCCACAGGGAAATACAACAAGTGGTTTTGGTATTGAAAAAAATGATTTGGAAAATACAATTTATGAATTGATTTTGAGTGAATGTTCTATAGAAGAATGTATTTTGAAAGATGTTATTCCTGGAATTTCTATTATTCCTTCCAATGTTAATCTTGCAGCAGCGGAAATTGAATTAATTGGAATTGATAAAAAAGAATACATATTAAAAAATGAAGTAGATTGGGTAAAGGATAGATATGATTTTATTATTATAGACTGCCCGCCTTCTTTAAGTATGTTGACAATAAATTCTATGACGACAGCGGATACGGTGCTTGTTCCTATACAATGTGAATATTATGCGCTGGAAGGTTTAAGCCAGTTGATTCATACGGTGAATCTTGTAAAAGAAAGATTAAATCCGGATTTGGATATGGAAGGTGTCGTATTTACAATGTATGATTCCAGAACAAATCTTTCGATGCAGGTAGTAGAAAATGTTAAAAGTCATTTAAGCCAGAGTGTTTATAATACAGTGATACCAAGAAATATCAGGTTAGCGGAAGCACCGAGTCATGGCATGCCAATTCATATCTATGATCCTAAATCTGCAGGAGCAGAAGCATATATGTTGTTAGCTGATGAAGTGATCAATAGAAAATTTTAATACTGATTTGAATGATAGAAAAGGAGTACGATTATAAGTATGGCGGCGAGAGGATTAGGAAAAGGTCTGGATGCACTAATTCCAAATGTAGATACAAAAGGAAAAAGTGCAGAAAGAGATACGGATGAAAAAAAAGAACCGGATACGATTGTAAAAATTACAAAGATAGAACCCAATCGTGAACAGCCAAGAAAAAATTTTGATGAAGATGCACTACAGGAATTAGCTGATTCAATTAAACAATTTGGTTTATTGCAGCCTATTCTTGTACAAGACAGGAAAACTTATTATGAGATTATTGCCGGTGAGCGCCGTTGGCGTGCAGCGAAACTGGCAGGACTAAAAGAGGTTCCGGTCATTATCCGAGACTATACTGACCAGGAAATTGTTGAGATTTCTTTGATTGAAAATATACAGAGAGAAGATTTAAATCCGATTGAAGAAGCTCTTGCTTATAAAAGACTTTTAACAGAATTCAATTTGAAACAGGATGAAGTTGCAGAAAGAGTGTCCAAAAGCAGAACTGCCGTTACAAATTCTATGAGACTTCTGAAATTGTGTGATGAAGTCCAACAGATGATCATAGATGATATGATTTCCAGCGGTCATGCGAGAGCATTGATTTCTATTGAAGATCCGGAAGAGCAGTATAATGTTGCACAGAAAATTTTTGATGAAAAATTAAGTGTCCGCGATGTTGAAAAACTGGTCAAAAATTTGAATAAACCGGAAAAACCTAAAAAGGAAAAAGAAGAAGATAAAAGTTTGGAAGTTATTTATCAGGACGTGGAGGAAAAATTGAAACAGTCACTTGGAACAAAAGTGGCTATTGCTTCTAAGGGCAACGGCTCCGGTAAAATTGAAATTGAATTTTATTCACACGATGATTTGGAAAAAATTATAAGCTTATTAAGTGCCCATTAAGGAAGGAAGATTAAAGAAAAAATGAATTATGATTTACTGAAGATGATAGGACTTGGCAATCTTGACATAACATACATTTTTATCGGGTTGATTGCGTTTCTTTTTCTCATATTAATTTTAGTGATCATTCAAATGGTCAAGTTATCAAAAATGATTAAAAAATATAAAAAATTCATGTTGGGAAAGAATGCAAAAAATCTGGAAAAAGATATTTTTGGTCTGTATGAGGATAATAAATTCATTAAAACTTCTATTGAAAAAAATGAAAAGGATATTCGTACCTTATACAGAAATTTTGAAAAATCTTTTCAAAAAATCGGTGTTGTGAAATATGATGCTTATGGTCAGATGGGCGGACAGTTAAGTTTTTGTCTTGCACTTCTGGATGAAAATAATAATGGTTTCATATTGAATTCGGTACATAGTACGGAGGGGTGCTATACTTATACAAAAGAAATTAAACATGGCGAATACGATATCGAAATCAGCGATGAAGAAAGAAAAGCATTAAATATTGCAATAGGCGAAGAAGACTAGGGATTAAATAATTAAAACGATTAAGTGGTAGAACGTATGATTAAAAAGATATGCAAAATTGATGAGCTGACGGGTAAAGAGCGTTTAGCTAACAATATAATGACCAGCGATTATAATGTATTATTATCTGAGGGAATTGTATTGCGTCAGGATTATATTGACAAATTAAGAGAATTGAATATCAAAGAAGTATATATATGGGATGAAAAAGAAATAGAAGAATCCGTTGCTATTTTGAAAAATGACCTGGAAGAATCCTTTAAATCAAAAGTCAAGGATATTCTGGAAAAGCATACTTATTGTCATAATGAGGAATTGGTTGAATTAAGTCAAACAGCAGATCATATTATCATAAATATTTTGGAAGAAGAAGTTCTCCAGCAAATATATGATATCCGTGAAAGAAGTTCAGATATTTATGAGCATTCTGTCAGCATATGTAGTCTGGCGACAGTTGTTGCACTGCGCATGAATCTTTCGCACGAATTGGTGCATGATATTGGTGTTGGCTGTCTGTTGCATGATTTAGGACTGCGTTATTTGACAGCTGATTATATGAACCATGATTTAAAAGAAATGACGGAATTTGAATATTCGGAGTATAAAAAACATCCTGTTTACGCATATTCTGCTTTACAGGGTGAAAATTGGATTTCCAATGTAAGCAAAAATATGATATTATATCATCATGAGAGAATCGATGGTTCCGGTTATCCTTTGAAGGCAACAGATATTCCGTTGGAATGCCGCATTATACAAGTATGTGACGTTTTTGATGAAATGATATGTGGAATCGGTTGTAAGAGAGTTAAAGTATATGAAGCAGTAGAATATTTGAAAAATTTCAAAGATATTAAGTACGATGGCAGAATTGTCGATATTTTCTTAGAGTTTACTGCAGTATATCCGGCAGGAACATATGTTCGTACTAATGAAGGCGAAATCGGAATTGTAATGCGACAGAATAAACAATTTCCGGGAAGGCCTGTTCTTCGAATTGTCGAAGACAGGAATGGAGATGCTGTAAATATTATAAAGGATTTGTTGGAAGTAAATAATATTTATATTAAAGAAGTTATAGGCTAGTGTGAAGATTAGGAGGATAATAGTTATGATAGATATCAAATTTTTGAGGGAGAATCCTGATGTTGTTAAAGAAAATATTAGAAAGAAATTTCAGGATTCCAAATTAGAGTTGGTAGATGAAGTAATCGCGTTGGATGCTGAAGTCAGAAAAACACAGCAGGAAGCCGATGACATTCGTGCGAACCGGAATAAGATTTCCAAAGAAATCGGTGCATTGATGGGGCAGGGCAAAAAAGAAGAAGCAGAAGCCAAAAAGGCAGAAGTATCCGCAAACGCAGCGCGCCTTGCACAATTGGAAGAAAAAGAAAATGAACTTCGTGAGAAGATTAAGAAAGATATGATGACAATTCCGAACATTATCGACCCGTCAGTTCCAATCGGAAAAGACGACTCAGAGAATGTGGAAGTAAAAAAATACGGTGAACCGCTTGTTCCGGATTTTGAAATTCCTTATCATACGGAAATTATGGAGCGGTTCAACGGTATTGATATGGATGCCGCAGGAAGGGTAGCAGGAAATGGTTTCTACTATCTGATGGGAGACATTGCCAGACTGCATTCCGCTGTTATTTCCTATGCGAGAGATTTTATGATCGATAGAGGTTTTACTTATTGTGTTCCACCTTTTATGATTCGAAGTGCCGTTGTTGACGGTGTTATGAGTTTCGCAGAAATGGATGCCATGATGTATAAAATTGAGGGAGAAGATTTATACTTAATTGGTACGTCTGAGCATTCCATGATCGGTAAATTTATCGATACGATTGTTCCGGAAGAAAATCTTCCACAGACACTGACAAGTTATTCTCCCTGTTTCCGAAAGGAAAAAGGAGCGCATGGTATAGAAGAACGCGGCGTTTATCGTATTCATCAATTTGAAAAACAGGAAATGATTGTTGTATGTAAACCGGAAGAATCTAAAATTTGGTTTGACAAACTATGGCAAAATACGGTAGACTTATTTAGGTCGATAGATATTCCGGTCAGAACAATTGAATGTTGTTCCGGTGACCTTGCAGATTTGAAAGTAAAGTCTTATGATGTAGAAGCATGGTCTCCAAGACAGAAGAAATATTTTGAAGTAGGAAGCTGTTCTAATCTCGGTGATGCACAGGCAAGAAGACTGAGAATACGCGTAAATGGTAAAGACGGAAAATATTTTGCACATACATTGAATAATACGGTTGTTGCGCCGCCCAGAATGCTGATTGCATTTTTGGAAAATAATCTGCAGGAGGATGGCTCCATTCGCATTCCTGAAGTTCTTCGTCCATATATGGGTGGTAAGACAGAAATCAGATAAAGGGAGGTGAAACCTTTGCACAAATATATGCGGGCTATTGGTTTTAGCAAGCTGATAGACAGGAGAGAACAGCAGAAGCTGGTTACTGATATTATTTTAAGCGCATCGCATCGTTCTTATACGTCTAATGGCGGGGAAACCATACTTGCAGAGTTTTGCGAAGATTTTGCTGAAAATATGGGAATTGCTGTCTGTGGAGAATTTGATGAGGATGATAAATTTACATTTGACTATTTTTATCCTTATCTAAAAGGAAGAGGAGTGAGTTCTTACGAAGATGTATCCGTAGAACGCCATGCAGAGAAGGAATCTTATGCCGGTATCTGCGATGATATTAAAGTTGGAGTCAGTTTGATATTTTATTTACAGAACATCATTCCTTATGTCAAAGCACAGCAGATGAATCTACTTCCGATCAGAGGAACAACGCTTACATTATCCGGTCTTTCCATTAAGGGAAATATTATTCTTCCCATTGTGAAAGATGAAACGGAAATGCGGCGTGTTAAAAAAGCGTCTATTAACAGGAATCAATTGATCGCTGCCGCAAGACAGGGTGATGAGGAAGCAATAGAAAGCCTTACTTTAGAGGATATGGATACCTATACATCTATTTCCAGAAAAATATTAAAGGAAGATGTTTTCAGTTTGGTAGATACTTATTTTATGCCATATGGTGTAGAGTGTGATCAGTATTCTATTTTGGGTGAAATTATGGAATATACCAAAACTGTGAATAAGTTGACAAAAGAAGAAATTTATCTTATGAAGTTGAACTGTAATGATTTACAGTTTGATATCTGTATTAACGCCGAGGATTTATACGGAGAGCCACAGATAGGACGCAGATTCAAAGGTGTTATCTGGATGCAGGGTTATATTAATTATCCGGATATATCCACAGATTTATAACTGAATGATTTGCTTATCTGCAAATTTTTCATACAAATTTATACACGTTTCCGTAGCTCAGTTGGATAGAGCGACCGCCTCCTAAGCGGTAGGTCGGGTGTTCAAGTCACCTCGGGAACGCTGAAAAGCATTGAAAATATGGGATTTTTCAATGCTTTTCTTTATAATATCCATAGAAATAATATTGAATAAAGTAAAAAACTTTTTGAATCTGTTTAAAATGTGTAAGAGTGTTGGATCATAAAATATTGAGATGAACGGAGGACAGTATTTATGGATAATTTACAGGAGAACATGGCGCGGAGCATTCAAAATCTGGAGGCTGTCATTAATGAGGGACTTCGCGTTGCTCTACGGGAAGAGACTCCGGATCGGTCATTGGATGTGCTGCTTGAATATTTGGGAAAGGCTTTGAACGGAGAGCGGACTTATATTTTTGAACGGAATGAGTCTGGCTGCGATAACAATACTTATGAATGGGTGGCTAATGGGGTGCAGCCGCAAAAAGAAAATCTTCAGAACCTTCCGCCAACCGTATGTGCGAGCTGGTATCAGAGATTCAGCGACGGTAGCCATATTGTCATTCAGAATCTGGAAGATATACGGCAAAAAGATTTTATTTTATATGAGACATTAAAAAAGCAGAATATACATTCTCTTGTAGTAGTTCCGCTTTATGATGACGGCAGGGTCATCGGTTTTTATGGTGTAGATAATCCGCCGGAGAAGTCATTGGAATACACATCGAATATGCTCCAGATTACGGCACATTTTATTGTTTCTTCCCTGAGATGGCGGAATTTGGTCCGGAAACTCCAAAAGCGGAGTTATAATGTTCTCTATGCTCTTAATGTAGATTATCTGAGTATTTATCAGGTGGATTTTGATACGGATAAATGTGAGATATATCGGGAAAATGAACGACCTAAGAATAATCAGAGTATTTATTTTGAAAAGAGTTATCATACGGCTATGGAACAGTATATTTCTTTGTTTGTGGTGCCAGAAGATCAGGAACGGCTCCGCACTGTGACAAAAAAAGATTATGTTCTTGCACAGCTTAAAACGAAAAAAAAATTTTATGCCAGATATCAAGTGAAGGATAATCCGTATGGTATAAAAAATCTGGAAATCCATTTTTCTGTTACAGGAAAAAAGGAAGAAGAAAACAGCGCGATTTTCGCGTTTCGGGATATAAATTCCGTGGTTGAACAGGAGGAAAAATATAAGCAGGAAACAAGACAGAGTCTTGAAGAAATCCTGGAAGGTTCTCGAACCGGAATTTGGACTATTGAACTGGAAGAAGGCTGTGAACCAAGAATGTATGCGGATAGAACCATGCAGATGCTTTTGGGTGTGAGTGAAGATATTGGACCGGAAGAATGTTATCAGAGCTGGTTTCGTAATATTGATGTCGAATATGTTGATACGGTACAGGAAACGGTGCAGGAGATATTAGAGAATGGACGTTCTGAAGTGGTTTATCCGTGGAATCATCCGACATTAGGGAAAATTTATGTCCGTTGCGGCGGTGTGCTCGATAAAAAGTTTAAGAAGCCTGGCGTCAGTCTGAATGGATACCATCAGGATATTACAGAGACGATGGTAACACGAAGAAAGCAGGAACAGGCAATTATGGAACTGTTGGAAAAAGTAAGACGGGCGAATTCGGCTAAAAGTGAATTTCTTTCTCACATGTCTCATGATCTTCGTACACCGATCAACGGAATCATGGGGATGCTTACAATCATGGAAAAAAGTCAGAATGATTCGGAGAAGCAGAAGGAGTGCAGAGAAAAAATCCGTGTATCGACAGAGCATTTGCTGTCTCTTGTCAATGATGTTCTGGAAGTCAGTAAGCTGGAGAGCGGAAGGTCAACGATTGTTGAAGAACCGTTCGATCTTCATGATATATTGGAGAACTGTATCACAATTTTATCCTCTCAGGCGGAAGCAGCCGGTATCCGCCTGGTGCTGGAAGAAGTGGAACTGCACCATAGCAGATTGATTGGGGAACCGCTGCATCTGAAACAGATTTTGATGAATATCATTGATAACGCGATCAAATACAATCATCCAAATGGATCCGTATATGTGCAGGCAAAAGAAATAGCGTACAAAGACGGAATTGCTGAATATCTGTTCATAGTTGAAGACACCGGAATCGGAATTGGTGAAGATTTCAAAAAACATATTTTTGAACCGTTCGCGCAGGAGAACCACGGTGCCAGAACAGATTATAACGGAGTCGGCCTTGGTCTGTCCATAGTGAAAAAACTGGTGGACCAGATGAAAGGTACTATCGAGCTGGAGAGTCAGGTCAGCAAAGGAAGCATATTTCGGGTTATCATATCCATTCAAGTTGATGCAAAAAGGGATGCAGAACCTATCGCTGAGGAAAGAAATATTCATACCGGTATTTCCGGGATGCATGTTTTTCTGGTAGAAGATAATGAAGTGAATTGTGAGATTATGGAATTTATTCTGGAACAGGCGGGAGCGGAAGTGGTAACTGCAAAAGACGGAAAGGCCGCTGTGGATATTTTTGCAGCTTCAGAGCAGGGAGCATTTGACTGTATCCTCATGGATTTGATGATGCCGGTTATGAGTGGATTTGAGGCAGCGCGGACGATTCGCAGTATGGACAGAACGGACGCGAAAACTGTCCCTATCATAGCGCTGTCAGCAAACGCATTTGAGGAAGATGTTGTAATGGCAAAAGATGCCGGAATGAATGAGCATATGGCAAAACCTGTGGATATGGAAAAATTATTCAAGGTCATGTATCGGTTAGTAAGCAGAATAAAGGCCGTAAAATATAAGGAGAAGAAATGATTATTACAGATTGGCTGGAATTGACAGAAGAAAATAATTATGAAAGATTGTACTGTAAATTTGATTATGTTATGATTAAAAAATACAATGCTTAATGGTCAAAGGTGAATCTTTCATGAATTATATTATTTTGGATTTGGAATGGAATCAGGGCGCCGCAGAAAAAACAGAAGAAAAGCTTCCTTTTGAAATTATAGAAATCGGCGCGATCAAGTTAAATGACAGACGGGAAAAGACAGATGAATTTAATGAATTGATAAAACCGCAAGTCTACCATGAAATGAATTATATTACCAGAAAATTAATTCATCTTCAAATGGAACAGTTGGAAGAAGGAAAGACTTTTCCGGAAGTAATGCGGGCATTTCAGAATTGGTGGGGAGATGATTATATCTTCTGTACATGGGGCTCTATGGATTTAGTAGAGCTCCAGAGAAATATCCGGTATTATCAAATGGAGCCCATATCAGACAGACCCTTTCGGTTTCTGGATATTCAGAAGCTTTTCAGTATTGCTTTTGAAGACAGAAAATCCAGAAGATCACTGGAGTATGCGATTGATTTTTTGAATATTGAAAAGGACATCCCTTTTCACCGGGCGCTCAGCGATGCTTATTATACTGCAAAAATACTCGCCCTTCTCGATGAAAACGTACTGGAAAATTATTCGTTCGATATCTTCCATATCCCTGTAAGTAAAAAAGAAGAAATACATGCAATTTTTGACAAAGTGCCGCAGGAATCCTATGCAAAATATATTTCCAGGGGATTTGAAAATAAAATTAAGGCTATGAACGATAAGAACATTATCAGTACGAAATGCTATCTTTGTCATAAAAATCTGAAAAAAAGAATCAGATGGTTCACCCCGAATGGGAAACATTATTACTGTGTTTCATATTGTGATATACATGGTCATATGAAATCCAAGATCAGGATTCGCAAATCGGAAAATAATCTGGTCTATATAATAAAGACTGAAAAGTTCATTTCCGAGGAAGATGTAGAAAATATCTATAAAAAACAGGAACAGGCAAGGCAGCATCGAAAAGAAAAAAGGGCTGCTAAAAATCAAAATCATCGAAGTTAGAGCGGATACGTTCTCTTCGGTGTTTTTTTCTGTTCACACGATTTTTCCGGCGTTTAGAGTTATTGTTATTAATAATGAGCGCCCGGATAATGAAAAGACAGATAAAAAATGATGCGAAAATAAGAAGACCGATCAATACGTTCTTAACATTGATAAAAATCGTACCGTCATCCTCATTGTCTTGTATAGGTGAAGCAGACACAGCTGTTTCTTCTTTTTCCACTCCTTCCGTATTGTTGTTATCAGTATTGGAATCGAAAGAAGATTTTACTGTTTCAAATTGATAGATGGTCTTAGCATATTCAGAAAGATTCACATAGGCGCTTCCAACATAGGTATCATTATAAGTATAGTCGATTTGAGCAACATGGTTTTCTTCCGCAATATCATAATCAATCGTGGAATCTAAATCAGAAAAACTGGCCATGTTTGGAACGATGACATAACTGTCCATATCAATTGATAAAATAGGTTTTGAATTTCCGAAAATATCGTTATCAGCCTGAAAGAAATTCACATTTTCAATGTTGAACTTTTGTTCATTTTCAGCGACATTCAATATCTGGAAATTTTGGAAACCATAATTAAAAAGTTCTACCGTGTCTGTGAACTGATTTGGAGATTCTTCCTTAAAAACAACACAGATCAATTTCATGCCATTCTGTTCCGCGCAGGTAACAAGCGTTTGTCTGGACTGGTCTATATAACCGGTCTTTCCGCCGACTATGCCCTCATAGGGTATTTCTCCCGTAATAAGCAGGTGTTTATTTTTTTTATAAAAATCGTCCGGCTGAGTTGCAGAAGCTTCAAAATGATAACGAGGCGTGTTGCTGATCTTACACAGCATTTCATTTTGAAAAAATACGCTGGAAATCAGAGCAAGATCATAAGCGGATGTATAGTGGTTTTCGTCAAAAAGACCGTTTGTGTTAGTAAAATGAGAATCCGTGCAGCCGAGTTGTGCAGCGCGGGTATTCATCAGTTCTATAAAATCACTGATAGAACCGCTTACATATTCCGCAACGGCATTGGAAACTTCATTTGCGGAAGCGACCATAATGCCATAAAGCGCTTCTTCTAATGTGATCGATTCGCCTTCATCCATTCCCATATTGGAGCCATCCCCTGGTACGCTGAAAACGGCTTCATGACTAAAAGAGACCATATCATCCAGATTACCGTTCTCTATAGCCAGCAGCGAAGTAAGAATTTTGGTCGTACTGGCCGGATACAGTTTTTCATGAATATTTTTTGCATAAAGAATGATACCGGTATTGGCATCCATCAGGATAGCTGCCTGCGCAGTTATCTGTGGTCCGGTCGGCCAGTTCTCAATTTCATCAGATTGTACGGGGAGAAGTTTTCTCGCTTCTGCTTCCGCTTCCAGTTCCTCATGCGTTGCATAAGTGGTCAGCGTATGAACATGAAAAAGAAAAGCGCCTAAAAAAATTGTTAATATAAAACGGGACAGAAATTTTTTTCTATGAGTAAAATACATGCGTATCAAAACCTCCAAAAAATCTGGTCACAGCAAAATTCTGATTGCTGTTTTTTCAATATTTAAATTATATCATTAGGATATGAAATTTTCTACCATACTATTTTTTAAGATGTTCTTTTCTTACATTTTAAAATAGTGTAAAATAATATCGCACGGAAAGGAAAAATCTGCCTATGAGATTACGAAATGTTTCCGGTTCCCGGGAAGCGATTGCCCAGAGCCGGTTTGTAATACAAAATCCCACAGAAAAGAAAAATCACTGGAAAGAGTTGTTTTGCAATTCTCATCCGATACAGATAGAAATCGGTATGGGAAAGGGACGGTTTATTATGGATATGGCAAGACTGCATCCGGAGATTAATTATATTGGTATCGAAAAATATTCCAGTGTTTTAATCCGCGGTATTCAAAAAATGGAAAAAGAGGAACTTCCCAATCTGTATTTTATCCGTATGGATGCGGAAGAAATCACAGATGTTTTCGGAGAAGGAGAAGTCGATAAAATTTATCTGAATTTTTCTGATCCATGGCCGAAAGACAGGCATGCGAAGAGAAGGCTTCCCTCTCGTGAATTTTTGAACAGGTACCGAGCCATACTATCGAAAAAGGGAAATCTGGAATTTAAAACGGATAATCAGGCGCTGTTCACATTTGCTCTGGAGGAACTGGAGCCTGCCGGATGGCATTTGAAACAGGTGACTTATGACCTTCATAATGATAAAAATATGATGGAAGGAAATGTCATGACAGAATATGAGGAAAGATTCTCTTCAATGGGGAATCCTATCTATAAATATATTGTTTTCCCATCGGAATGATGGAAATGATAAAATAAAAGGAAAGGAGAAAAAATATGGAGTGTAAATTTACGGGCACAAATTTCGAAGAGGAGGTACTCGCTTCCGATATTCCGGTGTTTGTGGATTTCTATGCTGACTGGTGCATGCCATGTAAAATGATGGCGCCGGTCGTAGAGAAGCTGGCTGAAAAATACGACGGAAAGGTAAAAGTAGGAAAATGTAATATTGATGAAGAAAATAAAATTGCTTCACAATACGGGATTATGTCGATTCCGACGATGATAATCTTTGTCGGTGGAGAAATAAAAGAAACAGTCATAGGTGCGGTATCCCAAAAAGAATTGGAAGAGAAAATCGATAAGATACTGTCTTAGTTTTTTGCCGGATTTACCAAATTTGCCGAAAAAACTACAAAAATTGCCAAATAAGTAACAGTTCGGTAGCGTATGTTATCGTAAAATAATCCCGTAAAAGGGGAATTTATCGGGAAAGAAAATTATTCATGAAGAAATTTATGAATAACAGAGAAGATTATTAAGATACAGTGGCAGAAACAATCCATTTCTTTCCTGAGCTATTGTGGGGAGGATTCTTAATCCTCCTTATAATAGTACCGCAATTTCATAATTTACAAATTAAATCCGGAAAAAGAATTGAGATATCTAAATTATATTGAAAGACTTCAATATAGCTTAGATATCTCAATCCTTTTCTAGTCGGGGTGACGTGATTCGAACACGCGGCCTCTACGTCCCGAACGTAGCGCTCTACCAAGCTGAGCCACACCCCGTTATAAAATAATCTTATGCACAACTAAGATGATACAATAGGTTATGGGTGTTTGTCAAGTTTTCTTTTTTTATAATCACTTATGAAAAAATTTTTATAAGTGGTTATGAAAAAGAGATGAAAAAATTTTCATGATTGTAATTAAAGAAAATAGCAGATATACTAGACATACAGATTATCTGTCATATATGGCAGGTCGATAGAAAGGCTGGGCAAGGATATGAAATGGGCTCTTAAAAGTGATCAGAAAACAGAGGAACAGATTGAAAAATTAGTAAAAGAATTGACACTGGATGAAAAGATTTCCATGATTCATGGTGCAGGGCTTTTTCAGACGGGTGCGGTAGAAAGACTGGGGATTCCGCCTTTGAAATGTTCTGATGGTCCGATGGGCGTCAGAAACGAATTTCATAATGAAAAATGGGTTCCGTCAGGAAACAATGACGACTATGTGACTTATCTGCCGAGTAACAGCGCGCTCGCTTCTTCCTGGAATCCGAAGCTTGCCTGGAAGGCAGGATATGTTCTTGGGGAGGAAGCGCGGGGACGTGGAAAAGATGTGATTCTGGCGCCGGGTATCAATCTTAAAAGGGACCCGTTGTGCGGGAGAAATTTTGAATATATGAGCGAGGATCCGAAACTGGCTGCCGCTCTTGCAGTTCCTTTTATCAAGGGAGTACAGGAGAACGATGTCGCAGCCTGTGTGAAGCATTTCGCATGCAATGTACAGGAAACGGACCGTCTGATGGTGGATACCATTGTGGATGACAGGACATTGTATGAAATTTATCTCCCGGCTTTTAAAGCAGCTGTACAGGAAGGCGGCTCTTATTCTCTGATGGGCGCTTATAATAGGATAAACGGAACGCATTGCTGTGAGAATAAACGGCTTCTCGATGGCATCCTTCGGGAAGAGTGGGGGTATGACGGTACGGTCATCAGTGACTGGGGCGCCGTACATAAGACAAAAGAAGCGGCAGAGGTCACAATGGATGTGGAAATGTCAGTTTATCCTGATTTTGATGATTATAAACTGGCAAATCCTTTGAAAGAAGCGATTGAAAAAGGTGAAGTTCCGGAATCTGTGGTAGACAGCAAAGTGCGCAACATTCTTCGGATGATGTTTCGCCTGAAAATGATAGGAAAACAGCAGAGTACGAGAAAAGCGGGAAGCTACAATGATCCAGTTCACAGGGAAGTAACACTGCGTACTGCGGAGGAATCCATGATTCTTCTGAAAAATGAGAACGGTAAACTGCCGTTGGAAAGAAAAAAGATCAGGAAACTCGCTGTTATCGGACAAAATGCCGCAAAAGTTCATTCCGATGGAGGCGGCAGCGCCGAAATCAAAGCGCTTTATGAGATATGTCCGTTAATGGGGATAAAGGCTTATCTGGGCGGCAATACGGAAGTTATTTATGTACCCGGATATTATGTGCCGGAGAAACCAAAGATTTTTGACACGAACTGGCAGGAGAAGAGTTTAGAGGAGCAGGAAGAGGAAAAGGCAGCACAGAAGGAAAAAGAAAAGCTGTTGATTCATGAACAGAATGTGAAGTTATTTGAAGAGGCGCTCCGGGCGGCAAAGGAAGCGGATGAAGTCATTTTTGTCGGCGGCCTGAACCATGATTTTGACAGCGAAGGTCTTGACAGGGCTGACATGAAACTTCCTTACGAACAGGACATGCTCATCGAGGAACTTTTGAAAGTAAGAAAAGATGCAATCATTACCCTGATTGGCGGCTCTCCTGTGGAAATGCCGTGGAGACATCATGCGGAGACGATTTTATGGAGTTATTATGCAGGCATGGAAACAGGAAATGCTTTTGCAGAAATTCTTTTTGGAGAGGTAAATCCTTCCGGTAAGCTTGCCGAAACTTTTCCTGCCAGATATGAAGACTGTGTTACAGCAAAAAATGGACAATCCGGTATACACGGAAGTATCAGCCTGTCGGAGAGATTTTATTTTGGTTATCGATACTTTGATAAAGAAAGAATCGCGCCGGCTTTCTGTTTTGGGCATGGTCTGTCCTATACACAGTTTGCATACAGCAATCTTTCTCTGAAACAGGAAAAAGATGGAACAGGAGCGCTGAAAGTAAGCTTTAGTATTAAAAATACAGGGAAAAAAGCGGGGGCAGAAGTCGTTCAGCTGTATGTCGCGCCAATTGCGCCAAAAGTGGAGCGCCCTGCTAAAGAATTAAAATCCTTTGCAAAAGTCAAACTACAGCCGGGAAAATCCGAAAAGATAACGTTGACTTTAACACATCATGATTTTGCTTATTTTGACAGCAATAAGCATGATTTTACAGTGAATGCGGGAGATTATGAAATTCTTGTAGGAGCTTCCTGTGAAGATATCCGCCTGAAAGGGCTTTACACGTTATAATTTGATCAAAGTCCATTGCAGTATCTGATAAAGTATAAATTTATTTCTTTCTGTATATTCTAATCTGGTACTAAAAAATACGGAAAGGAATGAAAATACGATGGATTATAATCAAATGCCCCTTGGGCTTGGATATGCCGCGGCAATGGATAAATTGGCAACAGACAGTTTTTCCAATATGTCGGATGATGAGAAAAAAGAATATATCGAAAGAAATAGAAGTAATTTATCTGAAAAAGAATTGGACAGGCTGACGTCTTCCTTAAAAGAAGAAGATGAAGATGTCCATTTTGGAGACCCGACGACTTTGTTCCGTGGTCCCGGCATAGGCTAGGGTGAAAAGAAGTTCTAAAGACGTTCCGCTAATGAGCGGAACGCCAAGAACTTCTACGGTTCGCACAGCGAACCTTTTTCACCCTGAAGAACGCCAAAAATGCGGCGTTCTTCTTACAAAGGAGAATGCCCGGAATAGGGTTTCTTCCTATATAAATTTATCCAAATAGAGGAGTATATGATGCGTATACAATTACCCCGGAAGGTAAAGGATATTATAGAAAAAATTCAGGCAGCAGGTTTTGAGGCTTATGCGGTCGGCGGATGTATCAGGGACTCTATTCTGGGGCGGGAACCGGATGATTGGGATATTACGACTTCCGCGAAGCCGGAAGAGGTGAAAAAGCTTTTTAACAGGACAATTGATACCGGGATTCAACATGGAACCGTTACCGTTATGCTCGACAGGGAAGGCTTTGAAGTAACAACTTATCGCATTGATGGGAAATATGAGGACAGCCGCCATCCGAAAGATGTGACCTTTACGGCAAGTCTGAAGGAAGATTTACGGCGCCGGGATTTTACCATCAATGCGATGGCTTATAATGAAAAGGACGGTCTGATTGATTTATATGAAGGAATACAGGATATTGAGTGTGGTCGGATTCGTTGTGTCGGGGATGCCAGGGAACGGTTCACGGAGGATGCTCTGCGCATGATGCGGGCGGTGCGTTTTTCTGCGCAGCTCGGTTATACGATTGAGGAAAATACGAAAGCGGCGATAAAAGAACTTGCGCCGACGATACGAAGGATCAGTGCGGAACGTATTCAGGTCGAATTGGTGAAACTTATGATTTCTGATCATCCGGATTATATCAGGACTGCATATGAAACCGGGATTACCGAACAGATATTTCCGGAATTTGACATCTGCATGCAGACTGAACAGAACAATCCGCACCATTGTTACAGCGTTGGAGAGCATATTTTACATACATTATCCTATGTGAAGCCCAATAAAGCGCTGCGCCTCGGAATGCTTTTTCATGATATCGGAAAACCTGGAACATTGACGGTTGATGAAGAGGGTATCACGCATAATCATGGCCATGCGGTAATTGGGGAAGAGATGACTGTCCGCATCATGAAAAGATTGAAATTTGATAATGATACGACTGATATAGTCAGAAAAATCGTCCGGTATCACGACTGGAAAATAGAAAATAATACGAAGAGCGTCAGGAAAGCGGTAAATCATATAGGAGAAGATATTTTTCCACTGTTGTTTTCCGTAAAATATGCCGATATTATGGCACAGAGTGATTATCAGAGGAAGGAAAAGCTGCAGGACCTTGAAATATTGAAAGTCATTTATGAGGATATCATTGCCAAAAAAGATTGTCTTTCGCTGAAAGACCTGGCAGTGACCGGCGGCGATTTGATCGCGGCAGGAATGAAGCCGGGCCGGGAAATCGGGCAGACGCTTCATAAACTGCTGGAAGTGGTTTTAGAAGAACCGGAACGCAATCGGAAGGAATATCTGCTTTCTCTTCTGCCTTTGCAAGATTAACCGACAAAAAAATCATACTTTTCCATACTTTCTCATAAGATAGGATATGTGGATTATCTGGTGTGGGAGGTATATTTGTGAATGACAGATCTGTCGGTTTATTTGATAATTATGAGATAGAAGTTAACCGGACCTGGAAAGGAAGAGGTGCGATTCTTTGTGAATCGGATAAAGGGCTTCTTATTTTAAAAGAGTATAATGGTCCTGTAAATAAGATTTTTTTTCAGGATACGTTGTTAAAGCATATCAGGGAAGCCGGGTTTCCGCTTGCCGAGTCCATTCTGCGTACAAAAGAGGGCGAACTGATCGTTTATGACCAGGATCAGATTCCTTATATTGTAAAAAGTTATTTTGAAGGAAAAGAATGTAACAACAGAGATATTGAGGAATGTGCTCAGGCAGTCCGCGTACTGGCCAGACTACATAACTGTGCGGATTTATCGGAATGGGAAAATCTGTCTTCTCAGCCTGTTTTTCATATTGAGAAAGAATATGAAAAGCATAATAAAGAGTTGAAAAAAGTGCGTCGTTTTCTGCGTGAAAAGAGCCAGAAGACCGCTTTTGAGATATATCTGATAGAGCATTATGATTACTTTTTTGACCGCGCATTGCAGGTTACTGAGGAAATGCGCTATTATATGAAGGAAAGAAAAAGTGCAAATTTGGAAGAATTTCCTATTGTATGTCACGGCGATTATCAGTATCATAATATTATACGGACATCGGCCGGCATGGCACTGATTAATTTTGAAAAGTGCATACGGGATAATCCGGTCAGGGATTTGTATCTTTTTATGCGGAAGCTGCTTGAAAAGAATAACTGGTCGCAGACGTTAGGGGATATTCTGATACATTCCTATGATGAAGAGAAAACTTTGTCAGAAGAAGATTATATGCAGTTATATTATCGTTTTGCTTATCCGGAAAAATTTTGGAAGATCGTCAATTTTTATTATAATTCCGGCAAAGCATGGATTCCCGGCCGCAATATGGAGAAGCTCGAGAAACTTTTTGCACAGGACAAAGAGAAGCAGGATTTTCTGGAAGCGATTTTCCGAAAATAGTGGAAAGGTAAGGATTCAGGATGTACAAGAGATTATCAGCATTTGTAACTGGCGTTATGGTATTAGCGCTCGTGATCACCGGTTGTACATCCCAGGCAAGCAATATCGGTCTTGCCAGGGAGAACGACCAGAATACGATAGGGACCGATTTTGTCGTAGCGGAAGCCGGAAGTTACGATTCGGCAGATACGGCGGTAGTACTTTCTACGGATTTTGACAGTGGAAATATTACGTTCATGAACATAGCGACAGGAAAACAGTATACTCTTTCTTATGATGGGACAACTTATGTGAAGGACAGATACGAAGGTCCTATGTCGATGTCTCAGATCAAAGAAGGGGATATTGTAGACATCACTTTTTTAAGAGGAAAGAAGAGGCTTGCGAGCGTGCAGCTGTCTCCGCAGTCATGGGTATATGATAATATTGAAAATTATGATCTGGGCGGTATGAACAGGACAGCGACGATTGGTTCGGGTACATATTCCCTGTCGGACCAGGTAGTGGTCTTATCGGATGGCAGACGGGTCGAAGTAATGGATATCGTAAATAAGGATGTTCTGACATTCAGCGGTATTGACCATGAAATATACAGTATTAAAGTGCAGAAGGGTCATGGTTATCTTCGTCTTTCCAATGATCAGGCATTAGTGGGCGGTTGGATTGAAGTCGGAAACACAGTGATTCAGCAGATAACGGATAATATGCTTCTGGCGGTACCGGAAGGAAGCTATCAGGTATCTTTATCTAACGGAAATGCAAAATGTCTGAAAGAAGTAACGATTGAAAGAGATAAAGAGGTCGTGCTGGATGTAGGGGATCTTGAAATTATAGCGGATAAAACAGGAAAAATTTTATTTTCTGTAAATCCTTCCGAAGCGACAGTAAAGATTGACGGAGAAGCGGTCGATATCAGCCAGGAGGTGGAGCTTACCTATGGTATTCACCGGATTTCGCTGGAAGCGGAGGGATATCAGTCCCTGACGAAACATATTCAGGTAGGTTCTGCATATGCGAGCATCAGCTTTACATTGGAAGAGGAAGATGAGAAAGAGACGGAAGATGAGAGCGAGAGCAGCAAAGACAATGAAAACAGCAGTGAGAGCAGCGAAGTAGAGAATGCGGTAACGGGAAACAGAGTTTATATTGACGCTCCTCAGGATGTGGAAGTTTATCTGGATGGCAATTATATAGGTATTTCCCCGGTCAATTTCAAGAAGGTGACAGGAAGCCATACGATTACCTTGAGAAAGACCGGATATCAGGCAAAGAGCTATACAGTCTATCTCTATGATGACGGACAGGATATTACCTATTCCTTTACCGATCTGGAACCGGAATATTACGATACGGTCAGTGGAAACAGAAGTTCTTCAAGCCAAAGTACACGGAGTTCTTCCAGGAGCAGTACGGAGAATATGACTACTGTCAGCGGTAATACGGTCAGTGGGAATGAAATTGAAAATTAGAAATCTCATTTACATAATATAATAAAACTGCAAATTTTTCGAAAAACCTTGTAAAAAGGCATTTATGGCTTGACAACACGCTAGAAAACGTATATAAATAGACATAGATGTTTCAAAATGGAGACTTCTAAAGACAATGTAAACTCATATAAAGAGGAGGAACTAAAATGAACAAGACAGAGTTAGTTGCAGCTATGGCTGATCAGGCAGGATTATCCAAGAAGGATACAGAGAAGGCATTGAAAGCTTTTACAGATGTTGTTGCTGATGAATTAAAGAAAGGCGGAAAAGTACAGTTAGTTGGTTTTGGTACTTTTGAAGTCAGCGAAAGAGCAGCAAGAGAAGGTAGAAATCCGCAGAGTGGTGCCGTTATGAAGATTCCTGCATCTAAGGCTCCTAAGTTCAAAGCAGGCAAGGCTTTAAAAGATTCTCTTAACTAAGAAATTGTAAATTGATGACGAGAGGAATGACCTGTATGTGCTTGGCATAATACAGGTCTTTTTCTTCCTTCTCGTATTGTGAGAAAGGGATAGATTATTATGAGATTAGATAAATATTTAAAAGTTTCCCGTCTGATCAAAAGGCGGACGGTGGCAAATGAGGCGTGCGATGCAGGGAGAGTTTTTGTCAATGATAAACCTGCAAAGGCATCGGCGAATGTAAAAGCAGGAGATAAGATCACGATTCAGTTTGGGAACAAAGAGGTAAAAGTGGAGGTTCTGGACGTTCAGGAAACGGTGCGGAAGGAAGAGGCGAAAGAGTTGTTCCGTTATTTGACGTAATCTGGTTCTAAAGACAGGAAATCGGGCATACACTTAACTGGAAGAAGTTTTCAGGGAGGTATGTATGGAGGATTTGAACAGTATCAATAAGGGCTCGCATAAGCTGATGCTTACGAATAGAAGGACATGTACTATCAGCGGCGTAAATGATGTATTATCTTTTGATGTCAATGAGATTTTGCTGGAAACGACACAGGGAATGTTGATGATAAAAGGAAATGAACTTCATGTAAGCAGGCTGTCGCTCGACAAAGGAGAAGTGGACATAGACGGCAGGATAGACAGTTTTACTTATTCAGAAACTGCCGGCTATAATGCCAAGGGAGAATCTTTGCTGGCAAGGCTGTTCAAGTAGGTGGTCTATGAGTCAAGATATCATACAGGAAATTACCTTTTTCCTACATTCTATTATAATGGGCATTGTGATCACTTTTGCCTATGACTGGTTTCTGATTTTGAGAAAGTTGATCAGGCATAATCTCTTCTGGCTCTCATTTGAGGATTTTCTTTTCTGGGCAGCCTGCGGTCTGGGTGTTTTTTATATGCTTTATCGGGAGAATAACGGTGTACTGAGATGGTTTACGGTATTGGGAGCCATGCTTGGGATGATTTTTTATAAACTGGTCATCAGCAAGCCGTTCATACATATTATGTCAACATGTATATACAAGATAATGTGGTTTCTATTTCGTATTATACAAATTATAGTAAAACCGCTAAAATGGCTGTTTTCCGTAATTAAAAGATTTGCAATATTTTTGAAAAACAAATCAAGAAAATGTCAAAATTTCATAAAAAATAAGTTGACTGGCATTCTAAAAACACTTAAAATAGTTTTATGTAAACATTAAACAGTATTGGGGTATACAATGGCAAGAAAGATAGCATATCGCAAGAAGCGGCAGAATAGAACCGGAATGCTTCTGGTCACGATGGTCGTATTGATGATGTTGGTCGTCGTGACAGTTAAAAGCGTCGAACTTCGTGGGAAAAAAGAGGCTTACGAACAGAAAGAAATGACATTGCAGGAAGAAATCGATGCGGAAAAAATGCGGACTGAAGAAATAGCGGAATATGGGAAATATACACAGACAAAAAAGTATGTTGAGGAGCTGGCTAAAGATAAGCTCGGTCTGGTATATGAAGGCGAGATTATTTTTAAAGACGAAAAATAAACAGATTTGGGAGAGTATCCGAAATCTGTTTTTTATTCTATAAAAATTTATGCTATAAAAAAGAACAGGATAATTTTTGTAAATTTTGGTGAATAATACGGACAGGCCTCACATATATTGATTAAATAGATGGCAAAAAAGGAGGCTCGTTGTTGGTATGAGAAAACAGGCGGAAATAAAAGATGATAATATAGTCACAATAATACCGGAATATGGCAGGCAGAAGTTATTGGGTTACGCAGAGTCTTTTCAGGACCTGGCAGAACTTTTTGAAGAGGAAAAAGCAGAGATTTCCCCGGAAGATAAAGACAGACAGGAATATCTCTGGCAGAAAAAACTGTGTGAAAGCAGAGGACTGCTTGCAGAACATTTAAAGGAAATGGCCAATATTATGTCTAATGTGGCCAAAGAGGCCTATCAGTATCATCCAATAGGAGAGCGGAAATACAGACAGGTTGCCCACTGCCTGAAAGATGTGGGAATCCTTCTGAAAAATTTTATGATTCTGGAGAACGAAGACGGGCATCTGACCATGAGCCTGATGATGAAAACACAGATGCAGGAAGCGGTCACGCTGGAGGATGTGGCTGATTTGATTTCAGTGGCAATGAATGTCAGGGTTCGGGCATCCGATCATACTCCTTTGTTTATGGCAAGAGAATGGAATGTTTATTATTTTATGGAAGAGCCGGCTTTTCATATTTTGACCGGATTTGCAAAGGCAACGAAGGAAACGGAGAAAATTTCGGGAGATAATTATTCTTTTTGTGAAATAGAACAGGGAAGAATGGTCGCAATCCTTTCCGATGGCATGGGTTCCGGTGAAAAGGCCTGTGAGGAATCCGGCCGGGTCATAGAAATGATGGAGCGGCTTCTGGAAGCGGGATTCCGAAAAGAAGCAGCGGTCCAGATTATTAACGGGGCGCTGGCGTCAGGGGAGCAGGAACAAAATATGTCCACGCTGGATATTTGTGAACTGAACCTTTATACGGGAGCCTGCGAATTTATGAAAATAGGAGCAGCATGCACTTATATTAAAAGGGAACATCTGGTGGACAGGCTTTCGGCGCGGAATCTTCCGCTTGGTGTTTTCCAGCAGATAGAACCTGAGACGATACACAGGCAGCTTCAGGACGGGGATTACATCATTATGCTTTCTGACGGCGTGCTGGATGCGCTGGAGCAGGGAATCGGAGAGGAAATTCTTCCGGAACTGCTCGGAAAAATATCTCATACAAATCCGGGAGAGATTGCGGGGCAGATATTGAATTACTGTCTTCATCAGAGCAAAGGGAAGATACGGGATGATATGACAGTGCTTGTTATCGGCATGTGGCGTTATTGCTGAGAAAGGGATGCGGATTCGGTTGAAAAAAACAAAAGATATTTATGGAAAAGTAAAGGCATATATTGAAAATTATCGGATGATTTCCGAGGGGGATATGGTTCTGGCCGGTGTTTCCGGCGGAGCGGACTCTGTCTGTATGCTTTCTATATTACAGAAACTGAGAAAAGAAGTTCCGTTTCGGCTGATGGTGGTGCATGTTCATCATGGCGTCCGGGAAGATGCGCAGAAGGATGCCGATTATGTAGAAGAACTGTGCCGGAAATGGGAGATTCCCTTTTTTCTGAAAAAAGTGGATATGGAAGGATACGCGAAAGAAAACGGTCTTTCACCGGAAGAAGCGGGAAGAGCGCTGCGTTATCAGGCATTTGAAGAGGCGCTGGCGGAAGAAGAAGTCTGTAAAATTGCGGTCGCGCATAATCAAAATGACAGAGCGGAGACAATGTTGTTTCATTTGTTTCGTGGAAGCGGTCTGCGGGGGCTTGGCAGTATTCGTCCGGTACGGGAAAAGATCATTCGCCCTCTCCTGTGTCTTGGCCGGGAGGAAATAGAGTCATATCTGATTGAAGAGAAGATTGCTTTTTGCACGGATAGTACGAACGAAGAAGATTTTTATACAAGAAATAAGATCAGGCATCATATTTTATCTTATGCGGAAGAGCATATCTGCTCCAATGCCGCGGCACATATCGGGGATGCTGCGGAGATTCTCGCAGAAACAGAGGATTTTATCAGAAAGCAGACCGTCCTTGCTTATGACAGGTGTATGTTTTCCGGGGAAGAGAACGATATGGCCCTGGACCTTGCGGCTTTTCGGGAAGAAGACCCTTTTCTGCAGAAAGGGATCCTGTTACGGTATGTGGAACAGCTGACGCCATACAGGAAAGATATCACGAAAGAGCATATCGAAGCACTGATGCGGCTGACGCAGAAGGATGGCAGCAGAGAGATTTTTCTTCCTTATGGTCTGTTAGCTTATAAAGAGTATGACAGGCTTCTGTTAAAGAGAACAGAAAAAAAGAATGCGGGCCGCATGAAAAAAGAATTTTGCGAGGAAGAATATTTACCGGTCGCCATAACGGTTCCTGGAGAAATAACGGTTCCGGGTCTTGGAAACGTATCGTTTCAATATGTGTCGAAAGAGGAGTTTTTTTCCAAAAAAGAACAAAATATTCCGAAAAAGACATATACGAAATGGTTTGATTATGATAAAATAACTACGGTTTTAGTGTTCAGAACGCGGAAAATGGGGGATTATCTGACAATAGACAGCGCTCTGCGGAAGAAAACCATAAAGGAATATATGATCAATGAGAAAATTCCCAAAATACAGCGAGAACGCATTTATTTACTGGCGGATGGCCCGCATATACTGTGGATACCGGGATACCGCATCAGCCAGTATTATAAGGTGAATGAAAATACAAAACGTATCTTACAGGTACAGTTGAAGGAGGAAAGCGATGGCTGAACGGGTCGAAGTTTTATTATCTGAAGAGGAAGTCAATGCCAGGATTCGGCAGATAGGAGAGCAGATCAGCAGAGATTATGAGGGAAAAGAACTTCATTTGGTCTGTATTTTGAAAGGAGCAAGTTTTTTCACATGTGAGCTGGCCAAAAGGATTACCGTTCCTGTATCATTAGATTTTATGTCTGTTTCCAGTTACGGAGCATCATCGGAGTCCAGCGGTGTCGTAAAAATTGTAAAAGACCTGGATGAACCGCTTGAAGGAAGGCATGTTCTGGTCGTGGAAGATATTGTGGATACCGGTCGGACGCTGGATTATCTGCTTTCACTCATGAGAAGCAGAGGAGCGGAAGATGTGAAGCTCTGTGCACTGTTGGATAAACCGGACAGGCGGGTGGTCGATGTAAAGGCGGACTATACCGGATTTCAGATTCCGGATGAATTTGTCGTAGGGTATGGTCTGGATTATGCCCAGCGATACAGAAATCTGCCCTATATCGGCGTTGTAAAATTTGATTAAATAGCGGTTCTATTAAGAAAAGAGGTTTGTTTTGAATAAGAATAGCAGAAATTTTTATTTATATTTTGTGATTATTATTGGACTTCTTCTTTTTACCGTGTGGATTGGAACGTTGAGAGTACAGGGCAGCGGTTATACAAAAGGAGAATTTGAGGCGCAGTTAAAAAACGGCGAAGTGGCGATGGTCAATATCTGCCCGAATAAAGAAACGCCGACAGGCTCTCTGGAAATCACGTTAAAGAGCGGAGAAGAAAAAATTTTATATGTGACGGATACGATGGAAGCAGAAAGTCTGGTCAGAGGATACGGATTGGATCCGACCGTAGAGAATGTGCCGGAGGAAAGTTGGTTCTTAAACAGTGTATTCCCTGTCCTGCTCGTGACGATCGTCTGTGTTTTCTTCTTTGTGATGATGAATTCCCAGAATGCAGCAGGCAGCGGCGGCGGAAAGATGATGAACTTCGGCAAGAGCCGCGCAAAGCTTTCGATTGGGGATAATAAGATTACCTTAAATGAAGTTGCCGGATTAAAAGAAGAAAAAGAAGAGTTGGAAGAAATTGTAGAATTTTTAAAGGAGCCGGGTAAATTTACCAAAGTCGGCGCCAGGATTCCTAAGGGCGTTCTGCTGGAGGGTGCGCCGGGTACCGGTAAGACGCTGCTTGCCAAAGCGATTGCCGGAGAGGCAAACGTGCCGTTTTTCAGCATTTCCGGTTCTGATTTCGTAGAGATGTTCGTTGGTGTGGGTGCATCCCGTGTCCGGGATATGTTCGCAGAGGCGAAGAGGCATGCACCCTGTATTATTTTCATCGATGAGATTGACGCGGTGGCAAGGCGGCGTGGTACCGGTATGGGCGGCGGCCACGATGAAAGAGAACAGACACTGAACCAGTTATTGGTAGAGATGGACGGCTTCGGCATCAATGAAGGAATTATCGTCATGGCGGCGACGAACCGCGTTGATATTCTGGACCCTGCCATTTTGAGACCGGGCCGTTTTGACAGAAAGATCAGTGTTGCCAGACCGGATGTAGGCGGCAGGCAGGATATTTTGAATGTCCATGCCAAGAATAAACCGCTTGCGGATGATGTTGACCTGGAACAGATTGCGCAGACGACGGCCGGGTTTACGGGCGCGGATTTGGAAAATCTTCTGAATGAAGCGGCAATCAACGCGGCGATGGATAAAAGGGTCTTTGTAAAGCAGGAAGATATCAAAAAGGCATTTATTAAAGTCGGTATCGGTTCGGAGAAGAAAAGCCGCGTCATATCCGATAAGGAAAAGAAGATTACGGCTTATCACGAGGCAGGTCATGCGATTTTGTTCCATGTGCTTCCAAATGTCGGTCCTGTATATACGGTATCCATCATTCCGACCGGACTTGGGGCGGCGGGATATACGATGCCGCTTCCCGAGAAGGATGAGATGTTTACGACGAAGAGTGAGATGAAAGAGGATATCATGGTATCTCTCGGCGGGCGTATTGCTGAGGAAATCATTTTCGACGATATTACAACAGGGGCATACAGCGATATTAAGAAAGCGACCCAGAAGGCCCGCAGTATGGTAACGCGGTATGGTATGTCCGAAAACATTGGCATTATTAATTATGATAATGATGACGACGAGGTCTTTATCGGAAGAGATTTAGCCCATGCCAAGAGCCATAGCGAAAGCATTTCCGGCGAAATCGACAGGGAAGTAAAGTCAATCATAGATGAATGTTACCGGAAGGCAAAGGAAATTATTCTGGAGCATGAGAAGGTGCTGCATTCCTGTGCTGAACTGCTCTTGAAAAAGGAAAAGATTGGCAGAGTAGAGTTCGAAGCATTATTCGACCGGGATTATTCACAACCGGATTGTACAATTTAGACAAAAAACATTAATGAAAATTGTAATATTTGTGAATCCTATGGATTGTAGCTTTTCTAAGGCTATGCTATTATACACTTGTAACCCCCAATACATTATATAGTTTTTTGCTATACCCCATAAGAAGAAATACCTTCTCTAAAAAGGACAGCGATTCCAAAGCTGTCTTTTTTACTTTATAGATGCAGGCAGCAGTAATTTTGAATAATGGAGGCTTACTTATATGGATTTTAACCGATTTGTAAAGGCAGAACAGAGTTATCAGTACATTTCATCGATGCGCCCTGTTTTTAACAGAAAAGCTTTGTTCACTGATACAACGGGAAATTATATTTCTCCGGCAGAACCCAGCGCTTATGGAGAAGTGACGATTCGGTTCCGTTCTGCTAAGAATAATATTGACAGAGTTTTTTTTGTAAATAAAAATGGAAAACATTTGATGTTAAAGTCCGAATCGGACGAATATTTTGATTATTATGAACATACGGAACAGCTAGAAAATGAAAAGCTGGTCTATTATTTTGAAATTTTTGCTGGTGTGATTTCCTGTATTTTTGATACACGAGGCGTTGTCAGAGATATTGATGAGCATTATCATTTTCAAATCATTCCGGGATTTAAAACGCCTGACTGGGCAAAAGGCGCTGTTTTTTATCAGATCTATGTGGACCGCTTCTATAACGGAGACCCTTCGAATGATGTTCTGACAAATGAGTACCGCTATATTAATGATGGAACCGTAAAAGTCGATGATTGGAATAAATATCCGGCGCAGATGGGCGTTCGGGAATTTTACGGCGGTGACTTACAGGGTGTTCTGGATAAAATGGATTATTTGCAGGATTTAGGTATCGATGCAATTTATTTTAATCCGCTCTTTGTTTCTCCTTCAAATCATAAGTATGATATACAGGATTATGATAATATCGACCCACATTTCGGGAAGATCGTCAATGATACCGGAGATGTATTACAGCCGGGGCAGCATGAGAACCGGTTAGCGACAAAATACATCAACCGGATTTCCAATCGGGAAAATCTGGAAGCAAGTAATGCGCTTTTTGCGGAAGTGGTCAAAGAGGCGCACAGACGGGGCATTAAGGTAATTCTGGACGGCGTTTTTAATCACTGTGGCTCTTTCAATAAATGGATGGACAGAGAAAGAATTTACGAGAATGCGGATGGTTATGAAAAGGGAGCCTATATTACAAAAGACAGTCCGTATCATGATTATTTTCAGTTCTTTGATGATCATAAATGGCCATATAACGAGGTTTATGACGGTTGGTGGGGACATAATACACTTCCGAAATTGAATTATGAAAATTCCAGGGAGTTGTTCAATTATGTGCTTTATATTGCCGGAAAATGGGTATCGCCGCCATACAATGCGGATGGCTGGCGGCTGGATGTAGCAGCCGATTTAGGTCATAGCCCGGAATTTAATCATATTTTCTGGAAAGAGTTCCGGAAGGCGGTCAAGACGGCCAATCCTGATGCGATCATTCTGGCGGAGCACTATGGAAGCCCGAAGGACTGGCTGCAGGGCGGAGAGTGGGATACCGTCATGAATTACGATGCTTTTATGGAGCCTGTCACCTGGTTTTTGACCGGTATGCAGAAGCACAGTGATGACCATCGTACAGATTTATATGGAAATGCGGAATGCTTCTGGAATGCAATGAAGCATCATTGTGCGTGTTTTCCGATGCAGTCTCTGCAGACGGCGATGAATGAATTATCCAATCACGACCATTCCCGGTTTTTGACAAGAACGAACAGGCGTGTTGGGAGAACCAATACCTTAGGGCCGGAAGCGGCAAATGAGGGTATCAATAAGGCAGTTTTTCGGGAAGCGGTAGTCATTCAGATGACATGGATCGGCGCGCCGACGATTTATTATGGAGATGAAGCGGGTGTCTGCGGTTTTACGGACCCAGACAACAGAAGGACATATCCATGGGGACATGAAGATAAAGAGTTAATTGAGTTCCATAAGGAAATCATCAAAATTCATAAACAGAATCAGGAGTTTTTGACAGGTTCGCTGAAATATATTGTGGAAGATTATAATGTAATCGGCTATGGACGTTTTACGAAAGAAGCGCAGTCCGTCATTCTGATCAACAATAACGATTATGAGATTACGCGCTCTTTATCCGTATGGCATCTCGGTATGCCGAAAGAATGCATGCTGCGGCAGCTGCTTCTCACAACGGGTGAAGGTTTTACGACGGCATCGAAAGAATATCCTGTTATAGCGGGAAAAGTAAATATTACGCTGCCGCCGACCTCTGCGATTATCTTACAGCATATTTTTGACAGACCGGAAAAGAAAAATTTCTTGCAATTTGAACGATGATGTGATATAAATGATAGTTGTAAATGGATGGATTCCCGAGTGGCCAAAGGGGACAGACTGTAAATCTGCTGCAAATTGCTTCGGTGGTTCGAATCCACCTCCATCCATTCTAAATTTATTTCGTAGAGGATTTGGCTACGGTTAAAAAAGTACCTGAAATGTAAAAACGTTTCAGGTTTTTTGAACAGTATGACCGACCGACTGGTCGGACGGAAAAGGAGCATACATATCGATGTTAGGAAAATTCAGTGTAAAAAAACCCTATACCGTTCTGGTAGCGGTCATTCTGGCGATTGTCCTTGGCGTTGTTTCTTTTACGAGGATGTCTACGGATTTGTTACCGAGTATCAGTCTGCCTTATGTTATTGTCATGACAACGTATCCCGGAGCAAGTCCGGAGACAGTGGAAATGGTAGTAACGCAGCCCGTAGAGGCATCTATGGCGACGGTCAGCAATATAGAAGGAATCAGCTCGGTCTCCAGTGAAAATTATTCGATGGTCATTCTGGAATTTGCACAGTCGGCGGATATGAATGCAGTTTCTCTGGAAATTCGGGAAACTCTGGACCAAATTAAAAGCTATTGGGATGATTCTGTTGGAAGCCCTATTATTATGAAACTGAATCCGGACATGCTGCCCATCATGATTGCGGCAGTCGGTAATACGAGTATGACTGACGCGGAAGTCAGTGAAATGACACAGAACATTGTTCTTCCGGAGTTGGAAAGTATCGAGGGCGTAGCTTCGGCCAGCGCGACCGGTCTGTTCGAGGAAAGCGTAAATGTGATCATTCGTCAGGAAAAAATCGATGCCATTAACGAGCAGGTCTTTTCTTCCATTGATGAAGAAATGAAGGAAGCGGAGCAGGAACTGGCCGACGGCAAACAGGAGATATATGACGGTCAGGCAGAACTGGCCGATGCGAGAACGGAGTTGGAGGATAGTAAACAGGAGATTGCGGACAGCCAGCAGGAACTCGATGACAGTCGTGTGGAATTGGAAGAAAATAAACAGAAGCTGGAGGATGGAAAGGCTGAGATAGCAGAAAATAAAACGAAGCTTGAGGAAGGAAAGAGTGAACTTGACAATCAGAAGAGCGAAATGACGAAAAAGCTGGCGGAAGCGGAGACGGAAATTCTGACGGCGAAAGCGGATCTGGAGGCGGCCAAAACGCATCTGACGCTGGAGATTGCGTCGGCTCAGGCAGCGAAGGAAGCGGCACAGGCCGGCATAACGCAGATTGATGAGGCTGTAGCACAGTATGAAAGTGCGGTTGCCACGATTAATATGATAGACAGTCTGTCGTTGGATGTTAACAATTCTCTTACAGAAGAGCAGAAATTGATTATTTCTCAGCTGCTTCCGGTAGATATGAGCAGTATGAGCGATATGGAGATCATCGCAAGTGTAATGGCTATGAAAGAATCGTTGAGCGGCGCTATTGAAGCGATGGGCGGAGCGGCCGGTATAGAAGCGATGAAAGCACAGAGAGAAGAACTTGTCGGAACGGTCACGATGCAGGAGACAATGATCGCGGCGTTGGAGGCACAGCTTCCTACGATTGAAGACAACATCGATAAACTGGACAACGCTCTTGTTGAACTATACCAGGGGAATCTGACAGCAGCCATTGAGTTTGCCAATGCCCAGACAGTCATCAGCATCGGTGAACTTCAGATTACTACGGCAGAAACGCAGTTAGAAGCGAGTGAAAAACAGCTGGAGGCGGGCGAAGAACAGATTGAAGCCGGTCAGGAACAGCTTGATGCCGCATTGGAGCAGTTAAAAGATGGCGAGGAGCAGCTAAATGAGACCGCCGAACAGCTTGCCGATGCGTTACAGCAGATATTGGACGGGGAAGAAGACCTGGAGGAGGCACGGGAAAATGCGTATGACCAGGCTGATATGAATGGCATTCTTACTGTCGATACGGTGAAATCCCTATTGGCGGCACAGAATTTTTCCATGCCGGCGGGCTATGTTACGGAAGAAGGAATTGACTATCTTGTCAGGGTAGGCGATAAACCGGAAGATATTGAGGCTTTGAAAAAAATGCCGCTTATCAATACCGAAATGGACGGTGTTGATATCATTACGCTCGGCGATGTGGCGGATGTGTTCATGACGGATAATTCCGGCGATATTTATGCAAATGTGAACGGCGCGCCCGGCATAATGGTCACAATCCAGAAGCAGACCGGTTATTCCACGGGCGATGTTTCCGACAGGATTCTGGACAAGTTTGAGCAGTTAAAGGCAGAAAATGAAGATTTGATTCTGATTACGCTGATGGATCAGGGAATTTATATTGATTTTATCATGGATTCCATTATCAATAATGTATTGTTCGGCGCCATTCTTGCGGTCCTGATCCTGATCTTATTTTTGAAAGACTGGCGTCCAACGGCGGTCGTTGCATGTTCGATTCCGATCAGTCTGATCACGGCAGTTGTGTGTATGTATTTCAGCGGAATAACACTGAATGTTATATCTTTGTCAGGGTTGGCGCTCGGTGTTGGTATGCTGGTGGATAACTCCATTGTTGTTATCGAAAATATTTACAGGATGCGAAGCGAAGGATATTCGGCGAAGGAGGCAGCCGTAAAAGGTGCGGGAGAGGTAGCAGGAGCCATTATTGCATCTACCCTTACAACGGTATGCGTCTTTCTTCCGATTGTTTTTACGGAAGGCATCACGAGACAGTTATTCGTCGATATGGGCCTTACGATTGCTTATTCTTTGTTTGCAAGTCTGTTGATAGCCATGACGGTAGTTCCTGCTATGGCAGCAGGAATGCTTTCCAAAGCCAGAGAGCAGAAAGAAGGAAAATTTTTTGGCGTATTGATGAAATTCTATGAAAAAATATTGAGATTGTCGCTGCGGTTCAAGCCGGTCGTACTGCTGTTAGTGATTGTTCTTTTAGTCGTCAGCATGAAAGCGTCTTTTGCAAAGGGAACGGCCTTTATGCCGGATATGGACAGTACACAGATCAGCATGACGTTGACGCTGCCGAAAGATACGCCGCTTGCCGAGACAGCGGAGGTAACGGACCGGGTAGTGGAAAAACTGATGGAAATGGACGAAGTTGTGGATGTCGGTGCGATGGCAAGCACTTCCAACATGGGCATGCTGACGGGCGGCGGAAATTCCTCTACGAACGTTACTTCACTTTATATTTCTCTGCGGGAAGATAAGGAAAGGGACAATCTGGAAATTGCACGAGACATTGAAGTAAATATTGCGGATATTCTGGAAATGGCACAGGCAGAAGCGGCGATTGAGACATCGACAATGGATATGAGCGCACTGGGCGGAAGCGGCATTACCGTTCAAATTAAAGGGCGTGAACTGGATACACTGCAGGAGATCGCAAGAGATGTTGCGGCAATTGTCGAAAGTGTGGAAGGAACTGCAGACGTATCCGACGGATTGGAAGAATCTACCGGGGAGCTGCGTATCATAATTGACAGAAATAAAGCAATCGAGCATGGATTGACAGTTGCACAGATTTTTCAGCAGATACAGGCAAAGCTTGCGGATGCCACGAGCGCTACGACACTGGAAACAGAGATAGAAGAGTACGATGTGTATGTGAAAAATGCAAAGGATTTAGAGCTGACCAGAAATCTGGTCAAGGATTTGGAAATTGAAAGAAGCAAACAGGACGGTACGAAAGAAAAAATCAAACTTTCCGATATTGCCGTCTTTGAAAGCACACAGGCCCCCAAATCGGTCAATCGTGTGGAACAGAGCCGTTATATCGGTGTGACCGCCTCTGTTGCAGATGGTCATAATATCAGTTTTGTATCCGACGATGTGGAAAAAGCGCTGCAAAACTATGAGATGCCAAGCGGTTACAGCTTTACGATGAGCGGTGAGAACGAAACGATAAATGATGCAATGGAACAGGTCTATCTGATGCTGCTCCTTGCACTGATCTTCATGTATTTGATCATGGTGGCACAGTTCCAGTCGCTGCTTTCGCCTTTTATCATTATGTTCACGATTCCGCTTGCTTTTACAGGGGGATTTATGGGACTTGTCATCAGCGGAAGTGAAGTGAGCGTTATCGCAATGATCGGTTTTGTCATGCTGTCGGGTATTATTGTTAATAATGGTATCGTCATCGTAGATTATATGAACCAGCTGCGCGCGGAAGGCATGGAAAAAAAGGAGGCCATTGTTACCGCCGGAAAAACAAGAATCCGTCCGGTCATGATGACAGCGCTGACAACGATTTTGGCATTGAGTACGATGGCTTTCAGCGATGATATGGGAGCGGATATGTCGAAGCCGATGTCTGTTGTAACGATTGGCGGATTGATTTACGGTACACTGCTGACATTGATCGTTATTCCCTGCATTTATGACATTTTTACAAGGGACAGGAAAAAGAAAGAAGATTTGGAGAATTGATTATTTTTGGAATGAAAGTGTGAAGAGTTTGTGCCGCAGCAGGCGGCATGACGGGAAGGTTTAATAGAAATGAGTAAAGTAAAAGATAATACGGGGGCGGAATGTCCGCCGAAAGTGAAGGCGATTTATCAGGCAGTATTTGAGCTGTTCGAAGAGGGAACGGACCTTAACAGCCTTACGGTGTCGGAGATAACGAAAAAAGCCGGCATCGGGAAAGGTACCGCCTATGAGTATTTTTCCGATAAAGAAGAAATGATCGCCAGGGCAATTTTTTATAATGTGGAGATGTTCTGTCAGACGATTTGTAAAGGGATAGACCAGGAAAAGAATCTGTCTGACAAAGTAAACTATGTGCTCTGTAAGATGGAGCAGCAGATTCCGAATACGAATTGTCTGTTTCGTCTTGTTCAACTCATATCCAGCAATGCCGTTACGAGCAGGCGTTTTCGCGAAGTGGTAGAGCAGCAGAGATTATTCGGAGAAAAGCCGGTGGTAAGCGTTGCGAAGCAGGTGTTAAAGGATGTATTCAATGAAAAAGAAACACTTTCGCAGGAAAAGAAGAATTACCTGTTAATGAGCGTTTATTCTAAAGTATTAAGTTATGGTATGTTTTTAAGTGAGAAGCAGTATAGTAAGACAGTGCAGAAAGATGCCATGCGCAGTCTGATATGCCGGGGAATCTGTAAAGAAGTGGACGAAATAGAGGATTTGTAACGTATTGACTTTGTAAGTGTAATATGTTATTCTCTAATTATTCTATATAGAATTGTTCTAATAAGAAATGAGGTACACTGTGGAAACAAAAGGCGGGTTTTATATTACCCAGATAAAACAGCTTCAGGACAGGATATTTGAAAAATTGTTGATTGAAAACGGTATTGAAATAAGCAGCGGACAAGGGCGGATTTTATTTGTACTTTGGAAAAAAGACCATCTTACGGTCAGCGAGATCAGCCGTCAGACATCGCTTGCCAAAAATACAGTTTCTATCGTAATCGACGGGATGGTTCAGAAGGGGCTTCTGGAAAGAACGATTAACCCGGAGAACCGCCGTCAGACAATTATATCGCTTACAGAGTATGCTAAGTCCATGCGGATAAAATACGAAGCGGTATCGGAACAGATGGGAGTTCTTTTCTATCAGGGTTTTTCGGAAAAGGAGTTGAAAGAATTTGAAGGGTATCTTGTTCGGATACGGGATACTCTGGCAGAATATGAAGAAAATTTTCCGCTGCACTGAGGAATGTTAAGTAGATTCGTTTTTTTGCAGACAAGGAGGAACAGAAAATGGTAACGAGAGAATATATTTATGAATTTATAAAAAAACAGAAGACTGCATTCATTGCCTCTGTGGATGAGGATGGTTTTCCGAATATCAAGGCAATGTTTACACCGCGCAGAATGGAAGGGAATTGCTTTTATTTTTCAACAAATACTTCTTCCATGCGTACCGGACAGTACATGAAAAATCCAAAGGCGAGTATTTATTTTTATAAACGGGGGCGCTTTGTCTATGAAGGCATTATGTTGGTCGGTACGATGGAAGTTTTACAGGATGAGGAAATAAAGAAGGAAATCTGGCAGCCCGGAGATAGGATGTACTATAAGCAGGGTGTGAACGACCCGGATTATTGTGTGTTAAAATTTACTGCGGTAAAAGGTAGACGTTACTGTGATTTGCAATCTGAGAGTTTTGTTTTGGAGGATTAAAATGGTGAGGAATCGGATAGTTTAAAGACGTTCCCAGTGAAGCGTTTTTCTTTGCTGGAAAACTTTTTCTTGCATTTTTTTGTACGATTCTATATAATATATTCGTCTCATATAAAATCTGTGTGAGTCTTATATTTCATCAGAAATAAGCGTCGTATTTTCTGATACGATAGAAAAACCCAAAGAAGATTTGAAAAGGTTGGAAAACTTGAGGAGAAAAAAATGGGTGAACTGTTTGAAAATTTCAAGGGTTACAATCTACCGGAGGCCAGGAAGAAAGCGAGAGAAGCGGGAAGGGAAGAAGGACGAAAAGAAGGGGAGGAGTATCTTTTGATCAAAATGGTTTGTAAAATGCTTAGAAAAGGAAAAGCGATAGCGGAAATATTAGAAGACTGGGAAGAAGAACGTTCGATCATAGAGGAAATTTATTGTGCTGCACAGTCATTTGCACCGAACTATGATGTAGAAGAAGTCAGAAAAGCCATGAGACATGGCGCAGGAAATTAATCAGGCTCAGAAAATCGAAGAGCGCAGTTTCAGAAACTGCGCTCTTCAGAAATATTTGGCTCCATCCGTTTATCCATGGCGCCCATAGCCGAAATGGAAAGGTGGCTGCCATCGATCAGGGAAGAATCGTCCTGGGCCTGCTCGGTATCTGTAGAGGGAATAGAATCATTTAACTGTCCGCTTATGCTTTTGGCGCGCAGGATACAAAATTCCTTTAAAGTGGTAACGCCCTCCTGAAATTCCTGATAGGTACAGAATTTTGTCGGATCTTTTTCCACATAAGGCGAAATCATATCCGATAGAGAGTCGATCATATCTGTAAAACAGCCGCTGTCAAAGTATTCGGAAATAAATTCAGAAAAATAGTGGTGGTATTGTTCCACATATTCTTCGTTGTTGAATATCCATGCGAGCATCGGCCTGGAATCAATGGTTCCGCCGGAAACCGGCGTATCGATGGGATAGTTGATCAGTGCCGTAGCATCGGATTCTGACTTAAATCCGCCAAAAGCAAGGTTGTAATCCCATGGAATCATGGATAGCTGTCCGTCTTTTTCATACAAATAATAATTGTGTATCATGGAGCCGGTATAGCTGTCGAAATTCAGAACAAAGTTATGAACCACGAAATAGCGGATAACGGCATCCATATCGACGACATCCGCGATATTTTCACCTTCATTCAGCAGCTTCAGGGAAGCAATCAGGCGGTCCTTATCACTGTCTGTAATATTCGTTTTGGCATTTTCAAAAATATTGGGATAACTGTCGTATTCGTCATCCGTATAAATAAGGGAAACATCACTGCTGCCCATGACATTATCCTTAACGCCGGGCATCGTGCCGTCAAATTCATCGGGCGGCATCCTATCGCCATATTCGGAAAACCTTCGGCCATCAGATTCATTTTCATTCCAGTCTGGCAAATCGGGCCTTTCAGACATATCGGCTGGGTCGGACCGGTCAGGTCTTTCAGGCATATCAGTTCTATCGTGCGGAGGAAAGTCTCCCTGTTCGTCAAATTTTTCCTGGTCAAAATTTCTTCCGTTACCGCGGCCGCCGCCCATCGTCGTGCTGTCCGGTTTATAGAGTTCTCCATAATCGCTGCCATAACAGCGTTGTAAAAAGGATTCTTCAACGGCTTCAACAGCAAGGTAAAGTCCCCAGTCCTTACCGTTTACCGTTATGTAGGCATAGCTGCAGAGAGGTGCATTTACATCAAAGGAAGACATGAGCGTGTAAGTAAGATAGTCCTTCATATAAGTATTATCCTGAATGATATTATTCAGGCAGAGTTTATCCAGCCCATAGTAGGTATTAGCGTTGTCATAATGGTCAAATTCTATTTTGAAGCTGTACCGGTCATTTCCATAATTGGCGACCGAGGACAGGGAAGTATTGCCTTTTGCCCGAATCCCAACGTTTCGGTATACATCGCCGTCGATGATGACCGTACAATCCACATATTTTTCGTCCGTGCAGTTTTCGAGAAAAGAATCCCAGTCATCCATAACGATATCAATCGTATGCACGGCCGCGGTATTGAACAGCCGGGATTCATATCCTGCGGCTGCGCTGACTGGCAACACCTCTGATTGTGCTATATTGGATAAAAGAAAAGTAATGAACAAAGCAAAAATGAGCGCGATACAGCAGATTTTGTCGATATATTTACTTGCTGACATAGCGGCCTCCTATCCCATGTAGTCACCGTTATAGCTGACCAGTACGGCACTGTTGATACCATCCATTTCGGAGAGCGTATTGATAAAGTCTGTATTGTCATCTTTTAGTCGAATATCCAGATTTAGTTCAATGGCCCCTTTTCTTGCAGTTTTGCTTTTTACAACAACGCGCTTGACTTGCTCTTTTAGATAAGCGAGCGCTTTCAGTTCGCTTTCATGGTCCGTACAATCAATAACGATGATATAAGGATTGGTATGCGGTTTCCGATTCACAAATAGAAGCAGGAAAATGCCGATAAAGAGACTGCCGATTACGGCCAGAGGAATCAGGCCTGCGGCCAGAACGATGCCTACGGCAATAGACCAGAATAAAAAAGCAATATCCAGAGGCTCTTTTATCGCGGTACGGAAACGGACAATAGACAGGGCACCGACCATACCGAGGGAGAGCACGACATTGGATGTTACGGCAAGAATGACCAGCGTTGTGATCATCGTCAGGGCTACCAGCGTAACGGCGAAGCTGGAGGAATACATAACGCCGGAAAAAGTCTTTTTATAGACAAAGAAGATAAAAAGACCGAGGCAGAAAGCCAGTATTAACGCTGTCAATGTGTCAAAGATGCTGACGCCGGTAACATTCTCCAGAAAATTTGATTTAAAAATGTCGTTAAAAGTCATAATGAATTCTCCTTTTCAGAAATTTGAATTAAAATTGGTCAGTCGTACATGCGGCAGGCCGCGTATTTGGAAAAAGCGGTGAGATGGCAGTTTTCCAGCTGTACGGCATTACGGATGATATCCGGCAGCCAGGCATCCCATTTTACTTCCAGAATGACCGGATCGTCTTTGATGGGAACCGTGGGGCAGTCGGGGTCCAGAAAATCCGTGTGGGAAAGGCCGGTCCGTATGTGGCGGTCGATGGTGATCCTGACATTGCCGGGCGGATATATGTAAGGCTCCCTCGTGTAATCCACAATGGTTTTTGGCCGGAGTCCCTGTGCCGTTATTTTGGTATAAAATTCCTGTATGAGCGGTTCTTTGTGTTGCCGCATCCAATCGAAATGGCCGTTCACAATTTCCCGTGCTTCATCTTTTGTCAAAAGCGCACTTGTTTTATTGCCGAGACTGCCCTTTTTGTATTTCTTTTCCAAACGGATACAGGAAGTATCTCCGTTATAATATCGGATACGGAATTTTTCGCGGACGTTGACGCCGTTCAGCTTTTCACGCAGGGCTTTATCCGACAGGTTGTCAAAGTAAAGGCTTCGGATTTCATAGCTGCCATCGATCGTATGTGTATCCGGCTGTGCAACTGCCCGAAGGCGCTGTCTTAGTGTGATCACGTCCGATAAATTGATTTCATGCTTCCATTCATGGCGAAAATCCATGCGGGTGTTTGGCTCCTTTCTGTAACATTTACCAGAACCATCATATGGCAAAAATATGAAGGTTCTGTGTTCAAAGAATGAAAAAAGTATGTAAAAAGAACGCCCGGAATATGGCGTTCTTTCAGAAAAGGATTTATTCCCGCGAGCAATGAGTCAAACAGCCGTGCTTACACGGACAGTTGACAAATGCCGCGAGGGTCAATACCCTGCCCCTTGGGGCGTATCAAATTCCATGCTCCGCTGTCTGCGGCGGGGTTATTGACTGAGAAATATTATTTTGAGCCTGATACTGCTCGACTAAAGATACTAATTCAGAAGTTGTTATATAGGTAATCCTTCCGTCCGCATATTGTTCATCCACCCACTTTTTGATATAGAGAACGAGGGGGTCTTTCTTGGAAATTGCAGATTCGCCCGTGTTGTTATAGTACTGGTTCAGCCAGTATGCGATTCCGGCCACGCCGGAGATGTTATTGATGGCAACGAGCGGAGGACGGTTGAGCAGTTTTCCGGTGTCAAAAATATTATAAATTTCTTCATCTTTCAGAAGGCCGTCAGCGTGGATACCGGCTTTTGTCAGGTTGAAGTTTTCACCGACAAATGGGGTCATCGGCGGAATCGTGTAGTTTGTATCCTTTGTAATAAAATCGGCAATTTCTGTAATGACCGTTGGGTCCATACCATCGAATGAACCTTTGAAAGAAGCGTATTCAAAGACCATTGCTTCCAGAGGAACATTACCGGTCCGTTCGCCGATACCAAGCAAAGAACAATTGACGGTAGAAGCGCCGTAAAGCCATGCCGCCCCCGCATTTGAAACGCCTTTATAAAAGTCATTGTGACCGTGCCATTCTATCATATCGCTTGAAATGCCTGCGTAATGGGACAGACCGTATATGATACCCGGAACGCTTCTCGGCAGGGAAACGCCGGGATAGGAAACACCAAGTCCCAATGTATCGCATGCCCGTATTTTAATCGGAATCTGATATTCATCGGAGAGTTCTTTCAGTTTTATGGCAAAGGGAATGACAAAGCCATAAAAATCTGCCCGTGTGATATCTTCAAAGTGGCATCGCGGACGCAGTCCCGCATCCAGACATTCCTGGATGACGCGGAGATATTTGTCGATGGCCTGACTTCTCGTAAGCCCCATTTTATTGAAAATATGGTAGTCAGAACAGCTGACGAGAATACCGGTCTCCTGAATACCCATGCTTTTTGCAAGGGCAAAGTCTTCTTTTGTTGCGCGGATCCATGTCGTTATTTCCGGAAATTCATAGCCGAGTTCCATACATTTTTCGATGGCATCGCGGTCTCTTGGCGAATATACGAAAAATTCGCTCTGCCGGATAATGCCGTTCGGGCCGGAAAGGCGGTGCAGCATTTTATAAATAGCAACGACCTGCTCGACCGTATAGGGTGTTCTGGACTGCTGGCCATCCCGGAAAGTTGTGTCTGAAATGAAGATTTCTTCAGGCATATTGATCGGTACATGACGGTGGTTGTATGTAATCTTGGGAACCATATCATAGGGAAAAATTTCCCGGAACAGCTGCGGTGACGGAACGTCCTGAAGACCGTAGACATATTGATTTTCTTCAAGCAGATGCGTGTGCTGGTTGTACAATATTTTTTTCATAATGTTTTTACACCTTTCCATAGCCTCTGTGTTTTTATAGTGAAAGCTTTATCACATTGGATTATTGTATACAATTATACTTGCATAACATAAAAAGTCAATACTATTTTAAACAATAAAAGATGAAAAATAATGAAAACCATATGAGAAAATGTTGTCGATAAGTTTTTGAAGGAACAAAAAGGAACAGAAAAGAAGCGGCTCATGAAAAGCCGCTTCTGATATGGTATACATCTACCTCTGCTTTACAGCGATGAGGTTAGGTTATTTTACTTCAATTTTCCGGACAGCTTCTTTGTTCTCAATATCCTTCTTTGGAAATTTGACTTCCAGGATACCGTTATTGTAGCTGGCATCGATATCACCGGCTTCAATATTGTTCACGCGGAAGCTTCTGGAATAAGAACTGTAATATCTTTCTCTTCTGATATATTTGTTCTTGTCTTCTTCGTCCTTTTCCTCTTTGTGAGAAGCCGAAATGGTCAGGAGGTCATTTTTCAGATCGATGTTGATGTCTTCTTTCTGGAATCCCGGCAGCTCAGCCTGAAGCAGATAGCTGTCACCCTGATCGATCACATCTGTTCTGAATGCATCGTGCCGCTCCAACTCATTGTTACCCCAGAAATCCCGGAAAGCATTGTCGAACATTTTGTCGAATGAATCCTCAAAGAACATGGGTTTATAGCTACGGTTGTCAAATAATGCTGGTCTTAACATAAAAATCACTCCTTCTTTATAATATCTGTTTATTATTTCCGAAATCGGAGAAATCAATTCTCTGTTCCTTTGTTTATATTTGTTATACATCAAATAGAACAGATAATCAATAACAGAAACATAAAGAAAGAATAAAGAAATTATAAAACGCTATATTTTAATCTGTGTCCATTTTCCTTTTTTAAAGCGTGTCGAAGCAAAAAGGAAACGCGATATCTGATCCGCCAGAACGCCCAGCCAGATACCAACGATGCCAAGTCCGAATACATAGCCGCCCAGATAAGAGCCGATGGTACGGATGAAGGTGACGCTGATAGTGGAGGCAACTGCGGTATAAAAGGTATCTCCCGCACCCCGCAGACAGCCCATGTATACGACCTGACTGATCTGAAATGCGACAACAAAGATGATGACACGCATGATGCTCACGCCGATGGCAACAATGTGCTCCTCTACAAAGAAAAGGTTCATGAGCGGTTTGGCGCCGAAGAAATATATGACTGCGAGACATACGGAAATAATGCCGCCGAACATTCGGCATATGCGGCCGTATTCTTTGGCAAGCTCCTCGTCTCCGGCGCCGAGGCTGCGTCCAATCAGCGCTACCGCTGCGGCCTGAAGTCCGTCTCCGAAGGAGAAAGAAAGCCCCATGATATTCATGCCCACCTGATGGGCAGCCATTGCGTCGGTTCCCTGCTTTGCGGCCATGATTGCAGTCATCATGAAGCCGATGCGCATCAGAATCTGTTCAAAGAAAACGCTGTATCCGACTTTGACGAGATGGAAAAAACTCTCTGCCGCCGGGAAAACTTTATTTTTTATAATATAAGGAAGGCTGATAAATCCGTCGGGTTTCAGGATGGACAGGATGCTCATGATACATGCAACAACTGTTCCGAGAACGGTCGCCAGAGCTGCGCCGTGAATGCCCAGTGCGGGAAAACCAAAATGTCCGGTGATCAGCAGATAGTTAAAAATAATATTGACTGTGTTAGAGGTCACGTTCGTGCGCATGGTAATTTTTGTGTTGCCTGCGCCTCTCTGGGCGGAATTGATGCCCATCTGGATGCAGTTAAAGATCATGCCGCCCATAATAATCCTGAAATAAGCTACTGCGCTGTCATGTGTTTCCGGCGTGGAGCCGCATATATGTATGATGGGGTCTGCCAGAGCTACGAGCAGAATACTTAATACCACAGCGGCCGCAATGATAAAGAGAATAGCGGTGCTGAGGATGCGGTTCGCTTCTCTGGCATTTTCTTCCCCGCGCCGTCTGGCGACCAGGGCTGAAATAGCCACATTTAAAGCAAAGAAAAGCGACAGGCCGATAAATTTGGGCTGCGTGGTAAGTCCTACGGCGGCTACCGCATAAGAACCGAGAGAGCTGACCATCAGCGAATCCACCAGTCCTGCAAAGGCAACAAAGAAAGATTCTACGATGGAAGGCCATGCCATATTAAAGGTGATATGAATGTTTTCTCTGCTGTGTTTCGGTTTTTTGCTTTTCTGTATTTTCTGTTCCATATCTGCTCCGTTTTCCATACCTGATTTTTATGAATTTCTATTGTTTATGGGTATTATACATGATTTTATTATAGAATAAAACTGCTTCTGTATTTTAAAATCATGTTATGCAGATGGTAAATTTTAACAAATAAAAAAATTTAAATATAAATGGGATTTTTTGCAAAAAAAAGATATCTAATGTAG